>SVFZ01000065.1 GCA_015056585.1 Butyrivibrio sp. | reverse complement strand
TGGAGCTGATAAGTTCGTAGTAGCCCTCTGACTTAAGATAAGCGATAGACCAGAGATTTTCTTTGTGGATCTGATAGATCTGATCCTGATATGTCTCTCTCTCAGCTTCATCGGATGTCAGTCTCCACTTGTCATAGAGTTCTACAAGCTTAGCCATATCGCCTGTTGGCTCAACACCCTGAGCGCCCTTTGTTGCGTAGTATGTACCATACTCTCCGTACCACTCGGCTGCCTGTGCAATAGGAACGAATGGAGCTGCTCTATCCTTAAGCGAAGCACCGCCGATAGCTGTGTGAGGTCCCATTACTGCAACCCAGTCATTGTTATCAATCGCTTCATCAAATGCTGCTACTTCAAGGTTCTTAAGTGCACAGTTGATACCAACTGCCTTGTAATACTGCTCGAATACAGGGTAAGAATCGTCAGCACCGCCATCATATGCAAGGAATGTAAGCATAAGATCTGATCCGTCAGCAAACTTATAGAATCCATCGCTGCCCATCACAAGACCGCATCCCTCAAGGAGGCTCTTAGCCTTATCCACATCGTATTCAGTCCACTTTGCTGTCCACTCAGCGTCATATCCAACGTTTCCTTCTGAAGGAGCACACTGGCCCGGCTCAAGGAATCCGTCAGAGAGAAGCTCTGAAGCCTGACTTCTGTCAACGCAGATTGACATAGCCTCACGGAAATCCTTGTTGGCAAAAAGATCTGCATAATTCTTGTCAGGATTTGTGTAGTTAAATGTTATCTGATAGCTGCCCCAGTTTGTTGTACCCCACTCGCGAAGAGTTGCTGCATCGCCAAGGTCAGCCAGAGTTGCTGCGATGTCCTGCATTGCTACAGTAATAACATCAAGCTCACCTGAACGGAACATAAGAAGATCCTGTCCATCCTCGGATGTCTGATTGAAGTGAAGCGCATCCACATATGGAAGCTGGTTGCCTGCCGCATCAACTTTCCAGAAATAAGGATTACGATCCATGATGCAAAGTGTATCATCCTTGGAGCTGTTACCCGGTACTGTTGAAAGTACGAAAGAATTAAGTGTGGGAATTCCTGATACATTCCAGAAGTTATAAGTTGCAGCCTTACCTAAATCCTTAACTGTAGCTGCGTCAATATTCTTCTTCTGTGCGTTTGCGAGAACTTCTTCCTCTGAGAGGCCTGTACTCTGCCAGTACTCGTTCTCTACATATGGATAATCCTCAGAATCAGGAATGAGATCGCTTAAGTAATGAGCAGGAGCCCAGCACCACTTGAAGTCGCCGTTCTCTATGAAATCTGCAGGGTACTTAGGATTTACGAATGTCCATGTTACTGTGTAATCGTCAACCTTTTTAAGAGTTGCCCATGCATCCTCGCCGTCAACCTCTTCCTTAAGAGCTGCCCAGCTCTTCTTGCTGTCATAGTTGGTAAGGTGGCACATGTAATACCAGAAGGTAATATCATCAGCAGTGAATGGCTCACCATCTGACCATTTCATGCCTTCTCTTAATTTGAATGTCCAAACTGTGTAATCATCATTGTGTTCAAATGACTTAATTACGTTTGGATAGTAAGAACCGTCTGTATTGTAACGAATGATAGACTCAAGAGACGGCCTTGAAAGTCCCCAGCTTCCGCCGGCAGGTCCCATATTGATAACCCCGCCATAAGTACCGATTTCAAGCGCTCCACCGGTAGCATCAACTGTCTCTACAAAAACATTGTCTGCATTAGGGATTCTTTCCTCAATTGCCGGAAGTTTCCCAGATGAAACCAGATCAGCAAGCATTGGAGCTTCAGAAAAGCCCTCCACTTTTACTTCCTCCATGGATGAAGCAATATCAGTAGTTGCTTCCGTTGTAGCCTCTGTTGTCTGAGTCTGAGCTTCTGCAGTTGTGTCTGTTGTATCAGTTGTTGTCTGACTTGGTGTTGCTGCTCCCCCGCAACCTGCAAGCATTGTCATTGACGTTGCTGCAGCCAGAACCAATGAAACTGCTTTTGAGTTCATTTTCCTTCTCATAATTCCTCCTTTGCGCATTTTGCTATACCTTACGATATAGATATTGTATCAAAGCGCTTGTCCTCAAAATAGCTGATTTTTTTGCGTTTTCGCAAAAAACATTGCATTTTTTGTCATACCCCATTTTATTGCTTTTTATATCTTCCCCATACGCGCCATTTATCAGAGTTTGCTTCTCATATTCCTTATCGATATTGTATGATCAAAGCCCGTATAATCGGTAAAATACAGTGTTGATGCCCCTGCATTTGTCAGCTCCGAATCCTCTTTACCCTCCATAAATCTGTGAGTTCCAAATGCCGGGCCTATTGTCAGAGTGTCGAAATCGTTGGAAACTGTAACCATGTTGTCTTTGGCTATAATTGTCTCATTCCCCTTGAGCGTTGTAGCCAGATGCTCATTTTCCATAAAGTTTGCACCGGTCAGTGATATCTCTATTCTCCAAGGTGCGCCATTTACTCCGCAGGTCTTAACTCTGACATCTATGCCGTCCTTGTCCTTGCTTTCCGATACATAGACATCAATATCCATATCCGGTCCCATTTTCTTGTCTCTGCTTGCATTATCCATCTGCCACCAGTCATTGGTTTTTGGGATCTTATCTTCACTCCAGGGCAGGTAATACCAGCCGTGCATTGTCTGATGTAGGTGGAACACTCCGTCCTTTTCCTCCATGGTCTCGGATTTGAATGCTCTGTGTTCGCAAAAGCTCCCTGCCACCTTCATTTCGAGCTTTATGGTCCCATTATGGAAATACAGGAAATTAGATTTTCCGCTCATCACCGTATAGGTGTATCTTCCCGTTTTATTCCTTGAAATACCTGAATTCTTGTAAAATACGTGATAGTCAGGGTCTTTATAAAAACCATCATGCTCTGTGCTGCGCCATTTTGGATTGCGCATAAAATCAATCAGACAATCCGGTCCGTGAAGGTTCTTTTTCCTGCAGATATCGATGATAGTATTGAGCATCTCATAAAACTCGGGGATATTATGTTTCTCCGCCATCAGCATATACTCAGTGTAGTAATCTGTAGGATACATGAGACGGTCCTTGTCAAAACGGGTGGAATTTGCTGTAAATACCGACCCGTCCGGCTCCCAGTAGTGCAGCATCATACGCAGATTTCTCACAACATGTTCCTCATAAGAGGCATCCCCGGTTGACTCAGCCAGCGTTATCATGGCATCGTTGTTTACTCTGTTGTAATTGCCTGCGGATTTCTCTGCATATTCACCGTCCTCATTGCAATCAATGCCCTCTGCCAGGTATTTCTTGGCGCATGTTGCCATGTCCTCGTTCCCATAGATCTTTGAGCATTCCATAAGCGTGGAAGCTATTGCCCATCTGTGGTTCGGTGTGTGGAAGCCTCCAGTCATTATTCCGAGCGCAGCCTTCCTGATGATCTCATTGAGGATAGAAAAAATCTCATCCTCTTCTTTTGTCCTCTTATCCCCCACAACATCCCTCAGGTAAAAGAAATGAGGCATAATTTTCTTGATGCAAAAAGCGGTATCCGGTGCCGAGCTGAAATTACAGGTCACATAGTCGTAAAGTCCGCTTTCATGCTGCATCTTTTTTGCAAAACCAAGTCCTGCCATTATCCTTTTAAAAAGAGCCTTGTCTCTGTACAACTTGCTGTCGCTGTTGCAGTAGAGAGCGATCATAGAAGCTGTGCGGTAGATCGTGAACTTGGCATCAAGAATATGGTTATTGTCCAGAAATGCGCCATAATTCTCATTTTGCTTATCCGTTATCTGCCTGCACATGGACTCGTAAACCAGTTCTTCAGTATCCTTTAAGATAAATTGATAATGTTTTTCCATAATTTCTGCTCCTTAAACATGGGTTTTTCCGGATTTCATTTACAAATTTTTATCCATAAACAATCACATTTTATCTGACAGGGCAGCACCTATAATTCCAACGTCTCCGCTGTCTGAAATTCCTCTTGCAATGGTAATCTCTGTGTTTATTCTGCTGTCTCTCGAATATACATCTCTGGCCACTTTTTCTTTTACCTTATCCAGGAAAAGATCTGCAGCCCTGGTAATTCCGCCGCTTAAAACAATAACATCCGGTTGCAATATGTTGATGATATTTGTGAGCCCCTCTGCAAGATAATCACAGTATCCGGCGAGGACTTTCTTTGCCGTTTTATCTCCGGCCTTTACTGCTTTAAAAAACTTTTCACCGTCGAGTTCATCCTGGGATTTAATATCCTGCCACAAAAGGGAATCTTTTCCCTCATCGCCTTCCATTGCCTCTTTTGCCTGCTCTATCAGTGCAGTTGCCGATGCATAGTCCTCAAAGCAGCCCTTCCTTCCGCAGTTACAATCGCAGCCGTCAATATTGACAGACATATGTCCAAACTCAGCAGCCGCATAATTACAGCCTCTAAGCAGTTTTCCGTTTATTATGATCCCGCCTCCGATGCCGGTTCCAAGCGTAACCATAACAAAAACGGGCACATCATAGTCGCCCGTTATGTATTCGCCGATTGCTGCGGCATTTGCATCGTTCTCAAAAAAGGTCTTTTCTGCCAGCTTCGGATCAAGCTTTTTCCTAAGTTCTGTCAAAAAAGGGACATCCTCAAAGCCAAGATTATTGGCATATAGTATTTTCCCCGTATCCGGTTCTGCTGTTCCGGGAACACCGACGCCTATTGCATCTATCAGCGTGATATCGCCTTCAATGTCCTGTATGAGCTCACTGATCCCATCTGCTATCACATTTATCATCCGGGTGGGAGAGCAGTCATCACCGGTTTTAACACTTTTTTTCCTGATTATTCTGTAGGCCTCATCCACAAGCCCCATCGCTATGTTGGTTCCGCCTACATCAATCCCTATTCTGTACATCAGCTTTTCCTTTTTACTTTGCTTATGACACTTCTTATTCAGCATCGTTTATTTTCAGCACTTCCAGCAAAAAGAGCATTGCAAGCGCCTGTCCGTATGGCATTGGCTTTATCTCAATCTCTTTATAAAAGTCTTTACTCTCTCTGCCCATAGGAGTTCCATAGGACACCTGATTAACCGTTCCGTCCTCGGAAATAAGCTTAAGAACAGGTTCAAGTGCCTTCAGCCCTACTTCTTTATATTTTTCATCTATAAATCCGAGCCTGACAGCCTTTAGAATACCATATCCAAAACCGCAAGTCGCGCTGGCTTCCACATATGATGTGGGATCATCCACAAGAGTGTGCCACATTCCGCTTTCGTCCTGATATTTCTCAAGAGCTTCCACCTGTCCCAGAAGCGCTTCTTCCAGAAATCTCCTGTCGGCTCCTGCTATGCCCGAAATTGAGAGATATTCGGGAACAGCAATTGTAAACCAGCAGTTTCCTCTTCCCCAGAGGGCCTCTGCAAAATTATTTCTTTCAAGAAATGTCCATCCATGGTACAAAAGCCCTGTCTTATGGTCAACAAGGTATTTTATATGCAAAAGAAACTGATATCTTGCTTCCTCTTTATAAGAATTATTGTCCTCTATTTCTCCCATTACGGCAAGAAACATAACAGTCATGAAAAGAGTATCATCCCAGAGTTCCCCTGTATTCTCTGTGTCAGAGGTTCTGTGCTGAAGTCCGCCCTCCTTGGTCCTTACAAAATCATTCATGATCGCCTCAGCCCACTCATGGCATACTTCTGCGTACCTTTGCTCTCCGGTTTCTTTTAAAAGGAAAGCCAGTGCAAGCATAGGCGCACAGGTATTGATGTTTTTAGCAGGTAATCCAAGGGAAAGCTCTTTATCATAGAAACTCTTCAAGAAATCAATATATTCGTCATTTCCAAGCTCTTTTGCCAACTGGTACAGACCATACAAACCAACCCCTTGAGTCCATTCCCAGTGCTGATATCTTGAAATATCATCTCCTGCCAGATTCTTTGTTTTCATGTTCTCGAGAAATTTCTCATCATCCTCATACAGAAATTTCCGAAAACTTCCCGCCAGAACCTCAAGAACTGACAAAATCTGATTTCTCTCCACTTTCATTTGCTACCTCTTTTCATTTCATTTATACTAATCTCATGCTTATTAACGACAGTGTCTATTACGAAGACAAACACTTCATAATCATCAACAACATACCAAACAACATCTATTACTACATCGACTACGATGAAAGAGATGCCTCTGTTAACATGGAGTTCCAGCATCTTCATCAGTATTACGAGATGTTGTTTTTGCTAGCGCCAAGTGCTTCTCACCTTATAGAGGGTGTTCCTTATAACATTCGTTCAGGTGACCTTGTTCTTTTGGCGCCTTCTGTGCTGCACAAATCGGTGTATTACAAGGGTGAACCCAGTAAACGTGTCATCATTGATTTTATGTATCCTCTGAATAACCCTGATACCGCCGAGGCTTATAAGGAAATACTCTCGCCTTTTAACAGTGAGATCCCTATTTTCCGTTTTGATTTCGAAGACAGGAAAAAGCTGACAGACATACTCAATTCACTTTATCTTTTCTCGAAGGAACACAAGTATTACGGTAATCCTGCTGATGAATTCTATATACACACCAAATTTCAGGAGTTTCTGTATACTCTGTATGAACTAAAAGACAAAAACCAATACACCAACGAACAGGACTATACATCCATAGAACAAAAAATGTATGAGGTTTCATCATATATCCACTCGCATTACAACGAGGATATTTCCCTTGAATTCCTCTCAGAGAACTTTTTTATAAGTTCCAGCTATCTCTCCAGAGAATTTAAGCAGGTTACAGGTTTTAACCTGTCAAACTATATACAACTCACCAGAATTAAAAATGCCCAATACCGCCTTTTGTCCAGCAATGATAAGATTTCTCACATTGCGCAGGAATGTGGCTTTTCTTCCTTTTCCCAGTTCAACAGGGTATTTAACAAGGTGGCCGGCATTTCTCCCAGAGAATACAGACAGACCACAACTATCGGCAAAAAATAACCGGATTGCTTATTGCCATATTCGTGCAGTCATCCTGCACTGTGAAATACATATAATTATCGTCCAAAGCGGCTTCCTGAAGGCTCATACTGTAGTCATAGAAGCCGTTTTCTTTATGTCCCTTGATCTTAATCTCCCTGCGAAGCCCGTTCTCTGTCCATATCCCGAGAGTTTTGAGTCTTCTGTTGGCAAGGATTTTCAGATCAACATCAAACAAAGCTTTATCGTCTGTAATCTTGAGCCTTTCTCCCGGGAGCTTCCCCGATACTCTTGGGATCAGGATAGGACCGTTTGTCAAAAAGCTGTTTCCCTTCCTCAGAAGGTTCAGGATATGAGCCTGATTATGGGTTACTTCCCTTGGCTGTGTTGCATCAAAATACACATATGTCCTTACACATCCGCTTGTAAGGCAGGTTTCTGCCCACTTCTCCAGAATAGGAAGCAGCTTATCTCCTATCTCCAGCATCGTGTGCACTTCTTCCGGATATTCCTTTTCAAGCTCAGTCTTTTGACCCCGTATCGCATCCATAGTATCCATGATCCGGTCAAAAAGGATATGGTAGTCATCAGCACAGATATTGTGGGTGTCACTTCCTGTTGTGGCAGGTAAAAACAGCCCTCTTTGCATGCATCTGTGCCATAAATCCCTTGCTGCATCATTGGTACTGCCACTCATCATAGGATTTGAACCGTTCCAGATCTCCATAGTTTCAAATATATCAAGCATATCTTCGAAATTTGGATTCCAGGAAATAGATTTCTGAAGATCCCTTGGATGATTTATCTGTGCCAGTCCGCCGTTTTCCTTTATTTCATCTGTTATACGGACAAACTCATTCCTGAGGTATTCGTCAGTCCTGTGCTCATCATCCGGAATTGCATAAATAACGTCCTTCGGCACTCCCATAGCCATTACATGCCCATTTGATGTGGATATTTCCTTGGAAATGATAGGCACAAAGTTATCCCTTTTCATGGCCTTCCATGCCGGGTGCTGCAGGATCAGATGATGATCGGACAACGCTCCAAAGGATAGTCCCATCGCCATCATTGAATTGGCTATCTCCTGCGGAGTATCCACAACGTCATCATCCCCATTAAAAGCAGGGCTTGAATATACGCTGTGATGGTGAAGTTCCCCAGCCATCCAGCCTTCACTTTCAAGATTTACAAAGCGGTTTAACTCATATGATCGCTTTGTCAGCGCATCTGCAACAACTTCAATATCATCCGTTATTATTTCACATTCGCTTCCTTTGGATATCTCAACCACATATCTTCCGGGCGTAAGCTTTCTGGACAAACAACCGTCAAAGCCGGTCATATCCCTTATCATGGTTATCTTGCCGTTTACTCTGTCAAAATTTTCCGGAGTTTCATTTTCCAAAAGCTTGAACAATTTCACCTGTGCCGGTGTTCCATGGCCGTTTATCTTTGTTTCAACAAACAAATTGCCTAAAGGCGCGGTTCTGTCGATAATACCGTTAAAGTGAAATCTGTTCCTGTCATTTTTGGCAGGATAATCCACTTCATTGGTTCTTCTGGCTGTTTTATCAACATAAGATTCATCCACAAGCTGAATAAATTTGTACAGCCTGTCCGCGTTCATTGATTCAACGACAGGATCCTTTTTACCTTCATCCCTGTCAATTCCTTGTAAAAGTCCAATTGCAATACTCAAGAACTTGGTCTCTTTACTCATATCTGCTAATCTCCGTAATTGCACTCCCGATACGATTTCTATATACTCTGAATTTGCCCTATTATACAAAAAGAATGTACGATATGGACACGTGATCCTATATCATACATTCTATTTTCTTAATCGTGCATTATCTACGCAGTTTTTATGTCAATCAATTAAAAAGATTGCATTTTTTGCACATGCCGTCTCTTACGCAAACTCGAGCCTTATGGTTTTTATCTCGTAAGGTTTTAGCTTGAATCCTATTACTTTCGTATCCCTGTCAAAAGATATCTCCTCATCCGTATCATTTTCAAGAAGATCACATACTACGGCATTTTTGAGACATATGTCATGATTCTTGAAAAGCTTTCCGCGAACATCATGACTTAGTCCATAACCTTCGTATATTCTGATTATAAGACTCTCTTTTTCCTCAGCAATTTTGACAGCCTCTACGAATACTCCCTTAGTACCTGAAAAATCAATTATCTCCGACTCAATCCCGTTCACCAAAGTCGCAGCAGACACGGCACTTAAGTCGTCAACACCTTTAATGCTCCCTTGCCCGAAGATACTAAATTCCTTCGGAAGGTAATAGTGAGCCTCGAAGTTTAATCTTCTAGCCTGCTCAATTACCTCTCCTTTAGCCACATTTCCTTTATGGGGAAGCAGTGAATAGGTAAATTCATGCTCTCCCTGGTCTGCGTTGGGATTAGGGAAAATACCGGATTTGATCAGCGTAAGGCGCATAAGCTTTTCTTTCGCATCATAACCGTACTTGCAGTCATTTAGGACTGCCACCCCGTAACTAACGCTGTCATCTGTTATATCTATCCATTTGTGTGCGCAGCATTCAAACTTAGCCTTCTCCCAGGTGGTATCCCTCTTTAGACTTCTGGTAATATCTCCGTACTGTATCTCGCACCGGATCTTATCGGATTGCACATTTACCGGAAAAGCCGCTTTCAGCAGAATCTGATGTTCATGCCAGTCTGCTTTGGTCCTGAAATCAATTCTTCTTTGGTTTTTCCTGAAAACAATCGTCTGATGGATGCTTGACGAATTAAACTTCCTGTGGATCTCCACATGAATTTCAGAAACAGTATCATTCCCTTTTTGTACACCTTTAATTTCATTCCCGGACCTATCAAGGCATACAACCTGCATTTTCTCTAATTTATCCAGATTCCAGAAAGTCTTTTCAAAATCGGCATCTATGTTCCAGGCATCATAATCCTTGGGCTTATCCTCAAATGCAATAAGTCTGTTCAAAGGATAACTGCTGTTATCTCTTATTTCCCGCTTGAGTTCTTTGTCAAAAAGGCTTTCTATCTCGCCATTCAGGTCAAATTTCACATCGTAGTAATCGGTATGAACGCTCAGTTTACCGTCAGAATATTCTTCGTAAGACATTCCCGGCTCTGACGCCACAGTATAAGTTGACCTGCCACTTATGCTCATATCCCGGGACACATCAGTG
This sequence comes from Butyrivibrio sp., assembly GCA_015056585.1. GTDB lineage: Bacteria > Bacillota > Clostridia > Lachnospirales > Lachnospiraceae > Butyrivibrio. Next base: position 42,939 of record SVFZ01000065.1, on the reverse strand, counting down.
CTCTCCAAAGGCGCATAAGCACCCGGCGCAGATTCTCCGATAAGTCCTGCAACATTTTCCTGCTTTAAAGCTTCACACGCTTTGTCTATGACACCATGTACTATCAAAACCGCTTCTTTATACTGCTCCCAGGAGTCTGTGTAAACTCCCTCTATTGAAGACCCCGGAAGGATATCGTGGAACTGGTTAAGCATTACTGTTTTCCATACTTCCAGCAGCTCTTTTCTCGGATATTCTGTTCCCATAAGCAGATACGCATATGAAGAAAGCACTTCTGCCTCATGCAGTAGATACTCCAGCATCCTGTTGTATTTTTTGTTACGCCCCATCGATGTGTAAGTGCCTCTGTGATACTCCAGATAGAGTTCATCTTTCCACACAGGCATATCCGGGCTATCTGAGATTCTCTGCATCAGACCATCCACAAAATCCGACAACGGCTTGATCTTTGTCCGTGGAACCCCGGGGATTCCAAGTTCAAGGCGCCTGTTCATCTCAAGCATCTCCCAGGTAGGTCCACCGCCACCATCTCCAAATCCGAAGCAGGTAAGTACTTCATCTGTTAGCTTTTTCTCCCTGAATGCTCTGTAGGTTCCCATTACCTGGCTGGCATTTTGCCTTCCGTTGTAAGTATATTCCAGCCTTCCACCATCTTTCATGGCTCTGTCTGCACCTGAATAATTGCAGGTTGTAATTATATAAGCCGGTATATCGCTCCCATCAATACCTTTCCACATAAAAAGATCGTGTGGCATCCTGTTAGTATCATTCCAGGCAAGCTTCGTCGTCATGAATATGCGGATTCCGCTTTTTCTGAGGATCTGAGGCATGGCAGCACTATATCCAAAAACATCTGGAAGCCACAGAATATCACTGCTAACACCAAATGTGTCTTTAAAATACTGCTTGCCATAAAGGATCTGACGAACCAAAGACTCTCCGCCTGTTATGTTGCAATCGGCTTCAAGCCACATTGCTCCTTCCGGCTCAAACCGCTTTTCACTAACCTTTTCTTTTATCTCCTCAAACAGCTCGGGTTCTTCATTTCTGACAAATTCATACATCTGAGGAGTGCTTGCCATGAAAAGATACTCCGGATATCTCTTCATAAGCTCCATAACAGTGGAATAGCTCCTGATGACCTTTTCTTTGGTCTGCTTAAGCTGCCACTTCCAGGCAACATCAATATGTGTATGACCGATGCTTGCCACAGTAGCCGGGTTTTCTCCTTTGCCATAGAGATTTGTCAAAAGATATTCCGATGCATTTTGTAAAGACACAGCATCCCCTTTACCTTTTCCTGAAATCTCATCTGCTCGGGCAAGCTCATTTAAAATAACATCCGCTTTCTTTGTATCGCCGGTTTCATCGAATTCCTTTGCAGCCTCAAACGGAACAAGCATATCAAAATAAAGTTGCATAGCATTTTCGTCCAATGCCCCAATCTCTATATTTAAAAGATTCTCATTTTCAGAAAGATTGGAATACGCATAAATGCCTATATCCACAAGCCTGTCGCTGCCTTTTTCCCAGTCTTTTTTGCTGTAAATACTCAAACAGTTGTGGTTCATATCCATGCCACAACGCCTTACGCCGTTTACATACACAAGCATCTGGGGATTGTCTGTATTCCAGATATCATCTGCTCCGGTAGAAAGGAAGAAAAATACCTCTTTTCCTTCAAAAGAATCCGGTATTTCTATTTTCGTTCTAAAAAGATAATGCTCATCCCTGTTGCCCCAGGATGATCCCGGTTCAAATTCATCCCACAGCAAATAATCCCCCAAAAGCTCTGATCTGTGGCCGTAAGGGACTTTTTTAAAGCGGAGTCCCGACGCATCCATGCACTTTTTTAGCGGGATTTTCTCGCCAAACATGCGATCTTTAAGAACTTCAACTGTTTTTGCCAATTGTTCTGTCTCATAAATTCTGTTGCTCATATACCACCCCAAAAATTCTTACCGGCCTTTTAGCTCCCCAAAATCTTAGATAACTCCACCCTGATAAACACCGGTATCTTTACGGAAAGATCCTCCCATGGCATGTAATCATCTTCGGAAATATTCACTTTCTCAAACTCCATGCTGGGTACAAAGCTAAAATTATCCCTGATATACCTGATAACCTTCTCGTTTTCACTTTCGCTTATATGGATATCTTTTATAAACCTCTCCGGAGCATCAAGGCCACTTATTCCGGCCAGCCTGTCACATGAAGCATACAGCTCTGAATAAAGATACATAAGCCTTGGATCTGACAAAAAGGCATGTTTGCCCGGTTGTGAGTACATAGTGATATTCTTCTCGTCTTTTGGCACTTTCCCATCAAACGACCGGTTCATGGCATTAAGAAACCTGCCGTGATAGCTGCCCTCCGCACCAACTATCTTCCCTTCACCATCAATATATATCCAGATATGCTCAAGATCATACAGGTGCTGAATGTCATAGTTCAGATAATACGCATACTCCAGAACCCTTACTGCGCCATCAAAATTTTTAAGATCAAATCTGCGGTTAAAAGAAAGGCTCCTTGTCCCATCCTCACAGTACTGCGCAAATCCTACCTTTCTTACTTTAAAAGGTTCCCTTTTGTCCATATAGATGATTGGCGCATATTCATAAACGATTCTATCCATGTTAACCTGCTCCATATTTCAATTTAGTTTCATTTTCTGAGGTCAACAACATTTGCACTTTTTATAGCAGATGCTATTTTATTAACATACCCCTGTTTATCACATATTTAATCTCAAAATTCCCATCCACAAGTACTATATTAGCCATATAGCCCTCTGAAATCTTACCAAATCTGTCGCTTACCCCAATGGCCTTAGCAGGATTCTCAGAAGCAGCCCGTATAGCCAGCTCCTTTTTTATCCCCATGTGTATAGCCGTTTTCATGCAATCAAAAAGATTTGATACACTTCCTGCGATTGTGTCCGGGTGCTCGGAAAGAACTGCCTTTTTGCCACAAACGCTTACTTTTTGTCCCCCCAGCTGATACTCTCCGTCAGGAAGGCCGGTAGCTTCCATACTGTCAGCAATAAGTATCACTTTATCCTCAGAAAAGGTTTCAAACGCCATCCTTACCATAGCCGGATGAATATGCACGCCGTCCGCTATTATCTCTACCTCGGCATCTTTTTCCATAGCGGCTCTTATCGGTCCGGGATCTCTGTGATTAAGCCCCGGCATAGCATTAAAAAGATGCGTAACATGCCCGGCACCATTATTAAACGCGTCTATTGCCGTATCATAATCGCAGGCGGTATGCGCTATTGATATTTTGACATCGTCCGAAAGAGCCTTGATAAAATCAATACTCCCCTCAAGTTCAGGTGCAATGTCCACAAGCTTAATTAGCCCGTTTGCTTTAACCTGCAGCCTTCTGAACATGGAAGCATCAGGCTTCATGAGATATTTGGGATTCTGTGCTCCGATTTTCTCAGGGCTTATAAATGGTCCCTCCATGTTGATTCCAACAAGCTCTGCCATATCCTCATCGGCAGTGAAAGAGGCTGCATTTTCCATTATTCCCGAAAGTATATCCTCGCTATATGTCATAGTAGCCGGGCAGATAGCAAGAATACCGCGTTTAGCCTCATATCTTGCTATCTCCTTTAGTCCGTCAGGATCTACATCACAGAAATCATGTCCCATCGCACCATGAAAGTGAATATCCACAAGGCCCGGAATGGCATAAAGTCCTGTGGCATCAAGAATATCTATGCCTTCGACAGATTCCTCATTACTTTCTGTATTGGACCTTACTTCATCGGGAGCATATAATGCAGAAATCATAATACCATCCGTTATGATATTCTTTTTCTCAAATCTGTGTTCTTTTGTGTAAACTGATGCACCCTTTATTATCATTGTTTCCCTCGAATTTATATTCCTAACTTAGAAAAAGAGCCTTCATGGTCAGAAATACAGCTTTTATAATCAGGCTAACTTTATCTTAAAACAGATCGGCATATCTGACTTATAGCCTTCAGCTACCTTTATTACCATCTCATCAGCATTTTTCTCGAATGAAAGCTTTTCTCCCGTTGAAAGAAGTGTTACATCTTCTATGAGCAGATCTCTCATAGCAAGTCTTCTGAATGCCTTTATCTTTGCATCTTTTTCTTCCGGTCGCATCCAGAAAGCGTACACATATCCGTTTTTATAGGTAAATCTGTAATCAGCAGAAGTATATTGCACTTCTTCAAAATCGCTGAAGGATCCGCTGGAGATAACAGATTCTCCCTCTTTGTACTGACTCCAATATGTAGTATCGTAAATCCCCTCTCCGTTTACAGAGAGCCATTTACCTATTTCTGAAAGAGCTCTTTCGTCCTCTGCTGTAAAGGTTCCATCAGGCTTTGGTCCAAGATTAAGAAGGAAATTGCCATTTTTGCTGACCGCATCTATAAGATCGCAGACAAGCTTGTATCCGCTCTTAAACTCATTGTCCTTTATATATCCCCACGATTTGTTTCCGATTGCTGTATCTGTCTGCCAGTATCTGGGCGAAATCTCATTTAGTGCGCCTCTTTCAACGTCAAAAGTAGCTACATCCGGAGGGAGGGCATTGTGCTTGTAGCAGATAGTAACCTCTTTTCCCCATTCAGCAGCACGGTTGTAATAGTATGCACAAAGCTTCTTAAGATAAGGCTTAAATGAATGATTCTGTATCCACCAGTCAAAATAAAGCATGGCAGGCCTATATCTGTCTATAAGTTCGGCAGTTCTGACAAGCCAATCCTCAAGCCATTCTTTACTTGCGCCCTTGGAATTGGGATCTTCTGTATTCTTTGTAAATTCATCGTCTTTTTCCCACTCAGGACAAAGAACAGCCGGTCCGTAAAAATCTGCATACTTTTCATCGTTTACATCACTGTCGAAAGTACGCCCCAGGTTCATAAAGAAATAGTGCTCTGCTCGATGTGAAGATCCGCAGAAGACAAGTCCCTGCTTCTCACAGGCTTCTTTAATCTCGCCTCCTATATTGCGCTTAGGTCCCATATTTGCTGCATTCCACTTATTAAAATCCGTGTCGTACATCGCAAAGCCGTCGTGATGCTCCATTACAGGGACGACATATCGAGCCCCTGCATCCTTAAAGGTCTTTACCCATCTGTTTGCATCAAAGTTTTCAGCTTTGAACATTGGAATAAAATCCTTATACCCAAAATCTTTCTGTGGTCCATAGGTCTCTACATGGTGCTTAAACTCGCGGTTGTTTTTGTTATACATATTTCTGGAATACCACTCATTACCGTAACCCGGCACGCTATAGATGCCATAATGAATGAAAATTCCGAATTTAGCCCCCTTAAACCATGCCGGTGTCTCATGTTTGGATAAAGACTCCCAACTTGCACTGTAATTCCCCTTTTCAATTACCTCATCAATCTGTTTTAAATACTCTTCTCTTGTCATACCCATACTCCTTTATGCTATAAAAAAAGTCTGTTCCTACTTCATTTTCAAAGCCAAAAATGCAATTGGACAGACTTTACCTTACAGATAATTCTAACACACTAAGGAGACATAATACTTACAAGTTTTTGTCATTGCTTAAATACTATAATCTATGTTACATTCTAATTAGTGAGAATTATCAAAATATCGACAATGAAATGAGGTATATATGGAAACCAGTAAAATACTTATCGAAGCATTCGGATACCTGGGTTCAGCACTGGTGCTGGTATCATTCCTTATGGTATCAGTGTTTAAATTGCGAGTAGTAAACTCCATAGGAAGTATTATTTTCACTATTTATGCGTTCATAATCCATTCATACCCGACTGCGATCATGAATGCATGTCTTGTTATGATAAACATTTACTATCTGATAAAAATGAGCCGCAAGACGGACAAAGAATACGATTTTGTAAAATCAGACCTTAACGATAGCCTGCTTCAGTACACTATCGCGAAATATACAGAAGATATCCGGAAATGTTTTCCCGGTATTTCCATGGATTTTGCCGGTTCCAACAGTTCCTACGTAGTATGCCACAATGGTAAGCCCGCAGGAATCATGATAGGGAACAGACAAAATGACGAAATGGAAATTCTATTGGATTACTCTATCCCGGAATACAGAGACTTCACAATCGGAAAATTCCTTTTTTCAAAACTTTCTTCTGAAGGAATAAAGAAACTCACCTATCGTGGATCGGATGAATTCCATAAAGATTATCTGGCAAAAACCGGTTTTGTAAACAAGGGTGGATACTACGAAAAAACATTTTAATGATATGGTCAAAAGACTTTATACATGACGACATAAAAGACGGCAAAGAATATCTCGTGTTATTCTTTGCCGTGGTTTTTCTACTTTTACTGATTATTGGCGTTCTTCATCATATTTATTGTTTCAATATCATTGGCAGTAAGTTTGATATTGGACTCAAGTACTTTGCCATCAGGAGTTGTAACTTTTACTGCAAAAACCGTGCCTTCAGTTATTGCATTTGCTCCCACTGCCTGCATGAAGGGCATTACCTTGGGATGATCCTGCTGAAATAGCCCGATTCTCTGCTGAAGCTGCATAAGCAACATTGGATTCATGTTCATTTTTTATATTCCTTTCATCTGTATTTCCAGTCCCCAAGGGGAAAATGATGTCATTTATCGCCTGACACCGGTACCCTTACATTAGCACAGGAACAATCTTTATGCAAAAGAATAGTTAAAATTCATAAGATAGTTAAAAAATAGTCAAACTATTTTAGAAGTATTCACTATATTTTTTACAAAACTTGAGCGAAATCAAATTTTTTTGTTCTATGTGGTATTAAAATGGTAGCGCTTACATAAATAAAATATCTGATACATACAAGGAGGAAAAATAATTATGTACGGATTTGGTGATATGATTCAAAAGCTCAAGGCCAACCCAAAAACCATCGTATTCCCGGAGGGCTCAGATCCAAGAATTCTTGAGGCTGCTTCAAGACTTTTAGCAGGTAATTTCCTTAGCCCTATTCTTTTAGGTAACGAAGATGAAATTATCAAATCTGCAGAAGATGCAGGATACAACATCAGAGGCGCAAAGATCATCGACCCTGATAATTATGAAAAATTTGATGAAATGGTTGAGCAGTTCTGCGAGCTTCGTAAGAGCAAGGGCATGACACCCGAGAAAGCAATCCCGATTCTCAAGCAGACCAACTACTTTGGAACAATGCTTGTAAAGATGGGTCTTGGCGACTGTCTCCTTGGAGGAGCTACATATTCTACAGCTGACACTGTTCGTCCTGCACTTCAGATTATTAAAACAAAGCCTGAAAACACCATCGTTTCTTCATGCTTTATTTTGGTACGCCCTTCAGCTACAGGTGAAAACGAAGTTATCGCCATGGCTGACTGTGGTATTAATATCAACCCCAATGAGGATGAGCTTGTTGAGATCTGTGGCGAGACAGTTAACTGTGCCCAGAGATTCGGTGTAGTACCTAAGGTTGCTTTCCTTTCATTCTCAACAAAAGGTTCCGCTAAGGACGATACTGTTACAAAGATGCAGAATGCTACCAAGAAAGCTCAGGAAAAATATCCTGATATTCCTATCGACGGAGAGCTTCAGTTTGATGCAGCTGTTTCACCACGTGTTGCCAAGCAGAAGGCTCCCGGTTCACCTGTAGCAGGTCATGCAAACACATTTATCTTCCCTGATATCAACGCAGGAAACCTTGGTTATAAGATTGCTCAGCGTATGGGTAACTTTGAAGCATACGGTCCTATTCTTCTTGGTTTAAATGCTCCAATTAACGATCTTTCCCGCGGCTGCAATGCTATCGAGGTTTATTCAATGGCTATCATTACAGCTTCACTGGCATAATAATTGCAAGTTAAAAGAGCCGACACCACACGAAAGTGTAGTGCCGGCTCTTATTTTTTATTGATATCACGTGTTATGTCTTCTCTCGTGATCCTTATAATACTCTGCCTTACTTCTATACATAGCCTCATCCGCATCTTTTATGATCTCATTGATGTGCTTGGAACTTTCGGCCCATTTAGCACCAACAGAAATCGAGACTTTTTTGCATTTTTGCTTAAATTTCTCCACCATTGATTCAAAAATATCTTCATCAATATCCGGAACAATAGCTATGAATTCGTCTCCGCCAATCCTGTAGCAGCACTTTTTCTTGAATACTGAGGCAAAAATACTCGCTGTATCTTTTATGATCTCATCCCCTGCAGCATGTCCGTATTGATCGTTATATACTTTAAGGCCGTTGATATCGGAGTAGCATACGCCAACACCTGTTGAAAGCTCCGATAATAGCAATAATGTCTGATTTAATGCATATCTGTTTCCAAGACCTGTAAGTCCGTCATGGCTGCCCATATACATCATTTCGTCAGTAAGGGACTTGTTTCTCATCTCCGCCGCAATAAATACTGCAACAGTCTCCATGACATTTGCTATATTAAGAGCAAGCTCATTCGTATAATTATCCGCAACGAGATATCCTATCTGCTCCTTCTTGTCCTTAAGAACAGCAACAACATATCTGGAAATTCTTCCTGCAAGAATTGAATGATACATTTCCTCATTATCTTCAGCAAGCGTAGCTGTATCATTTACAACTATTACGTTCTTTCCCTTTGTCTGACTATCCCAGACCTTTAAGATATCATACTTCTGAAAGTCTCTTTTTACCGGAAGATCGGACGTCCCGGCACTATTCATCCACTCGTGGAAATCACTGATATGACCATCTCTGTTTTCCACCACATATACACGATCTGCCTCAATTGCCTGTCCTACAATTTTCAGTGCCTTTCGAATGCCTTTTCCAAATTCCGCTGACGAAACAGCGGTAGCACAATCAATGATAAGCTTGTTTGTGTTAAATGCCAGCTCAGAACTTTCTTCATTTTTCTTGGTAGCTGTAACATCATGTATAATAAAAGCACAAAAACCTTTTTTGTACACGGGAACAGCCCAAAATTCGAACCACTTATCGAACTTTGAGTTATATGTCCTCATAATAAAAGACTGTCTCAAAATGGCAGCCTGATAGCTATATTTTATCCAATCCTCATCCCTGTTCAGCACTGTCTTAAAGAAAGTACTTCCAACAAGCTCAGGCGGTCTCTTACCCACCAATTGTCCATATTTCTCATTTGCAAAAAGAAACATCATGTCCTTTACAGTTCCAAAAGGATCCGTAAGAACTTTAAAAATACAACATGCATCCGGTAAGTCCTTCAACATGTATAAAATATCATTAGGTGCAAAGTCCTCTGTTAACGAATAACCAATTTTACCCTCATTGCTGACATTATCCATAAAGTAGTTTCTCCGTGCAGTTGAAATAAAGTAGTTATATTTGTTTCGGATATTTCACAAATTACATCTTCACTATTTATTATATATTATTATAAATACTTATGCACCAAATATTATGAAACTCAATTTATACTGAAAAATTATAATGTTGGCTCCCCGAGATACCCGGCAATTTTCTCTTTGCTGATTCCCTCTCCTATTACAATTAAAACTGCTCTTGTTTCGCCGACTCTTTCGGTCATTACATCATTTCGCGTGGTATTTAATTCATAGAATTCTCCGGCATCTGTCTGCACTATCCCTTTAATTCTATGTACTCCCTTACAATCCGGATCAGCGAATATATCCCGGGTCAGCTTTAATAATTTATCTTTATTCATTTTAAAGTCAAAATAAAAGAAAGTCTGATAAGTATCTCCGTCTACATCCGGCAATTTGATGTGATCACATCTGTTAACTCCACATTTAACAATCTTGGCATAATCTGATTTATCAAGACATTCCCAATCTTTTGTCACAAGAAGTTTCTCACTGAATTTCCTATTGCAGCCAAACTTTTCCATTATGCTGCTCATCTGATCTGTAGCATTTTGAATCTCGTTCTCATTACACTCCTGAGTTCTGCTCAATACAACAGCTCCGGCCTGTGCGATCTCTGACATAAACAGATAGCTTGACATTTCCGAAAGCTTTTTTTCGAATTTGGGATTTACTATTGCAATCACATTTCCCACTTCATACCGGCTGTCAATAGGCTCTTCATAAAGCAGATCAAAAAACTCATCTACGTCATAAATCCCCGATGGTTCAATAATGACCCTTGTAAAGCCCAGCATTGCCATAGAAATCAGCTTGGTTTTCAGTCTGCGTTTATGGGCAACAGCTCCGTCTCCACCTACAACCATCTCCAGATTGCAGCCAAGATTTTCAAGATCTTTTATTAAAACCAGATCTACATTTATTGCCCCAAAGTCATTTTCAATGATACAAAGCTTCTCCCCATTTTCAATTAAATATTTCGCATAATATCTTAAAAAAGTCGTCTTTCCCGAGCCCAAAAAACCCGTAATTAAATCTAATTTTATCATTTTTCTCCCTCAAATCTTTTACTAATATATAATTTTATTTTCATATTTTTACAAACGCATTATGGTAGTATATAGCTATAATTTTGTGGAGGTACGTTATGAGAAAACAGCTCCTTTCATTACTATTTACTTTTATACTTATGATTGGATGTACTGCTTGTGGCAGCAAAGCCGCGCAGGTTGATTCCGGCGCCACCATAACGATAGCTGCCAGAGACGGTTCTCATTCTAACGTTATTAACGCTGTTAAAAGTACTTTTGAGCAGGAACATAACTGTACCATCAATGTTATACCTTTAAGCGCCAACGACATCCACGATAATGCCATCAAGGACGCTGCCAATCAGGCAGGATCCTATGACATAATCATGATAGACGATCCGCTTATGCCTGAGTATATAGAGAAAAATATTCTCTGCAATCTCACCAAGCTTGGATATACCGACGATGAAGATTTTGTCGAAAAATCCAGACTTCTTGGCAAAGAGCCCTATCCTCTTGGAGCAACTTACGCTGTTCCCTTTTCCGGAAATGTCCAGCTATTATTTTACAACGCCGATGTGGTAGATTCATCTTCAGACCTGACAAACTGGCAAAGTATCTATGAAATCTCTGAAAAGCTCAGCTCCGAAGGCAAAAAGGGTTATGCCATCCGCGGACAAACCGGAAATCCGATCGTATCAGATTTTCTTCCAATTTTGTGGTCTTTTGGCGGCGATATCCTTGTCGATAACAGAGTGGTTCTCGACAGTAAGGAGAGCAGAGAAGCCCTGGAATTCTATTGCAAGCTCTATGAAACCGGCGGAAATTACGAAAAAGATGATCTTGTAGAAGCTGTTTCATCCGGAGAGGCAGCGTTTGCATTAGGATGGCCTTCATGGTTTATTACAAATAACGGCGTATCAGCGGAATTTTCACAAATTCCGGGACAAAAAGATGCTTCATCAGAACTTCTTCCTACCGGCGAAATCGGAAACTGGCTCCTGGGTGTCACCAATAATTCTCCAAACAAGGAACTGGCCCTGGAAGCTGTAAAATATCTGACCAGCAAAGAGGTTCAGCTTGAGGCCTTGGAAGAAGGCGGAGTCCCCACCAGAAACAGTATTTTTCTGGATAAAGACATCTTGAAAAAATATCCTTTTTTCCAGGCAATTTACTCCGGTACAAATAACTCAAGAGTTCGTCCAAGAACTACTAAATGGGCACAGATTGAGGTCGTTTTTGGTGAACAGCTCGTTAAATGCATTGAAGGGGAACAATCTGTTGATGAGACAATCATAGCTTCTCAAAAAGCAATTCAGGAACTCATCGATGAATAATAACATTTGATATCAAAGCCTGAATGGGTATCACTTACTTTTTGAAACTCATTCAGGCTTTTTCTTTAATACAAATCTTCAATTTCTTTTCTCAGGTCAATTATAGATTTACCTGTTCTAACGGCTATACCTGCAAGATCATCGTATTCCAGCTTACTTCTGCTGACATTATAGCCCGATGACTTCTTTACCCTAACTTCTCCGTATGGAGTATCAATCTTCCCAATTTCTCTTGTAAGGACATATCTGTTACAGATATTTTCCCTAACTCCGATTGTAGTCGTATACATAAAGATCTTATCAAGGATCTTTTCTCTGTCTTCAATCCTACACATACAATATATAACAGAGCCGGGGCGGTTCTTTTTCATATCAGCTGCTACTGTATAAACCTCAAGTGCTCCCTCTTTTAAAAGCCTTTCAGTCGCAAATCCGATTTCTTCCGGAGTCATATCATCAACATTACATGCAAGTTCTATCACCTGCTCCGTCTCCTCATTTGATGTTCCGAGAAGAGCTCTTAATGCATTAGCCTGAGGAAAATCCTTTTTTCCCATGCCATATCCGATCTTACTTACCCTCATAACCGGCTGATTATCAAAAATATCCGCAAAATATTTAATAAGAGCAGCTCCGGTAGGTGTAGTAAGTTCAGATTTTATCCTGTCACTTTCATAAAATGGTATTTCCCTTAGCAAATGTGCCGTCGCTGGAGCAGGTACCGGCAAAATACCATGTGCACATCTGACTGTTCCACCACCAGCATTTATCGGCGAAACAATTATTCTGTCAGGATCAATTTTATGCATAAGATAACAGACAGCTGTAATATCAGCGATCGCATCCATATTGCCGACTTCATGAAAATGTATCTGATCTACCGCCACTCCATGAACACTGCTCTCAGCCTCTGCCAAAAGCTGATAAACCTCTCGTATGTCACTCTTAACCTCTTTGCAGACATTCAGATTCTCAATTATGTCTTCAATTTCATACAGTGTTCTGTGAACATGAGGATGTCCATGAACATTTAATGAAGCAACTGTTTCTCCATGATGCATGTCACCATGATCATGATCGTGGTGATGTTCCTCATCGTGACTGTGGTCATGATCTGCTCCATGTTCTGTGTCATCAGATGGCTCCTCTTCTTTGCCATCGATAAGGACAGATAAATGTTTGCCTTTTATTCCACACTTAGATGATTCATCCAGTCTGTATTTGACTCTGGGAATTCCAAGGGCATTCAGTTCGTTAACTGTAGCCTCACTGTCATCCACAAGCCCTAAAAGAGCCGCTGCCAGCATATCTCCTGCAACACCCATTTTACATTCAAGGTAAATTGTCTTCATTTGCCCTCCAAATTATATGATGCATATATGGTATATCGCAAATATATGATATATCATTAATATATGTTATATATCACTTGCTGTGTCCTAATCTTCTATTACCACGTTTTTGAGAATTACATCCTTTCCCTCGATTATATGTGCCTTTTTCCCTCCGCAAAATGGACATAAATATCGGTTTTCTCTGTTTGGAAAGTATTCCTTGCCACATTCTTCGCATAATGCTTTTACCGGTACTTCATTGCACACAAGCTCAGCACCCTCGATAATAGTATTCTTTGAAGCTTCCGGATAATACTTGTACATGTAATATGGCATCACTCCTGTAGTCTGACCAACATCTATAACGATCTGCTTTACCTTCTTGGCATTGTTTTCTCCGGCAACTTCACAGGCGAGATTTACCATTCTCATTATGTAACTCATCTCATGCATATCAAAAACCCTTTAATTCAATTATATTTAATAAAATATTATCCTAAATCCTTCCTAAAATCTATTATTTTATTATGATTTTATCCTCAGTTTATTGATTATACCTTCAGGTAAATTGATAATATAAAGTGTATCATTAGTGCAATTGCGTATATATTTACACTCGATTATTATATGCATACTGTTCTAAAGGAGAGACTCATGGCACGCAATATTGAAAAAACCTGTATAGGCTGCGGACGCACTTTTATAGCTAGAAACAGTAGTATGCCATTTTGCTGCAAAGCTTGTAAAATGAGATACTCCTATCATTATACTTTTCGCTGCAAAGAGTGCAGAAATGCATCTTGCGAAGTCAGAAACGTAAATCTGCAGGGCTGCGCTGAAGGTTGTCCCAACTTAAAGTGGGACCCTTGATAACAGGAAATTAACGAATTGTCTCGCTGTTCTTCCTGATATTCCACCATGATAAAGTTCCCACTTATCAGCTTCTTTGAACAACTCCTCTTCCGGCATAGAAATTCCTTCCTTTACCGCGATTTCTTTTACAATGTCATAGAATTCTTGCCTGGAAGGTTTATAATAACCAATTGTTACACCAAATCTGTTAGCAAGTGAAAGCTTCTCTTCCATCGTGTCAGATCTGTGGATATCTCCATCCTGTTCCACATCTCGTCTATCTTTCCATGTTTCTTTTATAAGATGACGTCTGTTCGAAGTGGCATAAATAAGGATGTTATCAGGCTTTGTCTCCACTCCTCCTTCGATTACCGCCTTCAAAAACTTATAATCAGATTCATCCTCTTCAAAAGATAGATCATCCATATAAATTATAAATTTATAGTTTCTGTTTTTTATCTGAGAAATCAGCTGAGAAAGATATCTGAATTGATACTTGTAAATCTCGATCATTCTCAGTCCATCCTTGTAATATTCGTTTACGATGGCTTTTATACTGGTCGATTTACCGGTTCCGCTGTCGCCAAACAAAAGGACGTTATTTGCCTTTTTACCCTCAACAAACGCTTTTGTATTGGCTATAAGCTTTTCTTTCTGAATTTCATACCCGATCAAATCATCAAGTACTACCGAATCCATGTTGTTGATAGGATTAAATCCAACTGTTTCTCCGGGAAGTTCTTTTAGTCTGAATGCCTTATTAAGGCCGAACGCGCCTACTCCTATCTCCTTGTAAAAAGATGTCACAAAGTCAAAAAACTCATTCTCATCTTTGGCGGTTTCCAGCTCCTCGCTCAGATTTCTTACTTTTTCACTTACATTTGAGTTGTACATAAGCTCCGGCTTTTCGATTGCCTTATAATTTGTTATACAGGTAAAACAATCAATGCCAAGTTTATTTTCCAGCTCAGAAAAATCATAATTGAAAAGCTTTAAAAAAGCGTCAAAGTCACTTTTTGCAAAATGATTAACACTTCCATTCTTGCTTCCGACTTTTTCGCAAGTGAGGCTGAATGGATTCTCGTCCATTATAAGTAAATATGTAAGATAGTTATGCCACAGGTTTTTGTCAAAAGCACAGGAAGTCCCCAGTTCCAGCAGACGCTTAACCTGTCTGAATATTCTTGAGGTTAAGTTTTCTACTGAATAATTCCCTGTATGCAAATCTCTGCACACTTCAGATAGTTGGATCAAAATTGAATCCTTAGGCAAATCCCCGTAAATTAGCAGTTTTGATACAATTCTTTCCATATTTTCTCCTTTAAAATAGGGCATATATGTTATATAACATATATGCCCTATATGATTAATTATCTAATAATAATCTCTCAAGTTCTTCAAAATTATCATTGGAATTCTGTTCAAAATTATGGAATTTGTTCTTTTCCGGGAACTTGGGAGCATTTTTGCTTGTATAATATTCATTCTTGATGCAATCTTTCATAAATGCGATCGGAACATCAATTTTAGTAGCGTATGACTGCATATATTCATATGATTTTTTTATCTTATCAAGATCATACCCCGCAGTTTCTGCAATATCGCGGATTTCTCTTACCTTAAAATCTCCATGTAAAAGATCAATAAGCTCATCCAGAATTTCGTCCTTATTTATAGGCGCTGCACTTTTCTTATTGGCTTGTACAGATTCCTTCTGATTAACATAGAAACGAATTCCGACAGCTCTGCGTCCGCTTTTGATAGGCTCATAGTCAACATCAAGACTTGTTTTCTTGTTTAATTCTTCTTTAGCCTTATTAAGAACATTTCTGTTAAATATTTTATATTCCTTGTATTTAGTCTGGCCGGTCTTCTCTGCCAATTCTTCTATTTTGTCATAATCAGGAAAGTCTTTTTCAAGTTCGGTCTTTATTTCCTTGCTGCCGCCGGATGTAATAATACCAAGCTCCAGCTTAAGTTCAGTCAAATTATACTCAAATGCCTGCTCTCCCTCATCTTTTATGATTGCCTTCTTATAATCATAAGCAGATTTAAGCATCTCATAAAGGCGCAAAGAATACACGCTCTTAAGGCTAAGCGTATCAGCTAAGCTAAGTACAGTGTAATTCTTCTGCAAATTTACAATTTTATCTGTTAATGAGTTATTATATCTTAATGTAAGTGTTCCGTCCTTGAAAGATGCATCTGTAACAACCTGGTGAGCTTCAATTTTACCATTCTCCTTGTCCTTCATAAGAAGATTCCAGTCAAATATTGTTGCTCCCTTTATTTGTCTGTCACACAGTGCCTCTATATGTTCATAAAGTGATCCGGAACTTGAATTAAACATCTTTCTTAATTCAGATCCATATATAGTGGCAACTACATTATTTGTTTTATCAACTGTGATATTCTGCATACCAATGGCAAAAAGCTTCTGACTAAGTGCTGTTCCTTTTCCCATGGCATTTATGAGCTCGTTAGATTTCTTATAGCTCTTGCTTACCACCAACTGCTCTCTTTTCTTATCCTGCATATATCCCCCACTAATCAGGAATTCCCTTTTTGTACACCTTTTCATTTATAAAAGAGATTCCTTTTTTGTACACTTTGTGACAGGTAATTAAAATAACATTCCCTTTTTATATACTTTATATTTTATTATATTCCCTTTTTTGTCACTTTCAAGCTTTTTTTGCCTATATTTAGTGCATTTTAGCAGGTTATGCCACTACAAATTGTTGACTGTTTCAGTCCAGAAATTTCATTCCCTTTTTATGCACCTTTAGGGATATGTGCGCCCCTTCCTCTCACCTTTGACCGAGTTGTATTGACTAATATGATTAATTTTATTCCCTTTCTTGTCACTTTTAACACCCTTTTTGTGCTCTCAATTTTCTTTACAGGATCTAAATATACCAGAACTTTGTAAATTACTTTCATTTATTTGCATTTTTATGGGCCAAATCAATGATTTATCTATATTTAAGATCATTAAAAAGCAGCCTGGTGGATTTTATTTTTAAATAAGAACTAACCATAACTCACTCGTTCCCATTTTAGTCACCTTTTATTATCCTCATTCCCTTTTTAGTCACCTTACTTTATTTGTATTCACGGTTGTAATCAGCCGGAGTTTTAAATTGGCTTAGATTACTCCTGTATCACTTTACCACGAAAGCGCCAGCTTGTGCGGTTTTCTGCAAGTTCATTCAAGATGTCATATCTTTATATTTTTTAGAAGACATGATCACCTGCATTTTTACAACATTCCTGAAATTTAATACTTTGATTCCCTTTTTGGTCACCTTTAGAAATCCATTCCCTTTTAGGTCACCTTTGCTCCCCAAAAGTATGTCTTAATGTCCTTTTTTCGGTCACTTTCAGCTCATTTTTATTATTCCCTTTTTAGTCACTTTTAACGCCCTTTTAATGAGCTTTACAATCCCATTAATGTACCCTTATCTCCCATTTTTAGACACCTTTAAATTAAGTTTTTCGCATATTTACTGGATTTGCTAATCTCTTAATAAATTAATAATTGTTGTATTTATTATTTAATATATAAAACACTTCGTGGATTGATCACAGTATCCGTATTTTAGTGCAAGTGTAGGTAAAGTCATAATTATAGTCATAGTCATCATCATCATCATAATAATAATAATAATAAGTATAGATATAGATATAGATATAGATATAGATATAGGTTTTGGTTAATTATAAGAATAAGTATAAGTATAAGTAAAGTTATTTGTAATTGTATATGTATATCTATTTATATATAACGCACTCATTTAGTGCACTTGCATTTTTAATAATTATATTTGAATTTAATTTATTTCTTTTTCCGTTCCTTTTTTAGTCACCTTTACTTTATTCATTTGATATCATTTTAAATTATGTAAAAGAAAGGACCTGCAATTATTAATATTGCAAGTCCTTTCTTTTATGTTTATTCCTTTTAGAGAGTTTTTTAGGATTACTACATGAAGATATTTTAACATTTTAACTATATATTTGTTAATTAATTATAGAATTTATTTAATGAAAACAACAATAACACATGATACTATATAACAATTAATAATAATATTAATAATATAGTTAATCCTAGAATTATCCTAAAATCATACTATTATAATAACTTCTATAATATACAAGTTTTATATTAGAATTAAATTCTACTTTCCATATTTAAAATAACAATGAATTCTTTAATAACAACAATTCAACTATTATATATTTTATATGTTATTTAATATTGACTATTCCAGTTAATTTCATTTGCGATATTACGTAATCATGTATTTAATAACAATAAATATCATAATATGAATTAATAAAACCATAAATACTCGATAAATACTGATATAATTCATGTGATATCTATATATAATTCTACTTGCATTATTTGTATTTTAGCAAGAAAACTTGCAAATTGAATATATTTAAATGCAATAAGTAATCGTTATGTTGCTTAAACCACTATTCATGCGGGATTACATCATTTTTACAAAATGCAGTCTATTATTGCATCTTTCTGTTTTTGAAAATTTATATAATATTTATTATTTCGTTACTAATTTTTTATGCCTTTGATCGTTAGATTGGCAATTAATACCCGATGAAAACTTAATTATGAGCAAAACGATTAAATACACTACAAAATTGATGAAATTTATTCTATAAAAGTGGAATTTCCGGTTGGTTTTATATAAATTGTGTTTTAGCAGCTTCTATTATTCTGTGATCTGGCCTTTGGTTGTCCCAGGTCTTTATTTTTGAAGATTAATTTACATATTGTTGTATATAATCTTTTATTTTTGGATTTTATTAGATTGCATGTTTGGAAATATGTATAGACACTATATCATATACTTTATATGTATGATATATATCTTATATTTTTCATAAATAAAATATCTATATTATTTTTAATATAGATTATACATATTATTTCTATATTATATCATATATTTTAGATATTTCATATATATTTGCTCCATATTATGTATTATATATTTAAAATATAATTAACATATAATATAAATATAAAGTATAACATATATTACAAACATTTATAAAATATAGAAAATATAAATTATATAACATATTTATAGAATGCATATATGTTATATTAAATATATATTGCAACGAAAAGATATTTATGATATTCAAAATATATAACTTCTTTATGTATATAAATAAGATATATAACAGCTATAATATATTTGAGGAATATAGGATATATGGCTTAAAATTATAATAGAGAAATAAAATATTTATAATATATAAATATATAACAAATATATAATATATAATATGTATTCTGCATTGAAACATAAAGATATATGATATATATTTTTGAACATTTTATAAATGATATATAACATTTATTATTTCTCGTTCTGTATTGAAAATGGATTTTTTAAGTAATATTTACGGGTTTGAGGTGAGCTATATATTGAAAAATGATAATAAATAATATTTAAGTTATATAACATATTTGCTTTTATAAGTTGCAAATTATTGATTGAAATAAAGATCTGGGACAATTAAAGGGCTAATCACAGAATGCTTGGAAATAATAAGATGAATGCGACTATTATGCCATTTAATCTGCATACAGATAAGCATAAATTTAGGATATTTAGAAAAAAGATCAGATTATAAATATATATGTTATATAATATTTTATAGTCATTAGCATAACTAATATTTTGAAAAACTATAATATAAAATAAAACAGTAGTGAAAAAGAAAAAATTAGAAATATTAAAACATGTAAACATGGATTATGTATTATATTCATATATAGTATATATAATATTCCTGCTTTTAAGTACCTATATAAATATATATATGATATATAAATTATAATCTTTAAATGCGGATGATACATAGGATATATATGATATATGTATTATGAATAAACTCCCATATTTAAATATAAAGTATATAACATATATTATAAATATATTATATATCGAGAACGAATTATAAAATAAAGACCATAAATACAATATATATAACATATAACATATAACATGAATGCGAAATAAATATAGAATATATAGAATATATATTTTTATAATATATATAAACTATATATCATAAGGGCTAATAATATAAGCTTAATAACATATATATCAAATATATATAAATTAATTCAAAGAAAACATATAATAAATAAAACATTTAAGTAATATAGATTATATATGCTATATGGTAAATGGCATGAAACATGCAAAGCAAAAATATATTTAAGTTATATATAATATTTATATACTACAACAAATATACAATATATTCGTTATTAGAATTATTGAATGTATTAAAGTATTGAAGTATAATAAAAAGGCTTGGAAAAAATAAAATTAGATAGACAAACCGGGGAGGAAGTATGCGAATTGTAGCTTTTAGTAACCAAAAGGGGGGCGTAGCTAAGACTACATCCAGTTACGCGATGGCAGTTGGTCTGGCCAAAAGAGGATATAAGGTATTGGTAGTGGATGCAGACCCGCAGGAAAACCTTTCAATGACAGCCGGAATAGACTTAAATGAGATTGATCCGGATCCTGAGGATATAGAGGCACTTACAGAAGAGCAGCAGGAATATTTTTATCAGAATGTTCCGGCGAAGCTTTTTGAAGTAATGGATAAGAAAAAGAATATAAATAAGGCAATAATTCCAATTGCCGAAAATCTGGATCTTATTGTTGGCGGAATAGATCTGGCATCAGCAGACATGGTATTTTCAGGACTTGGAAGAGAGAGACTTATTAAGGATGCATTTGGTGATATTGAGAAAGAATACGATTACTGCGTATTTGATTGCAGTCCGGCTCTCGGTGTTGTACTTATGAATATTCTGACTGTCGCAGATGAAGTAATTATTCCATTGGAACCGGGAGCATATTCACTTCAAGGTTTATCAAGGTTATATAAATTCATAGGTCAGATTCACGAGTATACAAATCCAAAGCTTAAAATAGCAGGAATTCTTGTTACAAAAGTAAGAAATACTTCCAATTCAAGAATATGGATCAACGATATAGAGGAAAAAGCAGAATTCCTTGAAACAAAGGTATATAAATCAAAGATTAGATTAACAGTAGCTGTTGAAGAAGCACAGACAATGAAAATGGATTTGTTTGAATATGCAGGGGGTTCACAGGCTGCTAGAGATTATGATGATTTTATTGATGAATATTTAGAGGAGGAAGAGTAATGGCGAGCAAGGCTAGTAAACTGCAGAGTGGGGCAAAGAAAACAGCTTTTGGTTTGTTTGATGGTATGCCAAAGCTGGATGAGAAGGCAAAAAACGATAATAAAGAGGTAAAGGCCTCTACAGAAGTAAAGAAGACAGAAGAAACCAAGGCAGTAAAAGAGCCGGAGAAAGCTACGGTAGAGATAAAGGAAGAACCCGTTAAGGAATCTGTGTCACAGCAGAATGAACAGCAACCTGTTTATGGTGATCAGGCTGCCCTTCAACCAGAAAAAGAGCCTGCTGAAAATGTTCAGCCTGTAACAAAAACAGAGCCTGTGCAGGAGATACTTCCTCAGGAAACACTGCGTCAGGAACCACAGCAGCCTCAGAAGACACCGATTATGAATCAGCCACAAGTTCAGCTGAATCAGCAGCCACCGTTACAGACATACATTCCACAGCCACAGATTCAGCAACCTCAACAGCCCCAGGGATACCGTCAGCCTTCATATAATGCATACCAACAGCCAATGAATATAATGGCTCAGATGCCTTATATGCAGCAGATGCAAAATGCTCAATACAACGAGCCCAGGAGAGCAACTAGAGCCGAAAAAGGCGAGAAGAATAGCAGATATGAGAAGGAGAAATTCCTGCTTCTTGATATAAGAGGACTTAGAGACTATGTAGAGCATATGGCTAAGGCTTCTAATATGTCGGCTACTAAATATATCAGAAGTCTCATTGAAAAAGACTGGGCAGCGAATAATGACATTTATATGGCCCATAAAGCCCTTGAAGAGCAGCTCAGACAGAAAAATAATCTTGGCTGATACAAGAAAATCTATAAAAGACAAAGACTAGACAAGAATCAAAATCAATAAAATATCAATAAAGTATCAAAAAAGCCCTTTCGGTAATCAATACCGAAAGGGCTTAATTTTTTTATAAATTATTTCTTCTTTCCGTTAACAGCATCCTTAAGAGCCTTACCAGCTTTGAACTTAGGAACTGTAGCTGCAGGAATCTTAATAGCTGCGCCAGTCTGAGGATTCTTACCTGTTCTAGCTGCTCTCTTAGCAGTCTCGAATGTACCGAAGCCTACAAGCTGAACTTTACCTTTTTTCTTAAGCTCTTTTGAAACAGCTTCTGTGAAAGCCTTAACAGCCTTCTCTGAATCCTTCTTGGAAAGACCAGTTTCCTTTGCAATAGCATCAACAAGTTCTGTTTTATTCATGGTTTAATACCTCCCTCAAAGTGAGAATTTTTACTACCAATAAAAATTCTACACCCATTTTATGCGCCTTACAAGTATCTAAAATCGAAAAAGTGCCAAAAATCATATCAGTTTTTAGTGCATAATTCTGAAAAAGCGCACTAAAACACACTTTTATACAAAAAACACTTGCAAAATGAGGTAATAAAGGTGTTTAATATCTTACATTTTTGCAACAGTAGAAGAATAGAGTTTCTTAAAGAAGATAGCTGACAGTACTACCGATGCAATCTCGGCTATAGGAAATGCCCACCACACATTGTCGAGAACGCCGGTCTTAGAGAGCAAAAATGCAACCGGAATCAGTACTACAAGCTGACGCCCAACTGAAACAACAAGAGAGTAAATACTTTTGGAAAATGCCTGGAAAATTGATCCAGCGGCAATACAAATACCGGCAATCGGAAATGATAAACTAATAATCCGGAGTGCAGGTACTCCAATAGTAATCATGCTGTCAGAAGCATTAAACAGTCTTAGCAGAGTACTCGGAATTGCTAAAAAGCAGCATGTTCCAATTACCATTATTGATACAGCTAATGTAAGGGCAAACTTTAAAGCCTGATTAATCCTGTCTTTATTCCGGGCGCCATAATTATAAGCAAGAACAGGAATAAGTCCGTTATTAAGGCCAAATACAGGCATAAAGAAGAAACTTTGAAGCTTAAAGTAAACACCGAATACAGCAGTTGCAGTTGATGAAAAGCTGCCAAGGATCATGTTCATTAGATAGGTCATTATAGAACCGATCGACATCATAAGTATGGATGGAACACCTACATAGTAGATGGCACCTACAATATTGGAGGATGGATGAAGTATCTTCTTAAAGCTTAAATGTATTTCGTTGTTGAATTTAATATTGCAGAAAAGACCAATACAACAAGCTATTACCTGTCCAAGAACGGTCGCATATGCGGCGCCTGCAACACCAAGCTCAGGGAAAGGCCCTATTCCAAAAATAAGCAGAGGATCGAAGATAATATTGATAATGGCACCTGTTGCCTGTGTGATCATGCTGTAAATGGTTTTGCCGGTGGATTGAAGAAGTCTTTCAAAAGTAACCTGGAAAAAGACACCAAAGGAGAGACAACAAACAATTGTAAGGTACTCTTTTCCGTAAATAGCGATATCTTCCACATTTGTCTGTGAATGAATAAATGAATCAGCAAAAAACAACCCAATTACAAGAAAAACAATATAGTTGAAAAAAGTAAGTAAAAGACCTGTATTTGCAGCAGCATCGGAATTTTCAAATTTCTTTTCCCCAAGCGATCTGGAGAGAAGAGCGTTTATACCGACACCTGTACCGGAACCCAGGGCAATCATCAGATTCTGCATCGGGAAAGCCAAAGTAACGGCTGTAAGAGCATTCTCACTGATCTTGGCTACAAAGATGCTGTCAACAACGTTATAAAGTGCCTGAACAAGCATGGAAATCATCATTGGCAGTGACATTGTGATTATCAGTTGTTTTACAGGCATTACGCCCATTTTATTTTCTTTTTGCATACAAAAAATTCCTCTATCTCAATAATTTACACACGAGTGAAAAGTATAACATTAATAAATTGTATATGCCAGCAAAATATTCATATCTGAATACCACCTGAAAAAAGGCTAATAAGCGCAATCTGAGCAAAAATGTGGTAATAGATCAGGATGTCTTAGCAGGTTCAACACAGATAAGCAGATACTTAAAGTATTTGTGCTGTTTTTCCTTTTCATAGAGGTTGATAAGGCTTATAACATACAGATCTGAGATGGCAGTCAGATTATTTTTCTTTATAAATGACACAATTTTTCTGTAGGTTTTTTCAATATCTTTTTGCAGATCGTCTTGATAGCAGCAAACAGCAAGCCTACCGGGGAGCCAGAAGGTATCAAAGTTGTCGGCGGGCAGGAATGACCAGCTTATTATACTGTTATAGACATAATGCCTCTTTTCAAGATCCGCATAGCTGATTGTTACACCGGTAGGAAAGGTGGAAAGAGAGCCTTCAGGAGTAGCTTTCGACAAATGAACAGAGATGTCGGAGGCTATATCTGCGGTATGATAGGCATTTTCCTTATTCCTGATCTCTGTCTTACTCACACTGATGTCCGGTATATCGTCCAAAAAGGGCACTCCGCTCTTGTGTCCTTCGAATTTTCCCAAAATCCACATACCAAGGTGAAGAGCGCTGATCTTCTTGTTTATCAGATACAGTTCCTTCTGCATATCAAGAATTTTGGAGTTGGCAAGCTTTACTATTTTATCCTTGTCGGAACTATGGATAAGATCACTAATTTCCTTAATGCTGCAGCCGGCCTGTCTCATGGTGTGGATAAAGAAAAAAGAACTGATCTGAGAAGGAGAATAATAATGATAACCGTTATTGGGATCAATTCTTGGACTGATTATGTTTTGTTCGTAATAAAATCTTAAAGTATCTCTGGTAGTTCCGCATAGTTTTGCAAATTGACCGACGCTGAGAATGTAGTCCTGGTCTGGCTTATCTGATGTTCCTGACATAATTTTTCACTTTCTGAATTAATTAAAATAGTTTCTTGACATGGGGGTTACACCCACGTTTATTGTATCAAAGAATTGTAATTTGTCTATCAGATATACACAATTCAACAAAATCGAAACCAATAACACAATGAATAAACGAAAAAGGAGAAAAGAAAATGAAGGACGTAAAGGGAACAATCACAAGAATTATCGCAGAGTATCTAGATAAGGATGAAGCTGAAATCTCAGCTACAAGCACATTTACAGAGATCGGTCTTGACTCTTTGGACATCATGGAGCTTGTAATGCAGATGCAGGAAGAGCTCGACTGCAAGATCGAACTTTCACAGGAAATCACAACTATTGATAAGCTTGTTGCACACATTGAGAAGACAGCCTGAAAAAGCGTAAAGAGGTAGAAAATGAACGAGAATGAAGTATGTAGCCTGCTTGGAATAGAGTATCCGGTAATTCAGGGCGGAATGGCCTGGATTGCGGATGCCGAACTTGCAGCAGCAGTTTCAAATGCCGGAGGATTAGGTCTTATTGCAGCGATGAACTCCAACGGTGAACAGCTAAGAGAACAGATTCATAAGGCAAAAGAGCTGACGGATAAGCCATTTGGTGTAAACCTGATGTTGATGAGCCCGTACATTGAAGAAGCAGTACAGGTAGTTTGCGAGGAGAATATCCGGGTGGTAACAACCGGAGCCGGAAATCCTGCAAAATACATGGAAAAACTCAACGGAGCAGGTGTAAAAGTAATCTGCGTTGTAGCGAGTGTTGCCCTTGCAGTAACGGTAGAAAGAATGGGTGCATGTGCGGTAGTTGCTGAAGGCTGTGAATCCGGAGGACATGTGGGCGAAACGACTACAATGGCTCTTGTTCCTCAGGTTGTGGATGCGGTGAACATTCCTGTTATTGCAGCCGGCGGAATTGCTGATGGAAGGGGCATGGCTGCAGCCTTCATGCTTGGTGCAAAGGCTGTACAGATGGGAACAAGATTTCTTACAGCAAAAGAGTGTAACGTTCATGAAAACTATAAACAGAAGGTCCTTTCAGCAAAAGACAGGGACACGATCGTTACAGGAAAAACTCTTGGGCATCCGGTAAGAGCTTTAAAGAACAGAATGACCAGAGATTTTCAGGAAAAAGAAAAAGACCCAGCAACAACTCCTGAAGAACTGGAAAAAATGGGAGCAGGAGCTCTTAGAAGAGCTGCGATAGAAGGTGATGTCAGATATGGCTCATGCATGTGCGGACAGATAGCAGGTCTTGTTAATTCAGAAGACACATGTAAGGAAATAATCGAAGGCATATGTGA
Source organism: Butyrivibrio sp. (assembly GCA_015056585.1). GTDB lineage: Bacteria > Bacillota > Clostridia > Lachnospirales > Lachnospiraceae > Butyrivibrio. The sequence continues at coordinate 16,733 of SVFZ01000065.1, read as the reverse complement.
CGATGCAAAGAGGAGGATTCAGGAGATATATGGGAAAAATTGCGTTTCTATTTGACGGACAGGGAAGTCAGCACGCAGGAATGGGAAAAGAACTCTTTGAAGAAGTGGGACAGGTTCATGATTTTTACGGAGTTGCCGAGGCGATAAGGCCCGGAACACTGTCACAGATGTTTGAGGGATCTGATGAGGAACTGAAAAAGACAGAGAATACTCAGCCATGTCTTTTCCTTGCTGATATTGCTGCGGCTCTGGCTCTGATTGAAAAGGGCGTTAATCCTGACGCAGTTGCCGGCTTTTCTCTTGGAGAAACAGTGGCGATGGCAATTTCGGGGGCTCTTCCCAAAGAACAGGCTTTTAAACTGGTATGCAAGCGCGGACAGCTTATGCAAAAGGCTGCGGAAGCACAGGAAGGAAGCATGATCGCAGTTCTAAAGGTGGATAAGAAAGAGCTGAAGGATCTTTGCGAAAAGATAGGTGTATATCCTGTAAATTACAATTGTCCGGGGCAGATAGTTGTATCCGGATCAGTAGACAAGATAAATGAGCTAAAAGAAGAACTGAAGGCTCAAAATGTCCGATTCATCGAGCTTCCCGTAGGCGGCCCTTTCCATACACCTTATATGAAAGAAGCGTCCAAAGGACTCAAAGAAGAATTGGAATTAAATAAGATATATAACATAAATAAAACATATATACCGCTTTATGCCAATAAGACAGCAAAGCCCTACACTGCAGAAAAAGAGGATATGATCGAAACTTTCTCTGAGCAGGTTTGCAATAGTGTTCAGTGGGAAGAAACGCTTCTCAATATGGCTAAAGACGGTGTAGACACCTTTATTGAGTGCGGTCCGGGCAAGACTCTTTCAGGATTTGTAAAAAGAACTGTTCCGGGGGCAAAGACCTTAAACGTAAGTGATATGGAGACACTAAACAAGACGGTGGAAGAAGTATGCTGACAGGAAAAAATATAGTAATAACCGGTGGAAGCCGTGGCATTGGTAAGGCGATTGCCATGGAGTGTGCCAAAAATAATGCAAATTTGGCGATTATAGCCACGAATAATTCAGAGGCAGCCAAGAATACTATCGAGGAATTAAAGGCCTTTAAAACGAACGTTAAATTGTATTTGTGCGATGTCAGGAATCCTGAACAGGTTGAGGGCGCAGCACAGGAAATATTAGCGGATTTCGGAAAAATAGATGTTCTTGTAAATAACGCAGGTATAACAAGAGACAATCTTTTACCAAGTCTTAGCATCATGGATATTAACGATGTTATTGATGTGAATCTTAAGGGCTGCATGCTAGTAACCAGAGCTTTTATCAGGAATTTTGTAAAGAACAGATCCGGAAATATTATCAACATAAGTTCGGTGGTGGGACTTATGGGTAATAAAGGACAGACAAACTATGCGGCTTCTAAAGCCGGAATCATCGGCTTTACCAAGTCTGTAGCAAAAGAATACGGGAGAAAAAATATCAGGTGTAATGCTATAGCTCCGGGATATATCGCTACAGAGATGACAGCTGTACTTGATGAAGCGATGACAGCGGAAATGAAGAAACAGATCCCGCTATCGAGACTGGGAAATCCCGAAGATGTAGCAAAACTTGCGCTTTTCCTGGCCAGTGATGCATCAGGCTATATTACAGGAGAAGTGATCAAGGTTGACGGAGGAATGTATGTGTAGAGTAGTTGTAACAGGAGTGGGCGTTATAAGCCCTGTTGGAAATGATATAGAGACTTTCTGGGGAAATCTTAAAAACGGAGTCTGCGGAGTGGATAAGATTGGCAGATTCGATGCATCGGGACTTAAAGTAAGCCTGGATGCGGAGGTAAAGGGATTTGAGCCCAAAAAGTATTACGATACAGTTCAGGAAATAAGAAAATCAGATCTTTATATGCAGTATGCCATGGGCGCAGCAAAGCAGGCAGTTGAGCAGAGCGGCATCCTTGAATCTGACCTGGATAAAGAGAGACTTGGAGTATATATAGGATCCGGAATAGGTGGAATAAATACAACCATCAGAGAGACACAAAAGCTCATGGAAAAAGGACCGGATATGGTTTCGCCATTCTTTGTGCCTATGATGATCAGCAATATGGCTGCAGGAGCGGTTTCCATCAAGTTCGGAGCAAAGGGTCCGACTCTTCCGGTGGTGACAGCATGTGCCACATCAACCCATACTATCGGAGAGGCCTACAGAGCAATTAAGCACGGATATGCAGATGCCATAATCGCAGGCGGAAGCGAAGCCTCTATCAATGAGCTGGCAATGGCAGGATTTGTAAACTGTCAGGCACTGAACCTCGCTGAAGATCCGAATGAAGGAAGTATTCCTTTCGACAAGAGAAGAGGCGGCTTTGTAATGGGAGAGGGCGCAGGAATCCTTGTGCTTGAAGAATATGAGAGGGCAAAAAAGCGCGGAGCAAAGATTCTGGCAGAGGTTGTAGGTTATGGGAACACAGCAGACGCCTACCATATTACAGCGCCGGACCCGGAGGGAAGCGGAGCAGTACGCGCCATAAAGAACGCTGCAAATGAGGCCGGAATTGGTGATGACGATGAGATATACATCAATGCTCATGGAACAGGCACGCATTTAAACGATGCCATGGAGACAAAGGCAATAAAAGCAGTTTTTGGAAAAAGAGCCTACGACATACATATCAGCTCTACAAAATCCATGACAGGCCATATGATGGGCGCTACCGGAGCAGTTGAAGCAATTGCCTCTGTTTTGGCACTTTCAGACGGCGTTGTTCCACCGACAATAAATTACAAGGAAAAAGATGAGGAGTGCGATCTGGATTATACACCAAACGTTGCAAAAGAAGTTGATCTTAAATTTGCACTCAGTACATCGCTGGGATTTGGCGGACATAATGCCTGTATAGCATTCAAGAAGGTATAAAACTATGAATTCTTTGGAAGAATACGGAGCTCTTTTCCAAAAGCTCGGATTAACAGAGCTGGAGGTGGAAGAGGGCGATTTCAAATTAAAGCTGCGCAAAGAAAATACCGTTGCTGTTGTATCACCGGCGCTAAGCCCAGCCGGAAACAGCCCTGCAATAACTGACATTACTTCAGGCAATGGAGAGACTGCTTCAAACACACTAAGTAACGCGCAGGACAGCAAAGAGGAGCAGAATGTACATGACGGAGAACCCATCAAATCGCCTCTTCTGGGAATCTTTTACGCTGCAAATGGAGATAATAAGGCGGTAAAAGAGGGCGATCAGGTAAAAGAAGGCGACATTCTGTGCACTATCGAAGCCATGAAGATGATGAATGAGGTAAGATCCACAAAGAGCGGAATTGTAAGTAAGGTCTGCGCTAAAGAAGGGGATCTTGTGGAATACAATCAGACGCTTTTCGTGGTAAAAGCAAGTTAAGAAGTGCAGATAAGCAGCAATAGTCATTAAAAACGGTGAAAAGATGAACAGAGAAGAAATAAAAACAATACTTCCACACAGAGAGCCGATGCTTTTGGTGGATGAAGTCTATTTAAACGAGGATGGCTCTGCTACAGGATATTATGAGGTTCGCGGAGACGAGTTCTTTTTACAGGGACATTTTCCCGGAAAGCCTATAGTACCCGGAGTGATCCAGTGTGAAATGATGGCACAATCAGCCTGCGTCATGTTCGCAGATAAGATGAGACAGGAAAAGTGCATACCGGTATATACCGGCCTTGACCAGGTTAAATTCAGGGGAATGATAGTTCCCGGAGACAGGATAAAGATTGATACAAAGCTTATTAAGGCTTTTCATCCGATGTATAAGCTTCACGGAGAGCTTAGTGTAGACGGCAGGAGGTGTATGAGTGGTGATTTCTCATTTGTGATCACCACGGAAAACGGAGGGGAATGAAGATGTTCTCTAAGATACTAATTGCTAACAGAGGAGAAGTGGCAGTTCGAGTAATAAGAGCCTGCAAGGAGATGGGAATAAAAACAGTTGCTATTTATTCCGATGCGGATGCGACTGCGCTTCACGCCGAGATGGGAGATGAGAGTTACTGCATTGGAGGACCACTTGTCAAGGACAGCTATCTGAATATGGATGCTATCGTGACTTTGGCAAAAAAGGTTGGGGCAGAGGCTATTCATCCCGGCTACGGCATGTTATCTGAGAATCCCGAGTTTGCTCTTTTATGCGAAGAAAACGACATTGTTCTGATAAGCCCGGGGTCCGAAGTTATGCGCCTTATGGGTCAGAAAGAAATGGCAAGGGAAATTGCTGTAAAAGCCGGTGTGCCTGTAACTCCGGGAAGCCCAATACTTAGAGACATTAACGACGCGGAAAGCTGGGCGGAAAAAATCGGTTATCCGGTGATTTTAAAAGCCAGAGCCGGAGGCGGTGGAAAGGGTATCAGGATTGTCAGGGAAAAGAGCGAGCTTTCAAGCTCTTTTGACCAGGTAAAGAAAGAAGCCGGAAGCTCTTTTGCCGATGATGCGATCTTCATGGAAAAGTTTTTGGAGAATGTAAAGCACGTTGAAGTGCAGATTATCGCTGATAAAGCCGGAAAAGTAATTGCGCTGGGAGACAGGGACTGTTCTGTTCAGAGAAAGAATCAGAAACTCATCGAGGAATGTCCTGCTCCGGTTCTTTCAGACGAAATGAGGGAAAAAATGTACAAGGCTGCCATAAGCCTTGCGAAGGAGTGTGGTTACGTAACTGTCGGAACTGTGGAATTCCTTGTCCATAAGGACGAGTTTTACTTTATGGAGATGAATACCAGACTTCAGGTTGAACATTCCGTGACTGAAATGGTGTGCGGAATTGACATCGTTGAGTGGCAGATAAGGACAGCTGCCGGTGTAGAGCTTCCTTTTGACCAGAAGGATATCTCACACAAAAGACATGCAATAGAATGTAGGATCTGTGCGGAAAATTCAAAAAGCTTTGCTCCGTCAACAGGTAAAGTTGAGCTTTTGCATATTCCCGGAGGCGTGGACGTGCGATTTGACTCAGCGCTTTATCAGAGCTATGAAGTAACTCCGTTCTACGATTCCATGCTGGGAAAGCTCATAGTCTGCTCAGATACGAGGGACGGGGCTATAAGAAAGATGAAGAGTGCACTGTCGGAGTTCGTTCTTGTGGGCGTTGACAATAACAGGGATATGCACATGAAATTCATGGACAACGTGAGATTTGTTGTCGGAAATTATGATACAGGCATTTGCCAGAAGGTTTTGTAAGTAATGGAGCTTAGAAACTTATTTATAAAAGCAAATAATGAGCTGGAAAGCAGCAGTCTGCGTCCACGAAGCAGGAAGATCAACTGCAAGAAGTGTCAGAGTCTGATTTCCGTGTCAAGGATAAGGAAAAACAATTTTGTCTGTCCGGAGTGCGGTTATTATTTTCCCGTGAGAGCACGCAGAAGAATACTGATGCTTACAGATAAAAGAAGTTTTGTGGAGATGGACGCAGATCTGGAATCCAGAAATATACTGGGATTTCCGGGATATGAAGAAAAGATAACGGCAGCTATTGAAAAGAGCCGCGAAAAAGAGGGCGTTATCTGCGGTGTTGCAACAATAAGCGGACATAAGACCTGTATTTTTTCCATGGACTCTAATTTTATGATGGGCTCCATGGGCGCTGTGGTGGGAGAAAAGATCACAAGGCTTTTTGAGTATGCTACGGCGAATAAGCTCCCGGTTCTTGGTGTGACGGTTTCAGGCGGAGCCAGAATGCAGGAGGGAATGATATCCCTGATGCAGATGTCCAAGGTTTCAGCAGCTGTAAAAAGAAACAGCAACAAAGGCGGACTTTATATAGTTCTTTTGACAAATCCAACAACAGGCGGCGTTGATGCAAGCTTTGCAATGCTTGGGGACATTACCCTGGCAGAGCCCGGTGCGAGAGTCGGATTCGCGGGACCCAGGGTTATAGAGAAAAGTCTTAATCAGGCACTTCCGGAGGGATTTCAGAAGGCAGAGAGGGTCTTGGAGTGCGGTTTTATTGATGAGATTGTTCCAAGAAGTGAGCAGAAAAGCTATATAGGAAGGCTTTTAGAGCTTCATGAGGTGTCAAATGAATGATTATGAAATTGTGACAGCTGCCAGAGGTGACAAGAGGCTTTGCGCCAAAGATTATATCGATCTTGTGGTAAAGGACTTTATGGAACTTCACGGAGACAGGCTGTATGGAGATGATAAGGCCATTATTGCGGGTCTTGGATGGATCGGCGATATGCCTGTAACGGTTATAGGTGTACAAAAAGGGAAGACTCTGGAAGAACGAGTGGAGCATAATTTCGGCAGTGCTCACCCCGAAGGGTACAGGAAAGCGTTAAGACTTATGAAGCAGGCGGAGAAGTTTAAAAGACCTGTTTTGTGTTTTGTAGACACGGCCGGTGCTTATTGTGGAATTGATGCGGAGGAGCATGGTCAGGGAAGAGCCATTGCGGATAATCTTGCGCAGATGTCCGATCTTAAGACTCCGATACTGAGTATTGTCATAGGTGAAGGAGGAAGCGGCGGAGCTCTTGCCTTAAGTCATGCGGACAGAATCTGGATGATGGAAGGGGCTTATTTTAGTGTGGTTTCACCGGAAAGCTGCGCGAATATTCTCTGGAAGGATACGAAAAGAGCTGATGAAGCTGCAAATGCTCTGGCTCTTACAGCAAATAAACTCAGTCGTCTGGGACTTATCGACAGAATCTGTCCTGAGTCATCGGTAAAAGAATTACCCAAACAGATTTACGAGGAACTACGACAGCTAAAGAGCCTTCCTACTGAAGATCTTGTTGATGCAAGATACAGGAAATTCAGGAAAGTAGGCTATTAACAATAATCGCAGGGATGAGCTTAACTAAAAAAGTGAAATAAAGGGATAAAAAAATGTCCGAGATATACGAAGATTATTACCGTGAAATTAAGGATAACAAAGGTAAAATTACAGGTATAGATTTTAGCTATAATGATAATTTTAACTTTGCCTATGATGTTATGGATAGGCGTGCAAAAGAGACACCTGATGAAAGGGCACTTGTTCACAAGACAGCTGAAGGCAAGAGGACAGTGTTCACTTATGCAGATATCAAACGGCTTTCAGACAAAACAGCCGTTATGCTAAGAGAGCTTGGTGTGGCCAAAGGGGAAGCTGTTCTTTTGCTCTTAAAGCGTCGCTATGAATTCTGGATCAGCATTCTTGCTTTGCATAAACTTGGCGCTGTTGCGGTTCCAACATCACACATGGTTTCTGCAGAGGATATAAGAGAAAGAGTAAAGCTTTCCAAAGCTAAGGCTGTTATCTGCGTAAAAGCAGATGACATCTGCGATAAAGTGGAAAAAGCAATCGGTGAAATGGATGTGGTTCAGCTGGTGGTCGGAAAGCCTTATAAGGATAAGCCTTCTTTTGATGAACTGCTGGGCAGGACAAAAGAATCCTTTGATAGAGTTGAAACTAAAGTGACTGATGACATGCTTTACTATTTTACATCCGGCACAAATGGAGCACCTAAGGCAGTCATACATGATTTTTCTTATCCTTTGGCTCACATTTATACAGCCAAAAACTGGCATGGAGTGAAAAAAGGCGGTCTTCACCTTACAGTTGCCGATTCGGGATGGGCTAAATCTGCCTGGGGAAAGCTCTATGGACAGTGGTTTATGGGTACGGCGATCATGGTTTATGATTACGAGCAGTTTTATGCCGGCGACATGTTAAAACTTATTGAGACTGAGAAGATAACCACTTTCTGTGCACCACCTACTATCTACAAGTATTTTGTCAGGGAAGATTTGTCCAAATACAAATTGAGTAACTTGTGTTATGCAACAACTGCAGGGGAACCGATGCCTGTAGAGGTTTCACAGAAATTCTCTGACATGACAGGACTTGTGGTAAGAGAAGGTTTCGGGCAGACTGAGACAGCGCTGCAAATCTGCACAAGCGTCGATGACACACAGGAGACAGGTTCAATAGGATTTGCATCCCCCTTGTACAATATTAAGCTTATAGATGAAAATGGTGAGGAAGTAGCGGAAGGCGAAGAGGGAGAGATTGTAATCGTTCCCAAAGAAGAAAAGGCTCCTATTGGCGTTTTTAAGGGCTATTTAGGCGACGAAGCTCTTTATAAGGATATTTGGGCCGGCGGAGTATATCACACCAGGGATAAGGCTAGAAAGGGCAAAAACGGCGAGTTTTATTTTGTGGGTCGCAACGATGATGTAATAAAATCAAGCGGCTACCGTATCGGACCATCCGAGGTGGAAGACATTTTAATGCGTCACCCGGCGGTATTCGAATGTGCGGTAACCGCTTATCCTTCAAAAACACGAGGATCTTTGGTCAAGGCCAGTGTCATACTCTCAGATGACTACAAGCCTGACAGTAAGCTTGCCACTGAGCTTCAGGAATATGTAAAGAAGAGAGCGGCAATATACAAATATCCTAGAATTGTTAAGTTTGTAAACGACTTGCCAAGGACTACGACCGGTAAGATCAGCAGAGCCAAAATCCGCGAGGCGGATTACAGAGAAGCTAACTAATAATATACAGGGCAGAAGATCCCTCTAATCCATCGTCAGGTTTTTGAGGCCTGATGATGGATTTTTTTCATTTCATACATTTTTTTGTCACTGGATGCCATGCAGTCCTCAATCCTTGTGGATTCGCTAAAGACAGTTTTGAACCATCCCATTGACAGGCTCAGATCAAACACATATGAGTGCTTTGCATTTAATTCGTCGATGTCAGCTCCGATCCTTGATATTATCTCGTCGGGAGATGTCACTGACGACGGATATACCATGATATATTCATCACCGCCTGTTCTGGCACAGATACCACGATCCGGACAGTTTTTCCTGATGACCGCGGAGGCAGCTGTAATCGCATCGTCGCCGGCTTCGTGTCCAAGGTTGTCATTGATCCCCTTTAAACCATCAAGATCAAAGGACATAAAAACTATCTCCTCTTTGTCCTTGATCCAGTCATGACTGTTTTCAGCGAGCCACTGATAAAAACCTCGCCTGTTGGCCATATTTGTCATGAAATCGGTAAGGCTGTTCTTCTTGTTTTGATCCAGAAGATGCTTAAGTTCTGTGGACATATAGTATTTATTGATAGCGAGTGATATCTTAAGTATCCAGTCAAAATAGTACTGATCAACGGTATCTTTGAGATTCTCGAATTCTGACACGATAAAACCGAAACAGTTTGTGCTGTCATGGAGCAGTGAAAAATAAACAGCTCTCGGTTCTTCGGTATCAAAGACGCTCAGATCAAGACCGCCTCTTGTGTTGTATATCTTTTTCTCCAGATCTTTCTTTTCCCCGTTGCTGTAAGAAAAAATCCTCTCGACTTCTTCCGTTATATCCGGTTCAAAAACTCTTCCGCCGTTCTCATTTATATGCCCGGAAAGGAAAATGTTGAGGGCCTTATGCTGAGCTAACAGATTCATGTTGCGCATAATGCTGTCAAGAAGATCATCCAATGAGTCACAGGCGTCAAGCTCTATCTGGAACATGGTCTGGTTATGCGGCTGACCGAGAAGGTGACTCATGGTCTCGTAGTACTGGTTTAGCTGCATTTGAAAGGACATTGTTGCTTCCTCACCTATGCATCCGCAGCTGTCTCTGTACATTATTTTGGCCGGGACAATTTGTACAGGCTTTACGTATTGCTTGTTAATGAGTTTTTCCGCCAGTTCAATTGTTTCTTCAGCCATCCTTTCCAGGTCTACACTTATGGTTGTAAGCGTGGGCTGATATTCTGCGGCTTCTGCTATATCGTCTACGCCGGTAATGATAAGGTCACCGGGAATTTCGAGACCGTGTTCAATGGCAACAGCGCAAAGAGCCCTTGCCATGTAGTCATTTGCGCACATTATGGCCTGCGGGATATGATTCGGGTCTGAGAAAAAGGTCTTGAATGCCTCTTCTCCGCTATATCTCCACATATCGCCATAGAAGATGTAATTATCGTAGATAGGAAGCCCTTTTTCTGCCATGACTTCCTTGTAAATCTTAAGTCTTTCATTACTGTCGTGATGATGGGTATAACCTGCCATAAAGGCGATATTCCGGCAGTGATGTACATCTGTCAGGTGGTTTATCAGGTTTTTTATGGCATCATTAGCATTGCTGGTAACGCTGTAATAATTATCGTGAAGTTCTCTGAAGCTGATAACCGGACAAGTGGCCCTGGTTCTTATTTCATCTTCGAGAACCTTTCGGATTGAAGGTTTGTCGTAGGTATCAAATGCAATTATGATTGCGTCTAAATGCTCAATAGCGGCAAATTTAATAGTCTTCTCATTCATTTTATTGAAGTCACTTTCGTCATTAATGACTTCAAAGGTCATGAAGAAAAGTATGTTATAGCCCATTTTTTTGCCGGTAGCGGCCAGAGCCTGACAAAATCTGCGCTGAAACCTTACTTCAGAGCAGTTAAAGAAGACGCCGATATTCTTTTTGCCTTTTTGTGTAGGATTAGAATTCATAATCGTGCACCCCGCTTTTGTACATTATACTACTATACCTTAAGGCTTTAAACGTCATAAATTGCTCTCTCTCAACCATTTTTTGTATAATAGTTAAAGACTATTGCGAGGGATCGTTGTAATATTAAGGCAAAAGAAAAGGAGATTTCGTATGACATTAAATGAGAGAGCCGAAAAGGCAGTGGAACATAAGAATTCAGGATTGTTCAAAAATGTTTTATTTTATGTACTGCCTGTTATTTTACTTATAATTAGCATTTCTACTATTTTCAGTAATGACATTTGGGGCGATGAGAACTATTCATTACAACTTATTAAGCTTTCATATGTTGACGGAATAATTCGTACAGCATGGGATGTGCATCCTCCGCTTTACTATATTATTTTGAAGACAATAGTGGATCTCTTTAGTGGTATAGTTCCGAATCCAATCTGGACGGCTAAATTTGTATCGCTGATTCCGCACATTATTTTACTGGTTCTGGGATTTACAATTATAAAAAATAAATATGGTACCGTTACAGCTTTCCTTTTTAATATGTTCTCCCTTGGTATGCCAGCACTTATGGGATTTTCCACTGAAATACGTATGTATAGCTGGGGAATGCTCTTTGTGACACTTGCCTTTTTGAGTTCACTTGAAATATACAAAGCTGAGAGTGAGAAAAAGTATTATATTCTCTTAACCATTTTTAGCGCTTTGGCTTCATATTGTCACTATTTTGCATGTGCAGCATCAATTGTTATTTATATTGAGATATTTATTTACTTTAATATTAAAAAGGATAAAAAAGGAGTTAAAAGAACCTTTTTGTCAGGCTTGGGTGTTGCAATTATTTATTTGCCCTGGATTTTGGTATTTATTATGCAACTACTGATAGTATCCGGTGGTTATTGGATAGATCCGATAACTCCATATACTGTAATGAAAAATTTGATATATCTATTTGATTCTGGCGACAAAATCGTCAGAGCAGGCTGTTTTCTTTTATTTGTAATAGCAATTATCGGTATCCTCGCGGAAATAAAAAGCAGGAAGAACATTGAATCAATTTGTGGATTCGGTGTTTGGTTTGGAACAATATTCCTGGGAATATTCCTGTCATTGATCATAAGACCGATTTTTGTGTCACGTTATATTATGGTAACAGCAATGTGTTTTTGGTTTGCAGTAGCTTTTTCAATAAATAATCTTAAAGTGAATTGGCTAAAAGTGTGCTGTGTATTAGCAGCTGTTGCGCTTTCTATTGGCGCTACGAAAGATTTTTTGTCCACGGAAGCATATTATCAAAACGGAACTAATAAAGTGTTGGCTTTTTTAGATGAAAATCTTGATGGTGCACGATATGTTATAACAAATTCCACTCCGGGAAAAGATGCATTATCTTATTTCTACACTGATGAAAAATTTATCGTTGTTGATGAGGAAAACAGTAAGGACGTTTTGGCTATAATTAATGAGGATCCGAGCAATAAATATATACTAATGGATACAGATGGAACTCTTAATTCCTTATTGCCCGGTATACTGGATAAAGCAGAGCATATAGAAAAATATAACATTCATTGGGACGTATTGGATACATATGTTTTAAGTAACCAGCAATAAATAAAATATAAAAAGAATATTAAATTTTACGAAAAGCTAACCATTATGTAATATTATTTCGATAAAATAGAAGTAGACCTCTTTTTTTATGAGGGGCGTGCGAATTTTTTGATTTGGGGGCCATGTTCATGAGAAAAAAACTGATTTCTATTCTTATCGCAAATGTTTTATTCTTAACCAATGCCGGATTTACTTCCCTTGCTGTTGAACAGAATATTGATGAATCTATTGCAGCCTCAAGCACAGAAGTGACAGCTGAAGCTGCAGTAGAAGCTGATGAAGGTGAAAGTCAGGAAGGTGATGGTTCTGACCTTTATTTTGATGATGTTGAATATGTGAAAATTCAGTCTTTTACCGAGCTTCCTGAAAAAGTAAAAAATCAACAGCTCAAGCAGGGCGGAAGACTTGAAGAACTTAATTTCCCTGAATCCCTTGAGGTTTCTGTCGTTGCGGATCTCGGAAGAGATGACAGGATCAGAGAACAGCTCGGCAGAGAAAGAGAGCTGATGCGTGAGGCAGAGAGAGAAGCTCTGGAGGCTGAGGAAAAAGACAAGGCTTCTGCCGAAGATACAGAGGAAGAACCGGAAGAGGAAATAGAGGAAGAAGAGAATGAGGAAGGCGAAGGCTTTTCTCAGATCATAGATGGCGAAGAGATATATTTCTTTGGATCTGATTCTGAAGCAGCAACACAGCAGACTTCTGCTGAAAGCGCAAGTGAAAACGTGGATCAGACAGAGGATGAGCCGGAGGAAACAAGTTCCGGTGAAGCCGGTATAGTTGGCGCTTCTAATGCAAATGTTAGTACAAATGCAAGTACAGGTGCATCTGTGGTAGAGAGCGCAACAGCTGAAAATACGAACGCAGCGCCTGAACCGGCAGCTCAAGAGCAGAGCAGCTCCACTGAAAGTACTGACACTTCCTCAGTGGAAACAACAGAAACTCCGGCAGAAGAGCCGGCAGAGACACCTTCAGATGCCGGAAATGAAGGCTCCGTAGAAGAAAGTACTCCTTCCGAAGACCTTGTAGGCAGGATCATATCTATATTCAGACCTCTTATGGTTCACGCTGCAGAGGTAGTACAGGAACCTGTTGAGGAAAAAGAGGAAGAGACTGCAGAAACTGCTGTTGAAGAGGAAAAGGAAGACGCTCCTGAAAATGAGAATGCGTCCAGTACGAGAGATAGCACAGAAGAAAATGCAGGAAACAGCGGAGATGGTGAAGATGCTGATGAGGGGAATCCGGCAGAGACACCTGCAGATAACGAAGAGGATGTAGAAGAAACTGAAAAAGAGCAGGTAGAAAGCATCGAGATAGTATCAGGTATAGAGTGGGTTCTTGACCCATCCAGGAGCGATGCTGATCCTTTCAGTTCTGAAGAAATTGGTAAGAAATTTGTATTTGTTCCGGTACTTGTAATTCCGGATTATTACTATATAGAAGCTGAGCTCCCAACAATAACAGTCGATATTGTTGAGGATTATTTCGCATTCGATAAAGCAGTGGATGTTGATGGTGTAAAGATTCGCGTACGCGCTGATGAAGGAGTATTCCCGGAAGGGGCTACTTTATTTGCTCAGAAGCTTCAGGAAGAGGATGAAAAGAAGGTTCAGGACAAGGTAGAAGAACAGCTTGAAGAGGCAACAAAGATTGCAAAAGCTTATACATTTGACATTCAGATTCGCGATAAAGACGGGAATGAAATAGAGCCTGATACAGAAAAGGGCAGAGTATTTGTATCATTTGAGGTGGAAGAAGTCTCAAATGCTGATTATGATGCAGAGATTTACCATGTTATTGAAGATAAGAATATTGATGAATCTTCTGATACCTTTGCTGAGAATGAAAATACGAATGAAGCTGTTGTAGCTGAGGAAAATGGCGAAAATGCGGAGAATACCGAAGAATCAATAGCTACAATTGAAAACGAATTTACTGTAAAAAAACTTGAAGCTGAACTTGTGGACGGAGTGGAAACATCGGCACTTGAAGCGGAAACCGATGGATTCTCAGTATACACTTTAGTATTTTATAGTGGGGATGCTGGAATATTAAAAGTAAGTAAATCATATTTATATTTGGAGAGCGAGACTGTAAAGAATGTATTGGGAATTGATTCTTCAATAACCAGCATTACTATCGAGGCTGATAGTGGAGAGCTCATAGCAAAAAAGCTAGAGCACACTGATGGAATCCCAACTAATATTAAAGGTGTTTATAAAGAATCAGCATCTGGAGAGTGGTTTTTAATTGTAAAAAAACCATTTGAGGAAAAAACCATCTCTATTACTCAAACAAGTAGTGCAAGTCCAATTATAGTTACAGTTAAAAATGAGAATCTGGCACCGGCGGAAATTGGAAATAGTGGATATCCATATGCTACTGAAATGGGGGCAGATGCTTTCAACCTAAAAGTACTTCCTATCAAATCAAGTACAGATTTAGAGAATGTTTACGATGCTAATGATGTTTTCTATCAATGGCAGTATAACTCGAACAATGTGGATTATGGATGGACAGATATTGAACTAGCTAACATGAATGTATTCGGAGCTTCAATAGGATCAGATGTTGTATCACCGAGTACATTTAAGAGTAATTCTTGGTTCAGATGTCTTGTTAATGGTGTTCCAAGTGAAAGTATTATGGTAGTAACTCCTAGTGGGGATACTACAAAGAATGGTACTGTATGGCCTGCAACTATAACAGGAAGTTCCTCACTTTGCTATGTTAGTAACGGAAAAGTGGCTTATACAGTAGTTCCATCACAAAAAGCGTTTGATATTTTATCCTATGACGAGGATAATGAAAAAATGCTTCAAACTACTTCTGATAATAAAGGATGGAGCATTTATTCTGATATGGCGGCTTCTCCATCGTTCGACTTGGATGATATTATGTTCGCGTTTGGGCAATCATCGGTTAATATAACAGCAGATTTAAAGGCTGGAAAGACTAATTTTGCAATATCAGCAAATTGTGCGATTGGAAGTACATCAAATGGTACACTTTATGCGTATCGGAAGGATGGAGCAGTTTTAAAGGCTTCGTATATGGAAGCTTCTTCATTAAACAGTATAAATTCAAATAATGCAGCTACGTACAAGGCATTTTCGATTACACCTATTACAGGAGTTTCGAGAGTTTGGGTAGGTAAACAGGATCCGGTTCCGTTTTCAACTAATAATGACAAATATGTGCAAGAGGGTACTCCTGCAGCATTAGCGATGTCTTGGATGGGAGTAGAAGACGGAGGAGTAGCATCATTCTCTGTATCTGCCGGTACAATTGATGCAATTGGAGCAATTGGAAACACCAAGACTGCTGAGTTCATCTATGATAACTCGAATAAAATTAAAACAAATATAACTGGTGCTAGATTATACGGCGATGAATTGACTGAATATGCTGAATCAGAGGGAGGTTACACTGATACAGTTAAAGTAGACATGTATTTTGAACCAATTGGATCAGTGGAGTCTGATGTTTCTACAAAGTTTAAGTCTGCGGCTGGAGGTGAACTTACAAGTTATAGCAGTGATACATCAAATGTGACAACTACAAGTAAGGCAACTACATACATCGCTGACTTTGTCGAGATTACTGTCGATGAAACAGTAGAAGATGAGCAAGAATATAAAGATGAGTTATCCAAGGTTATCACTATAGAGCTAGACTATAATATTGGGAACAAGCAGAATTTTAAGGTAATAAGATATCACAATAATAATGCTAAAGCTTTTACAGCGTATAAAAGTAAGCCACCAAAAAATGCTGCGGATGAACGCTATTATGTAGATAAATCTACAGGGAAAGTGTATATATATACGAATAAATTTTCTACTTATGCATTGGCATATGAGGCCTATACTGTAACATTTGTGGATGATAGCGGAAAGACTCTTTATACGGCTATGGTAAATGCTGGTGATAAGGTTAAAAAACCAGAGGATCCTTCTAAGGATGGCTATAGTTTTGCAGGATGGACGACAACAAAAGTATCATCAACAAGCACATCGACAACAAATGTTAGCTATTATGACTTTAATAATTCAGTAAACAAAAACTTGACATTATATGCACATTTTAAAAAGTTGTACACTGTCACATTTGATAATGGGACATCTAAATCAACTGTAAAAGTAGTAAGTGGAGAAAAGGTAGCTAAGCCATCTCCGGACCCTACTATGGACGGTTATGAGTTTAAAGGATGGTATCCGAAGGGATCGGGCGGTACAAGTACTTCAAGCACGGCATCAAATGTTTCTGCATATAATTTTGATACACCTGTAACGAAGGATTTAGAACTACAAGCTGGGTGGAAATCACTTAAGGCAAGCCTAGACGATTCTAAAGCCGCAGCGATGGCAGATTCTGACAACGAGTCCCGTGCGCCTAAGACCGGGGATGACCTTCCGGTAGTATGGCTTTGGGTACTGCTCCTGGTAGCCGGAGTGACAACATTTACGGTATCAGCCAGAGAGATTGCAAATGCCGGTAAAAATCCGGAACAGCCCAAGAAAAAGTCAAAGCTTCAAGTTTATCTGCTTTTGGCAGGAATAATAATAAAGACAACTTTCAATTTCATTGTCCGGAAGATAAGGGAAAATAAAGCGAAAGTTCTTTTGGGGCTTAGTACAGCAGTTATACTGGTTTCATGTATCGTG
>SVFZ01000064.1 GCA_015056585.1 Butyrivibrio sp. | reverse complement strand
TTGCATAAGGCAACGCAGAAGGAGGGATTTGAACCCTCGCGCCGCTATTAACGACCTGCACCCTTTCCAGGGGTGTCTCTTCAACCACTTGAGTACTTCTGCAAAATAGTTGATCACAATAATTATTATATTGTTAGCAGCGTGTTCATAATTAAGCGGAGCGAAAGGGATTCGAACCCTTGTGGCGTTGCCGCCAAACGGTTTTCAAGACCGCCTCGTTATGACCGCTTCGATATCGCTCCGAGTTGTCTTATTCATATTTAAATAAGAACCGCTCTGCTTGAGTGCTTACCGCGCTCGCCGCAGCGCAAGATTTATATTAACAAAGCACGCCTAACATGTCAAGCATGTTTTTCAATTTTTTTTAAAGTTTTTATAATAAATCGCTTTTTAAATCAGCCGTAAACGATTCTGCATGTAATCAGTTTCCGGCTTTTCATCGCAAAACCGCATTTTGTCTGCATTTCAGTCATCCCATCAATCGCATGTCAGGTTCGTATAAATTTCTATCAGCCTCTTTATATTCTCCTCAACGGAATAGTGCTCAACAACCTTGTTCCTTCCGTTTTCCCCCAGCTCTTTTGCCAGTTTATTATCATCTATAAGCTTTATAAGTGATTCTTCAAGAGCTTTTGGATCCTTAGCAGGAACAAGCATTCCGTTTATCCCGTCATCTATAATATCAGGGATACCGCCCACACAACTTGCCACAACAGCAGATCTATGAAGCATTGCTTCTATAACCACAATTCCAAAACCCTCATAATACGACGGCAGCGCCAAAATTCCACATTCCTGCAGATATTTGTCTTTTTCCTGCCCTGAAACCCAGCCGATATACTCAGCAAAAGCACCGGCCGATGCTATCTTTTCTCTATAACCCCGTTCTTCAAAAATACCGCCGACAAGAAGCTTTACTTTCCTTCCGCTCCTATAAATATCTTCCACAGCTTCAAGAAGTTCGTCTATTCCCTTGTCCTTGCATATTCTTCCAAGGAAAAGAATCTTGCTGTAATCCTTTTCAAACTCTTCAGAAGCCGCGCATCCCACGGTCCTCACACCGTTTGGAAAAACTTCGATCATAGATTGATCCACGATGCCACTAAAGAAATCCTTCCACGACTTAGTCAGAACCAGCATGACATCCCCCATTTCAAGGATATTCTTTACGCGTTTTCTGCCTTTTGCATCCAGTTCTTTTCCGTAATAATTCTTGAAGTCACCACCGTGCTGGTGAAGAACAATTTTTTTTCCAAACTTATGGGCTGCCTTTATAAAGTATGACTTCCTCACAAAGCTTGAATCCGAAGAAAAATGTACATGGACAACGTCCGCCGATGGAAGCGCCACGAGAAAGCGCAAAAAAGCACAGCCAGCCACAACAAGTTTGTTGAACCGGCTGCCTTCCTTCATGGTGCCTATATATTCAAGATCAATCTGATTCCCAAGTCCCGCGTCGTATAATTCATTCACCACGGCCGAAATTCCGCCGTGAACTCCGCGATCCGGACCAACCATCAATACTTTCACTTTAATGTTCCACCTGAATCCATTTAATGATATAAGGGTAAAAAATGTCGAATTAAAGCATGAGACTCCCGATTCATCAAGACTTCCATTCTTTCAGAATCGCCTCTGCTGCCGGAATATCCTCCGGTGTGGTTATCTTGATGTTTGTGTAAGCCCCTTCCACAAGCTTTATCTTCTTGTCGCTGAAATATTCCACAACCATGGCATCATCAGTGATATTGATGCCCTTAGCCATCAGTTCTCCCTCTTCCCGGTCGAGTCTTTGATAAAGTTCAAGGATCATTTTATAGGAAAAGACCTGCGGAGTCTGCACCATCCATGTAAGATTCCTGTCAGGTGTTGTTGCCGCAAAGCCCTTTTCATCAGCAATTTTAATGGTATCCTTAACCGGCATACCCACAACGCATGCGCCGTATTCCTTTACAGCATGGAGTGCACGTAAGATAATATCCTTCGTCACAAAAGGTCTTGCTCCGTCATGGATAAAAGCGTAGTCGCAGTCAGGAGCTGCCGCCTCAAGCCCCAATCTTACACTATGGTAGCGGTAAAGGCCGCCTTCCACAATAGCAGTCACCTTGTCAAAGCCGTATTTCTGTACAATCTCCGTGCGAACATAATCAATATCGCCCTTTGAAACAACCAGTACAATATCGTCGATCATACTCTCCTCAAAGGTCTTCAAGGAATAGTAAATAAGCGGTTTCCCGCCAATCTCCATGTACTGCTTTTTCACATCGGAATTCATTCTGCTGCCGCTACCTGCCGCCAGCACAACCGCTACAGTCTTCATAGATGCCCCCAATCAATCTGTGTTTATGGTAAAAGAACTATCGCAAAGCTATAAATGATCTACAAAATCACCCAAATGACAACAATTTTTTTACTGTCACTTGCCGGCATGAAATCTGCGTTCCCTGTCTCCAAGCGGAAGGTTCGGCACCGCATTCATATCAAGACCGAATCTGACACCTTTTTTATACTCATAGTAAGCTGCAGCACCGATCATTGCCGCATTATCGGTACAAAGAACCGGCGAAGGGCGATAAAATTTTATATTGTTAGCTGCGCACTCTTTTTCCATAAGCTCTCTAAGCCCCGAATTCGAAGCAACTCCGCCGGCTATGGCAAGCTTATCGTAGCCGTACTCCTTGCAGGCCTTGATGGCATGTCCCACCAGAACCTCAACTACTGCTTTTTGGAAAGAAGCTGCCACATCAGCCTGAACAAGCTCCTGCCCCTGCATCTTGGCCTGATTGATTATGTTAAGAACCGATGATTTCAAGCCGCTAAATGAGAAGTCATATTCCGCATCTCCGATCTTAGCCTGGGGAAAAGAGAATGCATCGGGATTTCCCTCCTTGGCTGCCTTGTCAATCTTTGGTCCGCCGGGATATCCAAGTCCTATAGCCCTGGCCACCTTGTCAAAGGCTTCTCCTGCCGCATCGTCCCTGGTCTGGCCAATTATCTCATAAACTCCGTAGTCTTTGACCACCACAAGATGTGAATGGCCTCCCGATACCACAAGGCACACAAAAGGAGGCTCCAGATCTTTATTCTCAATAAAGTTGGCGCTGATATGACCTTCAATATGATGAACACCGATAAGTGGCTTACCGGTTGCAAATGCAATAGCCTTTGCCTCCGAAACTCCCACCAAAAGAGCTCCCACAAGCCCGGGGCCATAAGTAACCGCAACTGCATCTATATCATCCAGGGTAACCTTGGCTTCCGAAAGTGCAGCTCTGATGCACCCATTCATTTTCTCAACATGTTTTCTTGAGGCGATCTCAGGCACAACACCACCATAAATAGTATGAAGCGCAATCTGAGATGAAATAATATTAGACAGAACTTCTCTGCCGTTTTTTACCACAGCTGCTGCCGATTCATCGCAGGAACTCTCAATTGCAAGAATCAGTATATCCTCTTTTTCCCTGCTGCCGGAAAGTTCTCCATCGGTTTTTGGCTTCCTGCCGGCATTTTCAGTGCCCTCTGTATTTGTATCATCCTTTATGGACATGAAGATGACACCATCTTCTTCCACGTTCTTATCTATATTCATATCCTGCCTCAAAAATCTCTATCATTTTACCCCTGCAAAAGCGTCCGGATCCTCCATCCGCCCGGCAAGTGCATTATCCCAAGTTATTCGTCCGCCTTCACGGTCCAGCCAAGAATCTTCCATTTTCCTTCGCTGTCCATTCTCATGACAAACTGGTAAGTTACCACAATGTGCTTGGTGCTTTTTCTCAGGGAAAAAAGGCACTCCACATTGCACATTTTTTTGCCATCCACCTTGACCACATCCGGCTCTTTAGCCTGAACGACGTAGGTTGCAATGGAGTAATCTCCATCTTTGCGCTCCTTGACCTCACTCTTTATGGATTTGGAAAAATTGACCTGATTATCAAGAAGTTCATCATCCATGATACCCGAAAGTACCTCGATCATCTTGTCCTGCTGCTCATCTGTATAGGTCTCTCTGTAGAGAGTTCTCATGATCTTGCCGTATAAATCCACAACCATCCTGGCATCCGCCGGATAGTTCCTGTTAAGATCTGTGGTGGTGATCTCATCAACTGTGGTAAGCACGTAGTTTTCTTCCTTGGCAGGTCTTTTCCCCCTTGTCAGGATAAGATACGCCCCAAGTATCACCACGGCTCCCAAAACCACCAGAATGACAGATTTTAGAACTGCAGAACCCACTCCTTGTTTTTCCATTTCCCCTCATTTCTGCGCCAAATGCATACCAAACTTTTGGCACTGACCCCTTTCACTACATTATACTTTCAGCGATCTCTATTCGTCCGTCAGTCTTTTTCTCCCTCAAATCTAAGCTCCACGCTTCTTCCATCTTTGGCTGCGATGGAGTTTGCAAAGATCTTTTTGGTGTCCTCCATGAATTCCATTGGATTAACCAGTGACGGGCTGTAATGTGTAAGCCACATCTCTTTTACCTTAGCATCCCTCGCCATCCTTGCGGCTTCGTAGAATGTCATATGCTTGTATTCCTTGGCCTTTGCCACCTTATCCGGCTCGCCGTACATTCCCTCGCAGATAAAAAGATCTGAATCCGCCGCATTCCTGACAATGCTGTCAGTAGGCCTTGTATCCGTAGTATACGTAAGTTTTATGCCTTTTCTTGCTTCCCCAAGCACCATGTCAGGCGTAAATACTCTTCCATCATCAAGCGTGATCGTATTGCCCTTCTGAAGGCTGTTCCAGTACTTCCTGTCTATACCATTTGCCTGAGCGGCTTCCACATTGAATTTGCCCTGCCTCGACAGATTAAAACTATAGCCATAGCAGGTGATGTTGTGGTTGACCTTAAAGGCAGTAATGCTAAATCCCGGCATTCCTTCCTTGTCGAAGTCAAAAGACATTTCATCGCCGGATATTTCCTTGAATACAATCTCAAAAGGCAGCTCCGGAGCGATAACTCTGAGCGAATTAACAACTCTTTCAAGCCCTTTCGGCCCTATCATCAAAAGAGGCTCTGTCCTCTCTGCATTACCCATGGTAAGCAGCATTCCGGGAAGTCCGCTGATGTGATCCGCGTGATAATGCGTAAAGCATATAACATCAATAGGCTTTGAGCTAAGCCCCTTCTTTTTCATGGCAATCTGTGTAGCTTCACCGCAGTCCACCAGCACACATTTTCCGTTGTATCTCACGTACAAAGAAGTGAGAAAACGGTTAGGAAGCGGCATCATTCCGCCGGTTCCAAGTAAACAAACATCTATCATAAATTAATCCTTATTCCGTTCGATTCCAATCACTTCACTTATTTCAATCTCAATTTCAAATCAGGCAAAAGACTTCACTGATCTGAGCTTTGATCCTTGCTGCGCTTCCAGTAAATCACAGCATCATCCTTTGGGTCGTCGTAAAAATTCGGCCTGACACCCTCACTTACAAAGCCAAGTCTCTCGTAGAGCCGGATTGCAGGCTCATTGGATGCTCTTACCTCAAGAGTATAATCCTTGATGCCTATCCCGACGCCTCTTTCAAGAAGCTGCTTGACCATCTTGTAACCGATGCCTTCTCCCCGGCAGTCTCTGGCCACCGAAACATTGGTGATCTCGCCTTCACCGGAGATATTCTGAACTCCGCACAATCCCACGATTCTTCCTGCCTTTGCAGCCACAAGATAAATCGTGTCATCCCTTGTCAGAGCATCAATAAGCTGCTTCTGAGTCCAGGCCTCTTTTCCCAGATTGGTCTTTTCCAAAAGAGCTGCATCCTCTATATCCTCAGCAGTCATCTCGCGAACCCTGACAAGGCCGGGGCTCTTGCGGGTTTCCTGCTGCTTCTTATCCTGCCCCTTGTTGTCCTTCTTTTCCTTAGCTTCGCGCTCGGCCTGAGAAAGCCTTAAATAGTCAGGTGCAAATTCATCCGCAGAAACCATGCGGCCCTCTGAGGCGTACTGCATGGCAAGGGAAACAAGCGCCGCCGCATTCTGTCTGTTCTGGTGCATGGGCGCAATTGAGTAGGGTACTTTAAGAAGCTTGTCAATCTGATCCCTGTAAACCGGCACTCCGTCTCCAAGCAAAACCACGGGCTTTCCGATCTCATTGATCCTGGATGCAATATCCTCAACAGATGTCGCAAACTGCTCGTGTATTATCTGCATTTCAAATTTTCTCTCAAGGCTTTTTCCCTCGGGAGTCCCTGCCACAAAAGTGTATAACCCTGTGTAAACCTGATTGCGTCTGGCATCCATCATGGGACAGATGATCTTTTCCACGCCGTATAGGTTGTATGCAATTCCGTCCACTGTAGGGATCGGGATGATGGGCTTATCCAGTGCCAGTGCAAGCCCTTTAGCTGTGGCACTTCCTATGCGCAGTCCGGTAAAAGATCCGGGGCCCTTCGCCACTGCTATGGCGTCAATGCTCTTAAGATCCAGGTGAATCTTTTTACATACATCATCCAGCATCGGCATAAGAATTTCCGAATGTGTAGTTTTATATTGAATCGAAAACTGGGAAAGAAGCAGGTCTCCATCTGCAATGGCAACTGCCCCCACCAGTCCCGATGTATCAATTCCAAGTATCTTCATTCTTTTCTCTCACTTCTTTGTCATTGTGATAAGCCTGTAATCAAAGCCTTTCTCCAGGTTTTTCTCAATGACTATCTCAGTATAGTGCTCAGGCAGTATTTCCTCGATAAGATTTGCCCACTCGATAAAACAGATGCCATCGCCGTAAAAATAATCTTCATAACCGATCTCATCCATCTCGCTGACATCACCTATCCTGTATACGTCAAAGTGATAAAAAGGAAGTCTGCCCTCATCATAAACCTGCAGGATTGTAAAAGTCGGACTGCTGACAGGTCCTGTAATCCCAAGCCCTTTCGCAACTCCCTGGGTAAGAACAGTCTTGCCCACACCCAAATCGCCAATAAGCGTATATACAGCCCCCGGCTGGGCGCTTTCTCCAATTCTTTTCCCAATCTCAAATGTTTCCTGGGCTGAAAAAGTTTCATGCCTCGTTACAATTTCCATATCAACCTCGCATTTATAAAAGCACATACCTACTTTGAGTATAGCAAAAAGTGAGCGGCAATCCAAGCCTTGCCGGACCGCCGCTCTAAAAATGGAAATAATAATGGATTTGCTGATTGTTAAAAAATGCCGAATACTGTTAAGCCTTAACTGTCTTGCGTGAAGGAGCCATCTGCTCTGCCTTAAGGATAGGGCTGAGCTGCTTGTAAACCAGGAATGTGATAAGACTGTCTACAGCTCCTTTTAAAAGATTGAACGGAGCTACTGCAAAGAGGCAGAAAGTAGTTATGTTTGTAATAGCCGGGTTGATCGCTGCTCCCATCCCGATAAAGCCATCAATTCCGCTTCCAAACATAACTGCATATGCAGGAAGAAGGAAGAAAGCATTGAGAAGGGCCCCCGCAACAGCTATGCACAAAGTACCTGTAAGGCAGCTTATAAGCGCTACCTTTCTTGTCTTCTTAAATCTGTAAATGATGGTAGCAGGAAGAATGAATGCTGCTCCAACTACGAAATTCGCGATTTCTCCGACGAATCCGGAGGTTGTACCCTGGATAAGGATATTCAGTGCCACCTTAACAAATTCGATCATTACGCCGACCATTGGACCTGCTGCGAATCCACCGATAAGTGCCGGAATATCGCTGAAATCAAATTTGTAAAAAGATGGTGCGAATGGAAGCGGAAATTCAAGAAACATCAGTACAAATGCGATAGCGGAAAATACTCCGATGATGGCTATTTTTCTGATGCTAAAGATTCCCTCTGCATGGCCGTTTTCCTGAAGGTCCTTCTTTCTTGCTGTCTTCTCAGCTACATAAGTAACTGCAAGTGCTGCTGCGACCAGAAGAATAAGCGCTGCGAAGTGCCCGAAGTTTCCTCTGATCACGTCAAATAGTGTCTTTGTTTCGTTCATTTTTTCTCTCCTTTTCTCCTTCGGGGAGTAAAGGTAAATAAAAAAGCCCAAGTCAGAACAAGCTGAACCTGGGGCACACAAAAAATACAACTATTGCGTATTCTTCTCTCATCCAGACTTTACTGTCGGTTTTGGAATCGCACCAAATCAGCCGCCTAAGCGGGTCGCGGACTATACCGCCGGTTGGGAATTGCACCCTGCCCCGAAGAATCTTAATTTTTTCTAAAAACGATATTACTCTCTGCAAAGTGCTCTGTCAAGCATCTTTTAAGAATATCATAAGTTTGACAACCGTTTATCGTAAAACTATAATTTTTATATCGAGAAAATATTTAGGAGCTTAATGTGAAGATCATTTCAACTTCCCAGCTCGTAGCCGGCATGGTCCTTGCCGAAGACGTAGCCACTCAGAAAATGAACAAACTCCTGGATAAGGGTACAGTCCTTACAAATAAAGATATTGCAAAACTTCTTTTTTACTCAGTCCCATCCGTTATTATTAAGGATGAATCAGTACCCGAGGATCCTTCAATAGTCCCTGTAACCGAGGGGCTTACTTCTTCTGAGCGCTTAAAGCAGTCTAAGGCTTTTATTGAATTCAAACAGGATTTTGAGGCCTGCGCATCCAAATTCCAACAGGACATCGACGATATCGTCAAAAACCATGCCCCTCTTGATGTTGAAAAAATGCTCTCCCCAATCTATGCTCTTCTGAAAAAGGGCAAGAATACCAATGAAGTCTTTGAAATTCTCAGCAATCTCCGTCACTACGACGATGCCACCTATACTCACTGTATAAATGTCGCCTTGGCCAGCAATATTTTAGCCCAATGGCTAAGGTGGGATGAACATGAGATTGAAATTGCCACTCTTTCAGGTCTGTTCCACGACATCGGAAAACTTGCGATACCGGACGAAATCATCAGAAAACCGGGGCCCTTGGACGCTGAGGAACTTAAAATAATGAGAACCCACCCTCAAAAGGGGTACGAGGTTTTAAAAGATCTGGATATAAGTACTCATGTAAAAAATGCAGCCCTGATGCATCATGAAAGATGCGATGGTTCAGGTTATCCGCTGGCGATAACTGCTCCTCAGATCGATCGCTATGCAAAGCTCGTATCCATAATCGATGTTTATGATGCCATGACCAGCGCTCGATACTACCGCGAAGCGCTCTGCCCGTTCATCGCTATCTCAATGTTTGAAGATGAAGGTTTCAAGCGCTATGACGCAGAGATGATACTCTGCTTTTTGGAAAATATCGTCAACACCTATCTTCTGGACACTGTCCGCCTCAACACCGGCGAAGTGGGAGAGATCGTATTTATCAACAGGACTAACCTCTCCAAGCCTACCATCAAGGTTGGCGATGACTATATTGATCTCAGCAAACTAAACGGAGTATATATTCAGGAACTGGTTTAATTTTGTGGCCAATGTCCAAACATCGAAATATAAATATATATGCTCACTGTTCCTTCGCAGTGAAACATTAAGACAACCAAAAAAACAGAAGTCCTCATTTCATGTTATTCAAAGAAATCGGACTTCTGTTTTTTATTGTCTAACTGTTTCAGCTGCTCCTCACAATGATTCGCATCTATATTTATGATTTTCTCTGTTTGGTCATTTGGCCACGAAATCAGGCGTTCTTGAGCTTAAACTTCTGTATTTCTTTGTCTGAGTCTACCTTCTCGATCTGAGCGCCAAGTTCGCGAAGTTTCTGATCGAAGTCTTCGTATCCTCGCTCGATATATTTGATATCTTCTACTGTGGAGTAGCCTTCTGCTGTGAGAGCTGCGATAACAAGTGCTGCTCCTGCACGAAGGTCCGGTGCGGAAACAACTGCTCCCGTGTACTTGTCTACACCTTCAACAATAGCTGTACTACCCTCTACCTTGATGCTTGCTCCCATTCTGGTAAGCTCATCCACATATTTGAATCTGTTCTCAAAGATACTCTCTGTGACAATGCTGATACCACTGGCAAGCCCCAGCGCCACAGTCATCTGTGGCTGCATATCCGTAGGAAATCCCGGATACGGCAAAGTCTTAACATGAGTATTCTGAAGTCGTCTCGTAGCAACAACTCGGACAGCATCATCAGATTCATGGATCTGACATCCCATCTCCACAAGCTTGGCGCTTATGGACTCAAGGTGCTTGGGAATTACATTCTTGATGGTAATATCACCCTTTGTGGCAGCTGCTGCCATCATAAAGGTTCCGGCCTCAATCTGGTCAGGAATGATGGTATACTCTGTTCCGTGAAGCTTCTCTACTCCCCTTATCCTGATAACGTCAGTACCTGCACCCTTGATATTGGCACCCATACTGTTAAGGAAGTTGGCAAAGTCTACCACATGGGGTTCCTTGGCTGCATTTTCAATGATAGTCTTGCCCTCTGCCATAGCAGCCGCCATCATAATATTGATCGTGGCACCAACGCTGACAACGTCAAGGTAGATATGACTTCCGATAAGTTTATCCGCGTGAGCATCTATAATTCCGTGTTCAATATTTACTGCAGCGCCAAGAGCTGTAAAGCCCTTGATATGCTGGTCTATAGGTCTGAGTCCTATATTGCATCCGCCGGGAAGAACTACTCCGGCCTGCTTGTATTTGCCAAGAAGCGCTCCCAACAGATAATAAGAAGCTCTAATCTTCTTGATATAATCATTTTCAATTGTATAGTCCTTGATCTGTGAAGCATTTATTTTAACTGTATGTCTGTCAACTCTGTCAACAAACGCCCCTGTACTGCCAATTGCCTGAAGCATTGCATTGGTATCAGAGTTATCGGGCATATTTTCAATAAGGACGGTCTCATCAGTCATTGTAGCGGCTGCGAGAATAGCAAGTGCAGCGTTCTTGGCACCGCCTATCTCCACCTCGCCAACAAGAGGTATACCACCCTTAATTACGTACTTTTCCATAAGCTCCCTCGTACTCAGCTCATATTTTCATTTCATAATTTGGACAACTTATATTAATAACACAAATAAAGCGTTTTGTAAAATATGCATAATTTATCGATAAAAAGTATGGCATTTTGCCCATATCAGTTCAGATAATTAAGCGGATTTACCTGCGAGCCATTAATAAGTATCTCAAAATGCAAATGCGGTCCTGATGAGACGCCGGTATTTCCCGAAAGAGCAATCTTCTGGCCCTGAGACACGCTTTGTCCAACTGATACCAGTACCTTGGAAAGGTGTCCGTACCTGGTTTCCCTGCCGTCAGGATGCCTTAAATATACACAGTATCCGTATCCGCTTCCCCATCCGGCTCTTGTTACGACACCGCTGGATGAAGCAACTACAGCAGTACCTGTCGGTGTAGCCCAGTCAACACCTTTATGATATGTGCTGGCTCCCTTGATGCCGGTATTTCTTTTACCAAATCCCGAAGACAGACGTCCGCCGGATATAGGTTTGATATAAGTAGGAGGTACAATAGTTCCACGCTCGACAACCTTGGGAACTGCCTGATAAGTTACCTCTTCCTTCTCAATTTCTCTTGAAACCTCGCCGTCATCAGTATAGCTGACAAGCGCAACAACTTTTCTGTGTCCTGCCGAAGGTTCCTGAAGTACCTTGCTCTGAGTAGTGTACCAGTTGTTGTTGTCCACATACTCAACAGGTGCCTCGTAGTCTTCCTCGTAATACTGCTCGATAACGTAATTTACGGAAAGTTCAGGTTCCGGAACAGTTACAATAATTTCATCCTCCGGACGAATCCTGGTAAATTCATTCTCCAGAGATTCATTCATTCTTATGAGATCATCTACCGTAAGATCATATTTTGAAGCGATAAGACTTAAGGTGTCTCCGGATTTTACTTCGTAGATCTGGTTGGTCTCTTTATCTTTTGTAACTTCATCTATAGCTGTTGAAAGATCTGTCAGCTCTTCGCCGGGCAGATAACTTTCCACTATCTCCACCTTGTCCTTAAAATCTATGCTCTGAAGTCCCAATTTATAATCCGAGAAGTCCTTGTCGTAAGCAAGCGGTGTTGCTGCATTTACCACTTCCGTCACTGAGGCAAAAAAGCCTGCTTCCGGCATAGAAGTCTGTTCAATCTCCTCAACTCTTTTGACTTCTTCTCTGCTAAGAACCTGCGGCATCAAGACATTTACTTCTCTTGTCGGATCCATTACCAGCTTAATATCGTACTGATCCTCTGTGTCATACCTGGAAATAGATGTCTTTAAAAGAGTCATGACCTCGTCAATGCTTGCCAGATTCACGGAAAACTCATTTATCTTTATAGAATATGCCCTGTTCAATGTGCTCTTTTTACTGGCATTTAATACATCCTGCATCTTCTCGGAAACACTTGCAGCAGACTCAACTTCACCCCAGAGAACATTATCCCCTTTGACAGAAATGTTGGCTGTCGCCAGAGTAAGTTCATCAGTGCTGTTTGAAATGGCTTTTCTGGCCATTCTGAGGGCTTTAAAAGCTTCATCCCTGGATTCTACCGTTCCAACTTCAACATCGTTTAAAATCACGGTAAAAATGTTATTTGAGCCCCTCTGAAACTTGACCATGGAGGGCATAAACAAAATCCACAAAACAATTACAACCAGTGCCGACTGCAAAAACCAAATCTTTATCTTATTTCTAAAAACAGTATTTCTTAAACCCATGAAAAAACAATCTTCCTAAACTAGTATTGATTCAAAGGATCCCAAGTATCCTTAATACATTTATTACAATGTCTGCAATAACGAGAAGCATTGTAATAACAGACAGCGGTAAAAGAGCTGAATTCTTGGTCTCAACACCAACCTGAATAGACTCCAGCTTTTTAGCCACATCTTTGAATTCGTCTTTATTCCAGTTCTGTCCTCTTTCAACGATAGCCTGAACGTTTCTGTATACCTGAACGCCTACATCATGGACTTTCTCCTGGCTTTCTTCAAGCTTTTGGCTGTAGGCCTTTGTATCCTCTCTCATTCCCTCTAAGGAAGCCTTATACTCCTTGACCTCCGCTCTCATCTCCTCCAGAGAAGCCTTGTACTCTTTAACCTCTGCTCTCATCTCGTCGAGATATTTTCTATACTCCTCAGTGCTGTCCTTAAGCTCTTTGAGCTGAAGCTTATACTGCTCAGCCTCAAGCTTGATGCGCTCAGCTTCCTTGGCTTCCGCCTGCGAATTTGCTCTGATGATATCCTGCGCACTGATCTTCTCTACGATCTTGTTCATGATATTTTCCACTTAAATCCCCTCCCCAAGTGTGTTTGATGACACGAATTGCTCCGTTGCAAGCATGAATTCATTATGCAAGCATGAGCTCATTATGACCTTAATCCCCTTGTCATCATATTCTACCTTTATTATGCAATTTTAACAAGAATGCATATGTCGATTCGGTTTTATTGTAGAGTTTTACCATTAGTTCATTCTTTGTTCATAATTTATTAATATTTGTCTTGTATAGTATTCACATAGCCACGAGAGATGTGGTCACTGAAAATGTAAGATAGATTTTTTCATAATAGGGTAGGTGCGGGAAACCGTATCTACCCACTCCTCATTAATACGGATAAATCCGTCTTAATGAGGATTCGGGGCGATGATTATAGTTTGCTTCGCAAAGATCGCCCCTCACTCTTGTATCACTTTCTCACGAACTCAGCAGCATATGCTTCGTTCTGCTTCACGAATAGCTCAAACGAGAAATTGCATAGCAATTTCGAGTCTTGACTCAAAAGGGGTCTCAAATTGGCCATATGCACTTTCTCACGAACTCAGCAGCTTGTGCTTCGTTCTGCTTCACGCTCTTCCCTCACTGATTGCTTGAATTTCTTCATTTAGCGAAAGCATTCTTGCGTCGAGGTTTGCCACCATGCGTGCGCACTCATACAGCTCTGAATTGATGTGAGCCGGAGCTTTTCCCTCAAATTTGTACTGAATCTTGTGCTCGAGAGAAGCCCAGAAATCCATGGCAACAGTTCTTATCTGAATTTCCACCTTCACATTGACAATTCTGTCAGAAAGATAAACGGGGAGGGACACTATCATATGATAGCTCCTGTAGCCGCTGTTCTTGGGGTTCATGATATAGTCTTTTACTGTAAGAACCTGAATATCCTTCTGACTGCTGATCATCTCCGCAATCCTGTAAATATCGGAAGTAAAAGAACAGATAATGCGTACACCGGCAATGTCATTCACATAGCGTACCATGTTCTCGATAGTTGATTCATAGCCGTTTCGCTTGAGTTTCTTGACGATACTCTCCGGAGTCTTGAGCCTGGCTTTTGTATGCTCAATGGGATTGTATCTGTGAACCTCCTGAAATTCCTCGTTCAGGATCTCTATTTTTGTCATGATCTGCTTTAGGGCAGAATTATAAAGGAGGTTAACTTCCTCCCAGGAATTAATGTCATCAGATATTTTAATATTGCTTCCTGCAAGATCTAATTCCATTTAAATCTCCAATCTTCTTAATCAAAAAGGAATAATGAAGTCACACCTCACTGCTCTCGTTGTGACACGTTCAGACTATGCGCGCTAAAACCTCGAAAAGTCTTCACAGCCAGTACTCTTTGTTTAATGAGAACGCAATTCTCAGCCCCTTGGGGAGCTTTTTGTAATTTCGTCCCAGCTTATAGCCCATCCATCTGAATCCGCACATCACAATATAATGTGGAATCATATAGGCTTTTCCGATATGTCTGAAATGCTCTATGGTCTGCCTGACCATCTTTTTCCCTTCTGTCTCTGACTTTATTCCTCCAAAGATCTCAGGGTGCTCCGTCTGTGAAACTCCCAGGTCAAAATTCCTGTGAAACTGCTGTTTGCAGCTGTAATTGTGAGAGTGAATAACTCCGGCCTCAGGCACATACATGATCGCATAGCCCTTTTGGCAGGCATTTCCCGCATAGACCATGTCTTCGTTAAAAATAGTCTTATGAGTAAACCCACCAATACTATTATATACGTCTCTTCTGTACATAGCGCATACATTGGAGCAAAAATATGTCTTGATTCCAAGCTTTTCCACATCGGCCTGTGTTTTCTTCATCGGCTCGTTTGGATAATTAAACTTTCTGGAGTATCTCTCTGCAAGATTGCAGTCACTTTTCGGGTACTGTCTTGCATATGCAGCTGCCACATCGGTATCCGCAAAAGCCTTTGCCAGGTTTGCCAAAAGCATTCTGTCCTTAGGGAAAGCATCCTGCGTCATCATCAGAAACAGCTCTGCATCTGATAGGAGAACTCCCTGGTTTCTGGTCTCTCCATGGTCAAACTCAGCCTTCTTTATATGTCTTATTATTATATTGTCATATTTTTTCAGGGGATTTTCCGGGTTATTCTCATTAAGATCATTCCAGTACTTCTCCTCAGTGTTCATGATTATGATCTTCGATGGACGAAGCGACTGCTTCTCCAGATCATCAATCAGAGTAAAAAGAGAATAATCCGGCTTGTAAGTTGGAATTATAACATCTACAGTGCTCATATAATCTCCACATATGCGCCGGCGATCAAAGCCATATGCATATAGAATTTCTGCGCAATTTCCAATGATAACAAAAGAAGGGCAAGGGCTCTTAGAGACCCCGGCCCCTTTTGATCAAATTTAATATTATTTGTAAAGTTCAGACAATTTCCGTTAAGACTTTAGTTCAAGTAAGAGCTTGTATCTGACTTTATTTTTTCGCTGTACTTCTTAACATCTTCAGAAACTGAATATGCTGAGTCGTTGAAGAGGAAGTTATGAAGCCATACAACATTGGATTCCAGATCTGTTGCTACAACGCAGCTACCCTTTTTACCAATTGTGCCTGTAGCTCTCATGGTCTCCTCAGGGAATCCGTTATTGTCAACAACATTGTAATTAGCCACATTCTTGAGCAGGTCAAGAATTTCCGAAAGATCCAGTGAAGTGTATGTCTCGCCGAATGCCTTGTTCGCAACTGTCTCAAGCTGTGAATAGCTCATGGTCTTGGCCTTGTCAAGGCATGCCATAAGTACGGTTCTCTGTCTCTCAGCACGTCTGAAGTCATCACCCGCTGTATATCTGATACGGCAGTAAGCTGTTGCCTGAAGTCCATCGAGAGTCTGCACTCCGGCGCTCTTAACAGGTGTATAATCACGCTTCATCTCTGTTGCCATTGTTGACTGGTAGTTGTTAAGATGTGAAATCTCAGCATCTGTAACGTCAATGGTTACGCCGCCCAGAGCATCTACAACATCTGTAAGTCCTCTGAATCCGATTGTAACGAAGTTCTCAATATCCATATCAAGGTTCATATTGAGCATTGAGATTGCCTGCTCAGGACCGCCCTCGGCATACGCTGCATTACACTTTGTATACTCATCGTTACTAAGGTTAAGATATGTATCACGATATACCGAGCAAAGCTTGATATCGCCTGTATCATTGTTGATTGAGCAGATAATGATCGTATCACTTCTGGTCTTCTTGGTAAGCTCACCCTCACGGGAGTCAACACCGAACAGCGCCAGGTTCGTATAGCCCTTCATCTCTTTATTCTCAGCAACCGTCTCACTGATACTCTGGCTGATGACCTCTTCGTTCATGTTAACCTTGCCGACTTTGGTAACGTCAACCTTGAAGAATACAGTGTATGCAACATAAACAAGTATACATGCCACCAAAACCTCAGCAACCAAAAGAACTATTGCCTTTGTATTGTTCTTCTTGCCGCCTCTTGAGCCTCCGCGAGAGCCTGCTCTTGAGCTGCTCCTTGAATTTCTTGAAGAACTGCTTCCTGCACTGCGACCTGAAGAGCTTCTTGATGTGGAAGCACTTCTTGAACCTGAAGCACTCCTTGAAGAAGCACCTCTGGAAGAAGATGATCTTGATGAACTGCCTGATCTTCTTACAGGTCTGTCGTCATAATCATCGTAGTCATCCTCATAATAATCATCTCTGTATCTGTCGTCTCTTGATCTTGTATCTCTTTCTCTATCATCCCTACTACGTCTTGAGGCAGGTCTTCTCTCGCCTCTGTCGTAGTACTCATCATCACGATTACCCATTACTGTTCTCCTTATCCCAACATAACTTTATTTACACATAGAAAAATGGTGGCACTTTGAATGCCACCATAACATTTTGCCATAAACTAATAAAATATACAAGTTAATATGCGTTCTTGTTCACAAATCCATACCTGATGGTCCCAAGCAATATCTTGAAATCAAAGAACATTGACCAGTTTTCTATATAATAAATATCGTAGTCAATCCTTTTTCTGATGGATGTGTCACCTCTGTATCCGTTTATCTGCGCCCATCCTGTAATACCGGGTCTTACCTGGTGCTTGACCATATATCTTGGAATCTGCTCTTTAAATTTCTCAACAAACTGCGGTCTCTCAGGTCTTGGTCCCACAAGGCTCATCTTGCCCAAAAGCACGTTAAAAAACTGTGGCATTTCATCAATACTGAGCTTTCGAAGCACAGCGCCGACTTTAGTGACTCTCGGGTCATTTTTTGTAGTCCAGCCTTTCTTTTCCTCAGCCTCAGTCTGAACCATCATGGTCCTGAACTTGTACATCATGAACGGTGCACCGTTAAGTCCGATTCTCTCCTGCTTGTAGATAACAGGCCCCTTGCTGGTACTCTTTACCGCAATGGCAGCAATGATCATGACCGGTGAAAAGAGAATGATTGCGAAAAGAGATCCAATAATATCCACCACTCTTTTGGCCAGTCTGTTAAATGAGTTTGTGAGCGGAACATACCTGATATTGATAACCGGAAGCCCCTGAACATCCTCTGTATACGGATTACTTGGGAAAAGAGATGTGTAATCCGGTATGAACTTGGTGTGAACGCCGGATTTCTCGCACTGAGCCACCAGCTCTTCCAGCCTGTCGTAATCATCCAGCGGAAGCGTAATCGTTATTTCGTCGTAGTTCTGATTGCTGAGGTAGTCTCCAAGCTGCTCAATCTTGCCCACAACCTTGATTCCGTGATAACTGGTGTCTATCGGCACAAAGTCATCAAGTACACCGGCTACTTCGTACCCCCACTGAGGATTTTCCAGGATTCTGCTGATATATGCCTCGGCAGCCCTTGAATAGCCCACCAGCAAAATGTGCTTGATATTGTAACCTTTTTTCCTGATGTATCTTAGGATTTTTCGCAATAATCCATGCGCCAAAGTGGTCAGAAATATATTCAGCACAAAGAATATACCTATCATAAATCGGGAGTAATCCTTTTGTTTTAACATAAACAGGATTACCATGAACCCCAGCATTCCCATGATATTAGCCTGAACTATGTCAACAAACTCATTCCAGAGTTTCAGCGCCCTTCGGGATGTATAGAGGTTCACCATATAATAAAGCATAAGATATCCGGGCACCAGATAGTAAAGAGCCTGCGCATAGGAGCTAAGAGGGAGATGGCCTCCCACAACCTCGGGGCCAACGCCCAATTCAAACCTTACAAAATAGGACGTCAAATAGGAACCGGCCACCAGTAGCCCGTCCACAACCACATGCAATCTATTAAGATGAGTCTGATTGTCTTTGATCATTAAAACAATTCCCCGGTATTACAAAGCTTAGAGCCTATGCCCACGCCCTATCCGATAAGGATCCTGACGCAGTTGATCCATAGCTCAAGCTGCATCTGACAGCAGTGTAATAACTGTTCTCCTCCAAATCTGACTCTCCTGTCAGAATTCTTAAATATCTTGGAAATGCCCTTTGCAAGGCCTTTTATGTGGGCAGTTCCAAGCCCCTTTTTCATGTAAAAAATATGCTTTATCAATATTCCGGTCAGTATAAACGGCAGGTTAAGAAGCACCTGCAAAAGCGGCATATTTTTATAGATTAAGTATAAATTATTGGACGCAGCAAGTTCAACCTTAAATGCATTGTGCCTGGAACCGCTGCTGGCACTTCCCGCATGGTAAACTATCGCCTTGGGTTCGCACAGGTTCTTGTAGCCATAGAGTCTTGCCCTGTAGCCGATATCCACGTCTTCAAGATAGCAAAAATGTACATCATCAAAAAGACCTATCTTGTCAAAGGCTCTCATTCTGTACATGGCAGCCCCTGCGCAGGCACTGGTGATCAAAGTGCGCCTGTTGTACTTTGCACTGTCTTTATCCTTGCTTGGAGCATAGGCCCATCCCAGCGCGCAGTAGAAATCGCCTGCATCGTCGACCTTATTTGTATCCTTGAACTGAAGCATCTTGGCCTGCGTGGCAAAAACCTTCGGATTTTTGTCCATGGTCTTAACAAGAGCCTCAATAGCGTCTTCATCGCACCTGGTATCATCGTTTAAAAGAAATGCATACTCCGCAGAAATCTCTTTTTCCGCAGCAGCGCGAATCCCGACATTTACTGCATTTGCAAAGCCTGTATTTTCAGAGAGCCTTATAATACTGACTCCCGGCAAATCTTTTACCGCTTCAGCGCTCCCGTCAGTTGATGCATTGTCCACTATGATAACACAAAAATCCTTAAAAGTCTGCTTTTGGAGACTCTTAAGGCAATCTGTGAGATATTTTTTCCCATTGTAATTCGGAATTATTACTGCAACTTTATTCATAAAAACCCTGGTTATGATTTTTGCTTTTCTATTTTACTCTGCTTTTTATCACCCAATATGGACTTCCTGGCCCTTGGATCCCAGACGCTGCGCAGGCATCGTCTTTTCATTTCTTCACCGAATTTCATGCTAAGAGAGATGATATCCTCCTCAGAAAAATCTGCAAATCTGTCATCTGCCGCTTCTACAGTCTTGGAGTTTTCTCTGCTACCGTCCGCAGAATTTGAATCAACTCTGCTTCCGGTTTCGACAACATTGTTAACATTGCTCATTTTAGCAAGCGCAGGCGTGTAGGTATCTTCGTACTTAATCCCTGTAATCTGCTCAAAAGCAGGGATAAGGTCATCGCGCACTGCAATACATCTTATATCCACCGCATAGCAATCCTGATGGAGAACTGCGCGGTGCTGAAGGCCGCCGCTGTATCCTTCCGGAAGGTTTTTGTACATAATCGTTCCTTCCTTGGTATAAGCGCCACCTATTAGTCTTCCTTTTTTGTTTAAAAGTTTTCCTCCGATGCAGCCCACATCTTTTCTGCCTGTAAAAATATCGGGCTCATAATTTATTCTGTAAAAACCTAGGTGCTGGAGCATCTCAACATCCGCACTGATATTATACTTATTGCAAATATCTTCCAGAGCTGCCTTTCCGGCCTCATAAGCGTAGGTCTTGCTGGCAGGATTGGCTGCTGTGGAATTTTTATGACATCTCCAGTGATATAGCACCTTTCCGATATGGGCAATCTGATTACCGCAGGACGGCATCTCAAGAGCAGCCTCAGCGCAACACCTAAGAAAAAGATCATAGTCCTGGGCACCGTCAAACTTTTTTCGTAGCTTAAGTCTCTTTATCACATCTGCCCTCATTACAGCGAAATGGCAGATATAGTTGTTTGAAAAGAGATAATCCATGTTAAAGTTTGGTTTACCATGGTGCTCATAGTAAACATTTTTTACATCATCAAACTTATCCTCATCAGAGTATATAAGTCTTATCGGACAATCCGCGTATCTGGCCAGCCGGTTCTTTTTCATGCTCTGCCGTATAAGTCTTGCGACTTCATATAGAGCATCCGGAGTCAAAACATCGTCATGATCAAGAAGCCCTATGTAATCTCCCGTGGCCTTCTCCAGGCCTTTGTTGGTATTATCGGAAATCCCGCCGTTGGTCTCAAGATGATAATACTTTATCCTCGGATCTTCCTTCATATACTCGATTGCAATATCCGATGTATTATCCGAAGCGTCTGCCAAAACCAGCTCAAAATTCCCATAGGTCTGAGCCAGCACGGATTCAATCATATCTTTAAGATATTTTTCCGGAGTATTAAAAAGAGGAACAACTATGCTAAAGCGTACGCTGTTGCCGGCTTCCGCGAAAGCCTTGTACTCTCTTGCCTGTTCCTCTAAAGCCTCCTTTGAGGGAGGTATGTATTCATATTTGTCTTTCAGATTATCCGAAACTCTCTCAAGGGCAGCAAAAAATGCGGCCTTTAAGCCATTGCGCTTTGCATATGCAATTGTCTTTTTGGCCGCATTCTTTATACCCATTTTATTCCTCGATCACCTTTTTTACCGCTGCTGTGAGCTCATCCTGAAGCTTCGCAGCGTCTTCAAGGTTCTTGCCCTTAACGCCCATGTAGAACTTGATCTTAGGCTCTGTTCCTGAAGGTCTTGCGCAGCACCATGAATCATCATTAAGTGCAAAGTACAGTACGTTTGAAGAAGGAAGTCCTGTCTCGCCCTCTTTTCCGGTAGCCATATCGATGGTCTTGCCTGTCTTGTAGTCTCTGAATTCTTCTACAGTCCACTGTCCGAAAGTCTTTGGAGGATTGCTGCGGAGCTTGTCCATAAGAGCTGCAATCTGCTCAGCGCCCTCTTTACCCTTCATTGTGATTGAGTACTGGCCTTCCTTGTAGTAGCCATATTCCTCATACATATCGATCATGGCATCCCATACGCTCTTGCCCTGTTTCTTGTAGAAAGCAGCAAGCTCGCAGAGCATCATAACTGCAACGATGGCATCCTTATCTCTTGCATGTGTTCCTGCAAGGCATCCATAGGACTCCTCAAGACCGAATACATAGTTGTGAGACTGTCCATTCTGCTCAAAGAGCTTGATCTGCTCACCAATGTACTTAAAGCCTGTGAGAACCTCGATGTAGTGAAGGCCATACTTATTTGCAACAGCCTTTGCCATGTTTGTAGTAACGATAGTTGTAACGAAAGCAGGATTTGCAGGCATTGTGCCTGTAGCCTTGCGCTCTCTTAAAATGTATTCGCCGATAAGCATTCCTGACATGTTTCCTGTGAATGCCACATATTCGCCTGTCTTAAGGTCTTTTGCATAAATACCGAGGCGGTCTGCATCAGGATCGGTTGCAAGTACAATGTCTGCATCCTTCTCTTTTGCCAGCTTGAGCGCAAGCTCAAATGCCTTGGGATCCTCCGGGTTAGGATATGCAAGTGTTGTAAAGTTAGGATCGGGCTTCTCCTGCTCAGGAACTACAAATACATTCTTGAATCCAAGCTCTTTAAGAACTCGTCTTACAGGAAGGTTACCTGTTCCGTTAAAGGGTGAGTAAACAATTGTGAACTTGTCAGCCATCTCATCGATAACATCCTGATGAATAATCTGCTTCTTAAGCTCAACCATGTACTTGTCGTCAATCTCTTCGCCAAATGAAACATAAAGTCCCTGTGCGATAGCGTCCTCTTTGGACATAGTCTTAACTTCATGATAGTCAGTGATCGACATAACCTCTGCAATGATACCTGTGTCGTGAGGCGGTGTTACCTGTGCGCCATCCTCCCAATATACCTTGTATCCGTTGTATTCAGGCGGGTTGTGAGATGCAGTAACCATTACGCCTGCGATACATCCGAACTCTCTAAGTGCAAAAGAAAGCTCAGGTGTAGGTCTTAATATATCGCTGACATAAGCCTTGATGCCGTTTGCTGCAAGGCAAAGAGCTGTCTCGTCTGCAAACTCAGGTGAAAATCTTCTGCAGTCAAAAGAGATAGCTACTCCCTTCTTTGCTGCGTCAGGTCCGCCATTTTTCTTGATATAGTTTGCAAGGCCCTGTGATGCCTTACGAACTGTGTATTTGTTCATTCTGTTGGTGCCGGCTCCGATTACCCCGCGAAGTCCCCCTGTACCAAACTCAAGCTCCCTGTAAAATCTGTCCTCCACTTCTGCCTCATCATTTCTGATGGCAAGAAGTTCATTCTTGGTTTCCTGATCGAAATAATCGTCATTCAGCCAATACTCAAACTGCTTTGTTGCTTCACTCATTCCTTTTCCTCCTCGTATCCTTCATGCTTATATTTAATTATAATCACAAGTAAAATTTAATCATTCTTGAGCATTAAGTTCAAGAAATATCTTAGAAAATCGTTAGCAATATCTAATAAGATACTACTAATTATATCAATACTTCATTCCATAGTCATCAGCAAGAATCACTTATCCCTAAGACTCGAGTACCCTTCCACGTTAAGGGAAAAGTCGCTGCGATCCAGTGAGAAATTCGGG
Organism: Butyrivibrio sp.; assembly: GCA_015056585.1. Lineage (GTDB taxonomy): Bacteria > Bacillota > Clostridia > Lachnospirales > Lachnospiraceae > Butyrivibrio. The sequence goes on along the minus strand of SVFZ01000064.1, from coordinate 22,392 downwards.
TTGTAGTAAGGATCTCCCTTATCCAGCACCTCTTTCCACTTTGTGCGGAAGTGCTCGGATTCAGCCTCATAACGCTTTGCATTCTCGCCTTCAAGATCAAGGCCGCGGCTTAATGACTCATAGTGATAGAGCTCCGCAAACGGTGTAAAGACATTGAGATATCCCTTTTCTCTAAGTTTCAAGCAGAAGTCCACATCGTTCAGACTGACTTCAAAGGTCTCATCGTATCCGCCCACTTCATCATATTTAGCGCGGCTTACCATCATGCAGGCACCTGTAACTGCACTTACGTCCTGAGCATAACACAGTCTTCCCATGTAGCCAAGGTTCATACCTTCCTGCCCGTAGTGGGAATGGCCTGCTGTCCTGTGAGCGCCAAGCTTAAGAACAACACCGGCATGCTGGATCTTTCTGTCGGGGAAATAGAGTTTTCCACCCACAGCGCCCACATCTTTTCTCTGAGCATACATAAGCAGTTCTTCCATCCAGTTTACGGTGATGACCTGCGTATCATTATTAAGGAAAATAATGTAATCGCCTGTGGAGTGCTGTACACCGCAGTTAACAACTGCCGAGTAGTTAAAAGATGGCTTGGAGCCATCAGGGTTTAAATGAGCCCCGCCTTCGTAGTAGTCAACCACCTTCACGATATCTTTAAGCGAGCCGTTTGCAAGTTCCTCGTAGTAGCCCTTGATCTCACTCCCTTTGCTGCCGTTTTCCACAACAATGATCTCGTAGTTGTCATAAACAGATTTCTCATATATGGAAGTTATGCACCTTTTAAGATCCTCAGCGTGCTCGCAGTTGGGAATCACGATTGAAATCTTGGGATTTCCCATTACCTCGTAGGTGATCTTAAAAATCGTCTCGAAGGCCCTGGTACTGGTGATCTTAAAGTGCTCATAGCCGTGGCGACGAAGATGATCTGCCACAGCCCCCTTTGCAGCCTCAATGGCGTAGGGCTTTGCACTGATATCAGAAGCAACAGATCCCGCATGGCTTCTCCAGTAGTACAACAGCTTTGGCACATGCACGATGTGCTCCGCCCTGTCGGTAAGCCTTAAGATCATGTCATGGTCCTGACTTCCGTCAAACTTGGTTCTAAAGAGCTCTGTGCCATCCAGCAGCGTCCTCTTAAAGACACTGAAATGACAGATATAATTGTTGGCCCTTAAATTATCTATCGCATAATCGGGCTTGAAGTGCATGGTTATCATCCTGTTGATGTCATCACCCTTAAAGGTGGTCTCATCACAATAGATGTAGTCTGCATTTTCCTCGTTTATCGCTTTCACATACCAGTATAAAACTTCGGGATGCAGGATATCATCATGGTCAAAAAGGCCTATGTACTCGCCCTTTGCAAGCTCCAGACAGTGGTTGGTATTGCCTGCAATTCCTTCATTTTTTTCAAGTTTCACATAACTGATCTTGCTGGTCCCGTCATGATTTAAAGCCTTTTCGGTCTTTTGGTATTCTCTTACAATCGAGCTCACCGTTCCGATGTGCTCAGCATCAGAGCCGTCAGCCAGGCACAGCTGCCAGTTGCTGTATGTCTGATAAAGAACTGACTCTATCATGTCGCGCAGGAATTTTTCCGGCGTGTTGTAAAGCGGCACCAGAATTGATATAAGCGGCATTTTCTCAAATACTGCCTTCTCCTGCTTGGCTCTTGTCTCCTCGCTGGGAAAAGACTCTGTGCCATAGTGGGTCATGGCCTTCTTTTCAATCTGCTTGTACTTTATCTTGGCAATAACGCCGCGAACGGAACCCTGGTTTCTTAGCCTGTCCCTCTGCCTGATAACCCAGTGCATGGTGTTTCTGGCAGGAGTGGAAGCCTTCCAGATAGGATTGTTCTTTATCCTGTCAAGCTTGAACTGCAGCTCCTGATTTTTATCTTCAAGGTCCGCCACCTTCTCAGCAAGATCAGCACTCTTAAGCTTCTCCCGCTCGTAGGCGGCCTTATAATCTTTATTATCTTCCATGTATTTAATCCTTAATATGTATTTTAGAATACGGATTGCTTCGTTTCACTTTGGCGGTCTTATTCTAAGTATGTTTGGAACCCAGTTTACCAGCTTCAGACGGCTGGTCTTGTCGGATGCCAGCATGCCCACCTGGTAATATCCCGGTGGCAGAAGTCCCTTTTTTATCTTAACTTTATAGCCTGTAAGGTCAACATTTACCTGATCCTGAAGCCTGATCCTGATATCAGGCCTGTATCCCACATAGATTGGGAAGCTGTAAATCTTTGGTCCCACAGGCCCTGCGCCGTCCTCATTTCTTTCCACAAGGCGAAGCAGCAGTCTTCTCTCAAAAATAGCGTTGTCAGAGCCAATGACAAAGCTGTAACCCTTAAGGTAATATCCGCTGTCATTGCCTTCAGCAGAGCTGCCGTAAAGCCAGTTATCAAGCGTTCCGTTAAATTCACAGCCAATTCTCAGGCACTGATCCTCTCTGGAATGTCTGATGCCCTTTTCATGGATCGTGGCATTCGCGTAGGGAATATCCTCAACCGGAGTATAATCAACTCTCGGAATTATCGCAGTAATAGTCTCATCTTCATTCAGGTGCGGGCTGTAGAACGGATCCACATTATAGAGATTCGGGTGCTTGCGCATCAAAATCTCGCCCTCAGCCGAGAGCCTCTCCATCTTCCTGGGATCCATGGTATCAAGGCCCCTGGACAAAGACTCATAGTGCCTTAGGTAAAAATGGTTGCAGCAGACATTGTAGTAGCCCTTTTCATGCAGGGTATAACAGAAATCCACGTCGTTAAAAGCAACCTTAAGTTCCTCGGGAAATCCGCCAATGTCCATGTACTTCTGCCTGCTGATAAGAAGGCAGGCCCCGGTAACACCTATGGTGTTATGGATTCCTCTATTATAGCCAAAATAGTGACTCTTGTTGTCATGCATCTTCTGCAGCTTGTGCACAGGTCCTCTCATAACGTTGGCAATACCTGCGTGCTGGATAAGATCGCCGTCCGGGTAAAGAAGTTTTGCCCCTACAGCACCCACATGCTTAAGCTGCGCCTGGGAAAGGAGTTCCCTGAGCCACCCCTCTTTTACGCACTCAATATCATCGTTGAGGAAAAGAAGATACTCTCCGTGGGTATTCTTCGCCCCCTTGTTGCACATAGCTGAAAAGTTAAATTCTTCAAGCTTGTAAATATAATTTATCTTTGTAAGACCGTTCTTTTTCGGAATTTTGCCGATAAATACGCCGTAGCGAACTCTGTTCTTGGCGTCACTTCCATTGTCCACAACCGCGATATCGTAGGTAATCCCGCTGTTGTCGCCGGTGGTTTCAACAATTGACTCAAGGCATCTTTTCAAAACCTCAGGGTGATCCTTGGAAGGTATGATAATGCTGACCGTTGCAGGCTTTATCAGCATATGTCTTGAATTGTGGAAGTTTCTGCCATAAAAAACATCCTGCTCAGGGCTTCTGTGGAAAAGAACTTCCTTGATATGACCTATCGGAAATTCTGTGCCTGTTCTTTTTGCGAAAGCGTGCTCATGAATGGCAAGCATGCAAAAAAGAACATCCGCCGAAAGTAAGGATGCTTCAAGTCCCACCTGTTCAGGTGAGTTCTTCTTGTTTCCTGTTCCGCCCAACATGCGTACAGCATTATCATATTCAGAGGCTGACTCATGAAGGGTTCTTGATCTGCAGGCAAAAAAACTGCCGATGTAAAATGCGTTAAGATAGGAATCCGGAGACCAGTCAGGCTTAAAATACGGATGAATGTACTTCCCACCCTTTCCGGTTTCATCCTCATCTCCATAAACTACGTTATGCTCAGGGTGCGCCACAAAATACTGCTTCACAACTTCAGCAGCACGCTTTGTCAGCTTGCCCTTGGGGCTGACAAAAAGATAGACAACGTCTTCATCCCCCTTGGCATCGTTAATTTCCCACACCTTGGCATAGGGAACAACCTTAACTTTAGGAACTGGAAGCTTATTTGGTATCAGCTCGCCGTTTTCCCCTGTCTCATAGCTGATAGGCGCTTCCACTGCCGGAACTTGCTTTTTCTCAATCTGCCTCTGCCACTTGTCATAGGCTGAGGACTTGGTATTCAGCAGCTTGTCATATTTTCTTATGCTTCTCTTTGTCAGAGAAGCCTTAACAAGTTCCTTTAGCATCCCCAAAACTCACTCCTCGTCGTCTTTGTAATAGCGCTCTTCACGCTTTTGAATGATCTTCTTAACAGTCTTTTTCAAAATATTGTCCTTGGGCTTTTCAGGCTCAGCCTGGGCTGCAACCGCCAGTGATTCAGATACCGCTTTTGCCGCATTGTCAGGTAAAAGAGTCATGATATATGTCACGCATAAGTGATTTCTCTCCTGAACACTGAGCTTCTCGCTGGTCAGACCAAATTCAATATTAGGATCTGTGTTATCAAAAATTATCGAATCATCAGAGATCCAATAACCGTTCTGCGGATGGATTGACACATCCGAAACATTGTCGGCAAAGGCTTCTCCGTTCCAGGTTGCAGACAGGATTGTCACAAGGCACGGTGCAAAAGCCGGATCGATACGCACCATCTTGCAGTTGGCGTCAACCCTGATATCCAGACTCACTGTGTGCTTGTCGTCATACTGCTCCTCAGGGAAAAGAGATTCCTCCTCCGAAAAGCCCTCGCCCTCATCAAGATAAATCTGAATGCAGTCATCGGGCCTTACCTTGTCATCCAATGTAACAAGCTCTCTCGGCAAAGTTACCTTTCTGCCGATCGCCTGCCATATTTCCACCATGGATTTGCGATTTCCCGTCACATACTTCTGGAATGCGTTTTCCTCTTCCAAAAGAACCTCCGCATCCTTATCAGTTATTCCTACTCTGTCGAAAAATGTCTTTGGATCGAACTTCTCTCTTTTCCTATCCTCTAATCTGTAGCAATAGATAGCCCTCCAGAGCTGTTCCTTGGCCGGAATGCATTTTCCATAGGTCCATTCATAATCTATTATAGTCCAAATAGGCCCGTTTACCATAATATTCGAGAATATCAGGTCAAAATCGGACACCGGATAATCCTGCTTGTAGTTGATCCTCTTTATATACTCATTTATCAGCGCATTGAAGCTGTCCATATCATCTTTATCAAGGCACTCATCAAGAAGCGAAGCCAGCGGTACTCCGTTGACAAAAGAGAAAATGGCACAGCTCTGCTTCTCATCGATCTGGCAGTCATTGACTTCAAAGTCGCCGCCCCTGTACTTCTCCTGCAGGCCAAGATATGCGTCCCTTATGCTGAGCACATGCTCTTTTGCTGCCTCAGACAAAGGCACTTTTCTTATGATCTTCCTGCCGGCCCTGTCGATGGCGATATCGGTTCTTATCTTGAACTCATCAACGCGGTCGTTGCTGTACTTACTGTAAATCGTATCAAAGCCCGGTCCTAAGATTATCTCAAAGGAATTTGCGAAATCCTGATACATTCCGTCTTTTACCAGGTCTTCATAGGCATGCTTCTCATTGAAAAGAAGGAGCCTGTCCCTGTCAAAGTTTCTGACGTTATCCTGAAGTTCTCCAAACTTGGGCAAATAATAATCCGAGTGCAAAAGAGTCATCAGTTTATAGTCAGGATACGGATAATAGAAGTGATACTCCTTTATCCCACATTTTTTGAAAATATTAATGAGGCCGTTTCTTGTAAACGTCTTGGCTACGCTGTCCGGAGTATATCCCTCGATTCCGGAAAAATATGTTCCCAGATGATCCTCTGCGCATCCTGCAAAATACTTAAGTCCAAGACGGTTCTCAATGGCGATGACAATTCTGCCACCCTTTTTCAGGTGTCGATTCATCATGCGCAGGAACTTCTCGTAAGGGTTGTCGGTGCCAATATAGCCTTGTGCATACTCAAACACACCGATAAGGAATATGTAATCGAAGTCCCTTGGGAGGTCCGGCTCCACATCCCTGAAGTTACCAACATGGATTGTAACGTTGTCGCAGTCCTGATTTCTGGTGGCATTGATCTCGGAACGCCTTCTGGAAAGATCGCAGGCCACTACCTCTTTTGCCTTGCTGGCCAGCATGCCTGTTATAGCGCCGCACCCTGAGCCCACTTCAAGGACCTTGGCGTTTGGATCCATTGGAATCCATTCCACAATGTTCGCTCTCTGGTCAGATAAATGGTACAAAATAGGCCAGTTCGCCCTCTCCTCGATGACCTTCTGGTAGTCTTCCTTCTTGGTATTTTTAACAATCTCAAGAAGGTCGTTCTCTATAGAACCATCGCTATAAAGATCAACCCCTGAGTAATGTTTGAAATTCAGAGTAACTTTGCCAATGTTTATCTTTTCCTGCATTTCCTCGTGCCTCGCACCGGTAGAGTTTTATTTATTATCGTTTTTTGCATCCTTAACTTCACACTTTGAATTCATGTCGTAGTAGCCAACCGTGTTCTTGTCGGAAACAACTGTGATGTTAAGCGCATCGTAAAGTCTGTGATACACAGTGAAATTGTCTTTTTCAAAGCCTGTAACGCCAAAGCTTATCAGGTATTCGCCCCCCTGAAGTGACATATTCTGGGTAAAAGATATTTCTTTTACATCTCCTGCCTTAACAGGCTCAAGGAATGCCTTCTCCACCATGGAGTTGGTGCCGGTTATCTCAATACCCATGATATTTTTGAACGTAAAGGCAAAAATAGGTGCTGCCACGTCACGGTTAAACTTAACTTTCATGTGTACAGCAAAGTCAGTTCCCTTGATGATAGAATTGGAGCGCATTCCGGTGGAATCTGTCGCATAAAACTCCTCTATCACAGCTGCGCCGTCGCCGTATTCAAGAGTGTCGGGATTCTTGACACTTGCGTCGCCTTGATTTTCGCCGTTAGCTGACCTGATTGCATTGTTACCATTTAATTCATTTGCAGCCTTGGCGGATGCTTTTTCTTTTGCCCTGTCACTGGCTGATGCTGCGGCGTTTCTAACCTCATCGTCATCAAGAAGGCTCTTTACGTCACTGCTTGGAAGTGGGTACTGTCCCACCAGAACCTGCTTGTAGATATCAATCATTTCCTTGGGCGTACCTTCTCCAAGAAGCACTCCCTGATTGAGAAGAACTGCTCTGTCACAGTATTTGCTGATACTTGAAAGATCGTGGGATACAAAAAGAATAGTTTTCCCCTGATTTTTGAACTCCTCAAACTTGTGATAGCACTTCGCCTGGAAGAACACGTCTCCAACAGAAAGTGCCTCATCGACGATAAGTATTTCCGGGTCAATGTTGATGGCTACCGCAAAAGCCAGACGCACAAACATACCGCTTGAGTAGGTCTTGACCGGCTGATACACGTAATCTCCGATATCAGCAAACTCTAAGATAGAGTCAAGACGCTTTGTTATCTCATCCTCGGAAAAACCAATCATCATACCGTTCAGATAGATGTTGTCAATCCCGTTGTACTCCATATTAAAGCCTGCTCCCAGTTCCAAAAGAGCTGAGATATGGCCGTCCACATTGACTTCGCCGCTGGTGGGAGTTAAAACTCCTGTGATTATCTTAAGGATCGTGGACTTTCCTGAGCCGTTGGTACCGATGATACCTACTGTCTCACCTTTTTTTACCGAAAGGTTTACGTTGTTAAGTGCGAGATGCTCCTTGAACTTGCGCTTTTTTGCAAGTCCCAGGGAATCCTTAAGCCTGTCCATCGGCTTGTCATACAATTTATATGATTTAGTGAGGTTCTTGACCTCAATCGCAATGCCATTTTCCATGCATTTCTCCGTATAGTCCAGCTTTCTTCAGAATGAATGATTTATCTGCCTCATGATGCGTTATAGAATATCTGCGAAGTGAGGCTTGGAGCGCTTGAAGATCAGTGCTCCGAAACAGAACACTGCAACAACAAAGATCCAAAAGTAAGTCGATGAGTAGAAGTGCTGGAAGAACCATGTGTCTCCGTAAATTGCGTTTCTATAACCCTCGACAATGTATGTCATTGGGTTGAGTTTGATGATCCACTTATAGTCATCAGGAATAATATCAATGTTCCAGAGGATCGGAGTTGCCCACTGAAAAAGCTGCAATCCGATATTTATGATCTGCAGAAGATCTCTGAAAAACACAACAATAGCGCAGGTCGCGTAGCTGATGGAAAGCACCAGTATAAACTCGCATCCCAGATAGTAAATAAGCTGGAGCCAGTACAAATTAGGGTAATACCCATAGACACATGCGATGATAAGAAGCACAAAAATAAAGAATATGTGGATAAACATCGCAGCAATTATCTTGATGATAGGTAATATGCTTATTTTGAAAAGAACTTTTTTTACCAGATAGTTGTACTCAAGCAGGGAGGTTGTTCCGTTTGTGAGCGCCTCGGTAAAAAAGAACCAGGGCACCAGACCGGCTGTAAGGAACAGTACGTAGGGAACCTCCACGCCCCCGGAAACTGCCTGAGCCCTCGACTGGAATACTCTGTCAAATACAACATAGTACATGCAAACAGTGACCACCGGCTGAGCCAGTGCCCACACAATTCCCATATATGAGCCTGCATATCTCTTTTTAAAGTCGTTAACTGACAATCTCTTGATGAGCTTTCTGGAATTAAAAAGCTCGATAGGCAAAACAGTGAGCTTATCATACCAGAAGAACGCAAAAATGCAGCTGACTGCTATAAGAGTGCAGCCACAAATCTTCTTAAGCCGCTCTGTCTGCGGATCTGCCAGAGAATTTGTATGCAAAATTATGATCAGCGCCAAAGCAAGCGCCAATACATAGAAAATGCCCAAGCCTAATCGCTTGGGAAGTTTTCTTTTACCCATATTCAATATTCCTTGATTCCTCTCCACTTAGTATCCTTGTCAGAGAAAATAAGCTCAACGCCATCCTGAAGCGGCCATTCAACACCGATATCCGGATCATTCCAGATAAGCCCGCCCTCATCGTCAGGATGATAGAAATCTGAACACTTATATGCAAACTCCGCATAATCGGAAAGCACTAAAAATCCATGAGCAAAGCCCTTTGGAATAAAGAACTGCTTCTTGTTTTCTGCAGACAAAACGACTCCAAACCATTTTCCAAAGGTCTTGGAATCTCTTCTAAGATCTACAGCCACATCAAAAACTTCGCCGTTTATGCAGCGAACCAGCTTATCCTGTGGGAAGTTCTTCTGAAAGTGAAGACCACGGAGAACGCCTCTTTTGCTGGATGACTGATTATCCTGCACAAATTCACAGGTAATGCCTGCATTAACAAAATCATTCTTGTTGTAGCTCTCGAAAAAATATCCTCTTGAATCTCCGAATACCTTAGGTGTGATAACCTTAAGCCCCTCAATTTCACAAGTTTCAACTGTAATCTGTCCCATTTTAAACTCACTCCCTGAATTTATATCAATTTATACGATATCAAAACGCTTACAATAAGCAAACAAACATTTTTCTTTTGAATCCAAAATAAAAATCACGGCAACACTCCAACCGGTGTCCCCTCTATAGGAGGCTCAGTCAGACTCCCCGGAAGTACTGCATCTGGCGCTGCCCCACCCGGAATCGTTCCGTCCGGTGTAGTAAAAGGTGCATCCGGATTGTCCAGCTGCCCTACAACAGCCATGCCTGCTCCCTCTTCATCTTCAGAAGCATCTGACTCCTCCTCGCTGCTGCCTTCCGGAACTTTGGTGTTTTGCTGGATTACCACAACAGCCGGTACTTCCTCAGTTTCGTCAAAAAAGTCGTCATCATAGAGGAACGCTTTTAAGTCATCGCCAATCTGCTGGCCGTAGGAAGCTTCATCAGCTACCGGCTCCTCAGTGCTTACGCTCTCAGATGTTTCATTTTTATTATCATTTCCAAGCAACCTGCCGATTTTATCAGCGTTGGTGGCGTAAATGATCACAGCCACAAGAATAAACGCGCTGAGGATCGTCAAGATGGTCAGTCTAAAAACCCGTCTATCCATAATTTGAAAACACCTCGCCAAGTACATTTCACAAGGAAGTTCTGCTCTCGCTTTGCTCGCCAGAACACGCGCGCACTAGGCTCGAAAATACCTCGCCAAGTGCTTACAGCCCATTAGCAACCTCAACTAGGTATTTGCCGTAATCTGTCTTCATAAGTGGCTCGGCAAGCTTAAGAAGCTGCTCCTTGTTTATGAAACCTCTCTTATATGCAATCTCTTCGATGCAGGAAATGTAAAGCCCCTGCCTCTTCTGGAAAGCACATACAAAGTCAGATGCATCAAGAAGAGAATCGTGATTGCCGGTATCAAGCCAGGCAAAACCTCTGCCCATGGTTTCCACACGGAGCTCTCCTCTTCTGAGGTACTCGTTGTTGATGCTGGTAATCTCAATCTCGCCTCTAGCTGATGGCTTAACATTTGCAGCAATATCAACAACCTTGTTGTCGTAAAAATACAGTCCCGGCACAGCGTAATTGCTCTTTGGATGCTCAGGTTTCTCCTCAATGGAAATAGCCTTGCCGTTCTCATCAAATTCAACAACGCCGTAAGCTCTCGGGTCTCTTACATAGTAGCCAAAAATTGTAGCTCCGCTCTCTCTTGAAGAAACTTCTCTAAGGAGCTTGCTAAAGCTCTGTCCGTAAAAGATGTTATCGCCAAGCACCAGTGCAACACTGTCACTGCCGATAAACTTTGCACCGATGATAAATGCATCCGCAAGACCTCGTGGTTTGTCCTGAACAGCATATTCAAAGTGCATTCCAAGCTGCTCACCGGTTCCGAAAAGCTCTTCAAATGCCGGAAGATCCCTTGGTGTTGAGATGATAAGCACCTCTCTGATTCCTGCCAGCATAAGTGTTGACAGCGGATAATATATCATTGGTTTGTCATAAACAGGCATCATCTGCTTGGACATTGCCCTTGTCAGAGGATAAAGACGTGTTCCGGATCCACCTGCCAATATGATTCCCTTCATTTCGTTCTCCTTTTTGTTTCATCACCTGTTAGAATACATTTTCTCGTAGTACTTCTCATAGTCGCCGCTTGTTACGTGCTCCATCCACTCCTGGTTCTCAAAGTACCACTTAATTGTCTTGCGGATGCCTTCGTTAAACATTGTCTCAGGCTCCCAGCCAATCTCTTTTTTGATCTTGTCGGGTGCAATGGCATATCTGCGGTCATGACCCTTTCTGTCTGTTACGTACTTGATGAGGTCATAGGAAAGATGAGCCTTCCTTGGATCGGAGTCATCAAGCTCCTCTCTGAGCACATCAATGATGGTCTTAACGATTTCGATGTTCTGCTTCTCGTTGTGTCCGCCAACATTATAAGTCTCAAAAAGTCTGCCCTTTTCCTGAACCATGTCGATAGCCTTGGCGTGGTCTTCAACATATAACCAGTCGCGGACGTTCTTGCCGTCTCCGTAAACCGGAAGATCTTTTCCCGCAAGAGCATTGTGGATAATAAGCGGGATCAGCTTCTCAGGGAACTGGTAAGGTCCGTAGTTATTGGAGCAGTTTGTGATGTTCGCAGGGAACTTATAAGTGTCCATATAAGCCTTAACCAGCATATCGGAACTTGCCTTACTTGCTGAATATGGGCTGTGAGGTGAATATGGAGTTGTCTCATAGAAATAGGCATTTGGATCATCATCTAAAGATCCATATACCTCATCAGTAGAAACATGAAGGAACTTCTTGCCCTCCTTGTATGTCCCGTCCGGCAGCTCCCAAGCCTTTTTTGCAGCATTAAGCATTGTTGCTGTTCCAAGAACGTTGGTCTGAACAAAGACCTCGGGATTTACGATAGATCTGTCCACATGGCTCTCAGCCGCAAAGTGAACAACTCTGTCGATATCGTTCTCTTCAAATATCTTGTTCATCGCATCTCTGTCGCAGATGTCAGCCTTGATAAATGTATAATTGTCGCGGTTCTCAACATCGCGAAGATTCTCAAGGTTACCTGCATAAGTAAGCACATCCACGTTGATAATGCGGATTTCGTTGTCATACTTTTTAAACATATAGTTAATGTAATTGGAGCCGATAAAGCCTGCTCCGCCTGTAACGAGGTATGTTCTCATTATTTTTTCCTCTCAAATAAACAAATTTTAACTAATACAGTATATCACAAGACCCCGCCAAGTTGAAGTCAGGCAAACAGATAACTGTATTTTCTTTTCATTTGAAGAAGAATTTCTTTCGTGCGCTCTTTTTCCTCATCGCTATAATCGCCGAGTTCAGCTGTCGCAGCCAATATCTCGTGTTCTGTGTAGGAAAAAGAAATATTGCTTCCATAAAGTTTTTCCGATATCTCAAGCTGTTCCTCAAAGGATTCTGAAAAAGTCCTCGCTTTGGTCCTTTTCATCAATTCATACACATCTCGCCCCAAAGGATAATCCATAGTTGTATCCGACAATAAAGCTGCGCCATTGTCAAAAATCGGGCACAGTCTGAACTGTTTCTTATTGTTCATCAGAACAGCAATATTATGGGTATGCCTGTCCTCGTTAAGAAAAAGCGCATCAAGAGTCAGAAGTTTATTCATATACACACCAAACCCCTTTATGCCGGTGATACGCTCAGTGTTATCCACCAAAAGTCGCAATCTCTCTTCATGGTCAGACGTGCTGTAGATCATCTTGTTCAATGAAACACCATAATTTTGCATAAACAGTCTCTCCAAAGTTATTAAAGTCCAGCCTTTGGTAAAATCTTTACTCTTACAGCCTCTGTACCGGTTTCCATTATATACAATAGTTTCATAAGCATAATCAGTGTATTCTATTTCATCAAGAGACGAATTATGCAAAAGAGCTGAAGTAACACATTCGGCAAGTCCCTCATATCCAACACTGTCAACTTTGTACCAGACTCCATCCCTCTCAAATTTAAGCTGATTACCCTTTGAAGATTTTCTGTCTAAAGTTTTTATATCTTTTTTAAATAGTTCAATCATAATTTATCTCTCTATTCTTATCCAGAAATCATCGTCTGCCATGCGTCCCTGAGTCTTTTCTATAATCATGATTGGATCATAAAACGGTAGATCAAGCCTTTTTAGCTCAAGTTTTAGTTTATCTCTGGTTTCCGGAAAACACCTGGACTTAATAAATTCCTCATAATCTTCAAAAGTTGGTTCCGAAATTACACCAAGAGCCCTAAAAAGCGGATTGGTTATAAAATTATGAACCTCAACCTTTCTCTCCATTTCATCCACATCCAGAATACTGCACACAAAATCATGGTACATGTACCACAATCTCATTTTGTATTTATTCTCCGGGACCTTAAGGCGCTGCGGAAGATCATGATTTTTAATGATAAGGTCTGCAAGTACGGTAATAGGACCGGTAATCTCTTCATCGGAATATTCCCACCGCTCGACAGTGCGCTTGGATACACCGGCAAATTCAGCGAATTCTCTCTGCGTCATTCCGGTTATTTCCCTTATAAGCTTTATCTCATCTGAAGTTATGTACTTTGGAGTTATGTATTTAGCCTCTTTTCCCATAATCATCATTCCTCTGTGCACGATTTTTCCGCATATCCGAGCAATTTTCTGACTATTTTCAGATATTTCCAGTTTAATTTAATCACATTTATGTCGGTTAATCAAGGTTTATTTACCGCCAAATATGTGATATTCCATTAAAAAATAGGAGCCTTGCAATGTTTTTGCATTGGCTCCTATTCTGCCGATGTTTCACCGGTTCCTTACATCATTTAATAATCAGTAGCAGATGTTCATATCAACGTTTCCGCTGATTCCGGTGACTCTTCCCTTTGAGGTGTACTGCCACATGTCATATCTTGAGCCGGTGTAGGTTACTGCCTGCGCATACTGAGCAAGCCAGATCTTGTAGTTGGTGATCTGCGAAGTGTTGATCATAGAAGTAAACCAGGTCTTGTTCGCGTAAACGCCTGCTTTATAGCCAGCATTGGCAATAGTTCCGCAAAATGCCTTAATGTTAGCTGTTCTCTGGCTGGCACTGATACTGTCACCACGGCCGTTACTGCCCTCAACATCCAGATAAACCGGGAATGAAAGAGTATAGCCCTTAACAAGGTTGATAACCATGGAGGCTTCCTCAACCGCTTCAACCTCATTCACAGCCTGGGTAAAAAAGTATACGCCAACCTTAAGTCCTGCTGCCTGTGCGCCTTTGATGTTGCTCTTGAATTTAGAATCCTCAATAAGCGCGCCTGCAGATGATCCTCGGTATCCACATCTGATGATTACAAACTGAACTCCGGAATTCTTAACTGCGTTCCAATCGATATTTCCGTTCCACTTGCTGACGTCAATTCCCATCGCACCCGGAGCCTTTGCAAGAACGCCATCAGCACCAAAGCTGTATTTTGCCCCCTGGATTACCTGTTCTCCAGTTACATAATTTCCGTTCTTGTCAAAGAAGTAAGTCTTTCCGTCAATGGTCTGCCATCCGGTGTACTTGTAGTTCTTGGCTGCAGTTCTGATGTAGAACCTGTCTCTTGTGTAGTAGTCCTCGTAGGTTGCCTTGTAGTAATCGCCATCACTCTTGAGTACCCAGATTTCATTGCCGTCTTTGTCTTTGAGGACGGTATCCTTAGAATATACCTTTACAGTGATTGTATTATCAGCATAACCGTCTGCGGATACTATTACTTTTACTTCACCTTCTCCGGCACCGACAATAGTTGTGTTGTCAGAAATAGAAGCAATTCCTGTGTTTTCAGATTTTAATCTGATCGAAATATTTGCGTCCTTGGCAGAAATCTTAATCTTTTGGCCTTCAACAATATTGATCTTGGTGATTGCCATTGGAACAGGATTACCTTCTTTTGCAAGAACTTCGACGTTTACTGGAACATCAGTATATCCTTCTGATTTAACTGTGATAATGGTATTACCGACAGATACGCCTGTAATCTTACCATCTGTTTCTACTTTTGCAATATTACTATCTTTAGAAGAAAACGTAGCTTTACCTGCTTCCGGTCCTGTAACTTTGAGCGAAACACTCTCACTGACATTCACTTTTACTGGAGACGGCTCAACAGTCATTGTCTTAAGATCAGCTTTGGTTACAGTAACATCAAATGATGCATCCTTGTACCCATCTGCCTTAACAGTTATTTTTGCTGTTCCCTCTTTTACGCCTGTAACCTTACCGTTTGGATCAACTGTAGCGATATCACTATTTTCAGATGTAAATGTAACCTTGGAAGGTTCAGAAACCTTAATCTGAGCATTATCACCGACCTTTACAGTATTACTTGAAATCTCAATCTTCATATCCTTAAGGTCAACCTTTACATTTACTGTTCCGTCATTGTAACCTTCTGCAGTTAATGTGATTTTTGTATTTCCTTCTTTTACACCTTTTACATTTCCGCTTCCGTCAACAGTTGCAATATTCTCATCCTGAGACTTATAGCTGATGGAGGATGAAGCTGATGCGCCTATTGACGCACTCTCACCAACCTTTACATTCACAGTATTACCGTTAACAGAAAAGTTTTCTTTTTCCTTCTCTTTTGCCTTTACAGTAATAGTGACTTCATCCGGTTCGCAGTTATCGCCTGTTGCTTTGATTGTAGCAGTACCAGCTTTTTCGGCCTTAATTGTTTTATCTGAAACTGAAACAACGCTGTTGTCACTTGATTCAAGCTTTACATCTGCGCTTGTTCCGGAGATAGACACTACCTGAGTTTCACCCTCTGTCATTTCTTGATTTGCAGAGATACTAATCTTGTCTTCTTCAACTTTAACTTCAATAGTTTTTGTTTCTGCACCAGAAACATCAACTTTAATAGTTGCTGATCCGGCTTTTATAGCTGTTATTTTTTTTCCGTCAATCTCAACGCAATCACTATCTGATGTTAAATTGGCGTCTACCTCTTCCCCACCAACTTTGACAGAAATATTTTCGTGCTCTCCCACCTTAAGCTCTATGCTATTTGGAGATACCGATACATCCTTATTTTCCACATTACCTGTAAGAAATGCTAATGCAGGTCTACTATTCTTTAATTCTGCAAGCATCCACCTTCTGGTTCCAACCATAGATGCGCTTCCGGGATTAGGAATCTTGTCTTTGCTGACTTCTTCGAAAGAGTAGCTGCCGTCACCCTTTTCGCCAAGAGCTGTCTTGGTGCTCTCAACCCACTCAACTGTATCCTTAAGGACAGACTCAACTTCTGTTTTTACCTGAGTATCCTCTTTGGCAACGTTGACCTGAGACTCCTTTTTAACCTCGTTGCTGACGTCAACTGCCTTCATCTCAACAGTGTCTTTTACCGTTACGGACTTTGAAGATAGCTCTAGCTTGTAATTCTCGTAGCCTGAAGGGAGAGCTCTTGGAGTTACCTTGTATTCACCCTTTGTAATGTCTTTCTTATAAATGATTCCGTCCTGATCATGGTCATTATACATAACAGTATTTCCGTCAGGTCCGACAACATCTATTTCAAGCGGTAAATTTGCTACAAGCTTTCCCGTAGCTGAATTGATGAACTTTACTTTGATATCGCTCTTAATACTTGTGACAGTCATCTTGATCGTCACGTCTTCAGCATCGTCAGCTACTTCAATTTCTTCCTCTTCTTCCGGCTCTTCAGCAACAAACTGTGCTGCCATTGCACGAGCCTTCTCAGCATCCGCAACTGCAATAAGTCCGCTTTTACCCACCATCTCTGTTTCTGTGAGGTTCAAGCCTATGTCGTTAAAGCTCTCCAGCTGCTTGTTGCCGTTCAGAGCTGTCGCATAGAAAGATGCTGTTGCAATTCCTCCTGCCAGAATAAGCAACGCAAAAACAGCTGCAATTCTCTCAACAGCTGAAGTTCTACCTATAAACGCAAGGATCTTTGCTCCTACAGATTCTTCGTCGTCATCTCTCCTGTGATCACGGCGACTCTTTCTCATTGCTCCGCGACGATTATCCCTGTCGTAGTCCTCATAAGGGTACTCATTCCCGTATTCGTCCTCGTATCGATCATCATAATATTCGCGGTCGTAGTCTTCATCTTCGAAGTCTTCATCGTCCTCAGGATAGTCGGAATTATAGTCTTCATCCTCGTAGTTATCCTTATCCTCAAGGTAATCTTCGCCTTCCTCAGGGTATTCTGAGTCATAGTTTTCATCTTCGTAGTTCTCTTCGTCCTCAGGATATTCATTTTCCTCAGGATACTCCTCGTCAGAATATCTATCATTAGCGTGGTTACGACCGTTTTCAACATACTCATGATCATCGTCGACGAAATCACGCTCATCTTCCGCATAATCTCGATCGTCTTCAGCATAGTCTCGATCATCTTCTGCATAATCACGATCGTCATCTTCATAATCGAGGTCATCGCCTGCATCACGCTCTGAGTCTACATCTTCAGGATATTCTTCGTCATCCTCTGCAATGTCTTCTTCATCTGAATATCTTTCATCCGAAAGCCTCTCGTCGTCTGAGTAATCATCCTCATCCCGATAGTCTTCATCTGCGTAATCTTCATCATCACGATAATCCTCATCTGAGAAATCATCGTCCTCGAAGTCCTCATCATCCGGATAATCATCTTCATAGAAATCGTCTTCGTACTCTTCAAGCTCATCGCGGTAGCGCTTATCAAGCTCACGATCTCTGTCCCTGTGTTTTCTCATCCCAAAAATCTTTTTCATACAAACCTCATGTGATCCGGTTATAGCAAATCGCCCGGATACGCCTTTCTCCCCAAAAACTATATTACAATATGTTGTATTTCCTGCATTTAATCATACCAATTATATGCTAAAGGGCCGTTTAACACAAATTTTTATCTCTCCCAAACCGTATAATCGTGGTCCATCACATAAATTGTGTAATCACCGGCCTGCCCAACCTCGATAACTTCAGGCTCATAGCGATTCATAAAATTCGCAAAGTCTTCCATCAGATATGGTGTGACAATATAGCATGTAGCGCCCTCAGTGCTTTTCACAGGCGGATACCAGTCGCTGTCTGTAAGCCACTTGCAGCCTTCCATGTCATCCATGCTGTTCACAGCCCGCACCTTTACTCTGTCGTTAGCCATAGCCGTGATGTAATTGGCGTGATCAAAGGTCGAATACCCGTACTCGTAGCCATTTTCCATCATCCAGATCGCAGCCTTATACGCTGAAGTGTCAAAAGAACTGTCGTTTTCGATGTAGTTTTTTTCCAGCATCGGCAGCGTTGTGCTCCCATATACTATAATGATTGCCAACACCGGCACACTCGCTGCACCAAGGCAGCTTACCAAAAGCCCGTTTCCGATACTTACAGCCAATATAAGACTCAGGTAATATCTGGATGCCGCTTCAAATGTAGTAAACGTACTCAAGAAAATCCACAATGCCAGACTTATGGGAAAAGCAAGCGTGCTCCAATACAAAAAAGCATTTCCCAACCGGTCATCCGAAAGAAGTCTCTTTATCGTCCAAATGTATCCTGCAATTGCTCCCGCCACCAAAAGTGTGACCAGCACAGGAGATACTTGGAAATTTAAGACTCTGCAAACAAGTGGCCATACAACGCTCACAAATTTCTCCGGCGCATGTCGTAAGTTCCTTGTAGTACTTACATTTCCCGCCCCAAAAATCTTCGTTGTAAATAAACTTAACGCAGTCATTGCCACTGTCCAGAGCAAAAACTCATATCGCTGGATCAGTCTTTTTAGCAGAAAAGTCTCTGTGGTTCCGCTCATACGCTGCCTCTTAGCTTTTACCAAGTATACCAGCATGCGAAGTACTTCGGTCACGATCAGAGGAAAATAGCAGAAGATGCACCCGTGCATCCCCTGTATTCCATTAAAAAATGCGATGTAAAGTGAAGTGATCCAGATAATGCTGTTAACCTTGCCATCTTTAAGTGCACGATTATACAACATCAGTATCAGAAACATCGTAATAATGTGGCTCACATAATACGATGCAAACAGAAACAGCATCTTTTGTGATTCGCCATCAATGCTCCCAAGACAAAAGACAAGCAGAAGTGCTGAAAGACTCCCGCCTACACCGAGCCCAATCTGCCCGAAATATAAAAGCATCACAACAGCAAGTCCTACCATCAAGAGGCTACAGGAAATGCCCATGGCGAAATTCATATCTTTCCCAACAAGCGGATAAATGAGCGCTGCAAAGTTTGGCGATGAGATTAGTCTACAAGCCGTAGATTCGTACCAGGTATCCGGCTCAATGAAATGGTTGTCGTATAGAGATGTCACAAAAACAGCTTCCGAAGCCACATCCGCTTCCATAGCACTGGTATAATGCGCAATATTAATATAGCTGTAAAGCCCGATATATCCAAGGCACAGCACCCCCAGCATCACGCCGGCCAGAAGTATCACCTTTTGTATAAATACTTTTTTCATAAGCCTCTCCAGCTACGATTACCCCAGTCCGTAAAAAATCATAATTCCCACTACAATGCAGGTAACTCCGATCATTTTTCTCTTAGTAAACTTTTCTTTAAAGATAAGCCTGGACAACACCATTACTATGATGTAGTTGATCGGCTCCATGACCACTACACCCATGTAGCCCAGTCCGTCATAGCAGAAAATCGTAATGACCATTGATAAAAAGAGCATTCCGTAGCCACATATAACCCAAGGATTCAGGTACTCTTTTATCACCGAACCATGTTCCTTAGACGCACTCTTTTTAAGGAGCATCTGTGATGACGCCGCGATCAGCTCTGAGATCATCATAAGGAAAAAGAATATGTTGATCATGCCTTCTCCTCCTTATCTGCCTTTTCGCTGCTCCCGCTCAGATGTCCTTCTTCCGCAGAAGCCTCGGAATTCATTATGATAACGCCAAGGACCACCACCAGGACTCCCACCACCTTAAACGGTGTGATCCCTGTAGAAAAGATGATAAAATTCCAAAGCATTGACCACAAAAGAGTCGTCGCCTTATTTGCTATAGCAATGGACAGCTGGAACTTTTTTATTACCTGCTGCCATATGATGGCGTAAAGAGCCAGTATTACGAACTCCAGCCCAAAGAAAAATATATATTTAAAAGACAAAAACTCATGCTCCGATGCAAGCTTTGCTGCAACCGTCGACAGGGAGTACACGACTACCGCCCCCTGAAGCTGCAGAAAGTCTGCTATTCTTGATTTCTTTTTCATTTCTGATATTCCTATAATTCTAACTTTTTATACATTCCTGAATTAAACATTCAAGAGTTTCCTCACTCCGCCTTAAGTCCGTCCGGATAAATTGCACTGACAAAATGCTCTGCCACATATTCGTTGCACTTCGCATTTACATGGATATTATCCAGCATCCAATCGGAGCTGTTATCCTCATGGATTGTGCCATAGTAGTTGTCGATGAAGGAAACGCCTCTTTCTCCTGATACATCGATCATGAACTGCAGGTATGTTGTAAGCTTTCCGTTTCCGAAATCGTATCTGTCGCCGCTTACAATCTGCCCTGAAGAATCAAATGCGTAGCACATTGTAAAGGACATACATACAATGCGGATATATGGATACTTATCCTGAATTGCCTTGATTCCGGCATTCAAAGCACCGCGGTATGTGATGGGATCAAACTCATTGTCCGGATTCATGCCAATCCTGAGATTCATATAATCCTGGGCATTGTAAAAAATAACAATTGTATCAACCTTATCAAAATCAACATTTTTAAGCCTGTCTGTTGACCCGGTATAGGTGTAATCCTCAAACTTTCCGGCATTGGACTCAAGCGAGCTGTAATCGCCGCTTGCTATGCAATTTGCCACGTTAAAAAAGCTGTAGGCATCCATGGGGTAGTCATCTGAATAATTTGCATTTTTCAGTGCCACAGTAGATGCCGGATATCCGCAGTTTATGCAGTTTGCACCAAGCTTTGATGAAATCTGGGCCGTAACAGAAGTCTCTCCCTGATCGAATGTAATCGCATCATTTCCAAGGAACAGGATTGTCTCTTCATCATCGAAGGTATGTCCTTCTTTTTTGTCATCTGACAGTAAAAAGATCTGATCAAGTACCTCTACTTCAAAGCTTCCACTGTCACTCTTATCAAGTTCAGCTGTTCCGGCGTTCCAAATAACCAGCTTCACAATAGAAAAAATCACAACTGCTGCAATGATGCCTATTATCAAAACATGTACCCAGACCGGCACATTACTTAAGTCAAATTTACCCTTGGATTCTGAATTTCTCATATCATCTTTGGAATTTCTCATTTTATCTCCCCTCTTGTCTCAGCCCCAGTCAACCGAGAACAATCCGTCGAAATCAAACTCATCTATTATACCACGCATTTTGAGAAGTTCATCACTCATCTGCTCAGAAGACTCTATTTCATGCTCTCCACTCTTAAAACATTCTACCATATAGCGGTTTATATCCGGCTTGTAATGGGAATAATCCGCATAGTTGTTTAAGTCTGTCACTTCCGGCATATTCTGGAAGTAGAAAAGATGCACATTATCGTATTCAAGAAGCCTCTCAGCCACGTACTGATACTGTGCCATTGTGGCCTCAAAGGTGTTCTCCCGCATCACGTTGTGCCAGTAGAGAATACTGTAGGGCGGGAAAAAGAAATAAAACTGCGTATCAGGATTTTCCCTTACAAAGGGCAGGATATTGATATCCAGGTTCACTGCGCTCTGCGGTATCAAAGCATCTTTTTTAGTCTCATCTGAGACCTTTTCCGGTTCCTCATAGGTATGCATCACCCACTGGATATTGTAATACTCAGGTGTCCACCAGCTAAAATAGATTTCCGAAAGGTCCGAACCTTTTCTCTGGATCATTGGCCTTAGCACATACTGAAGCAAAACATCCTTATTCAGCACGTAATTTACATCATTTAAAAGACTCTTGTCATAGAGATATTCAGGCCTTGGATACTTGGTTTCTTCTGTGCCTCCCGTCATTACAGGGATATCCATGGCAAAAAAGACTGCATCCACAGGTCTTTTTACCCTTGCCCGCGTGGTTTTGTCAAAAACAATTGATAAGATGTTGTAATCATCCTTGGGATAAGCCCCGCTGTAGCTGAGCTTTAGCGTATCAAGTCCCATCAAGTCCTTAAAATCATCCGTGTCAAAATTCACCGTCATGGACGAGCCGATAATACAGGCGTTGTAGGCCATGTTCTGTGCCATCCCCGGGTTCTGGCTCAGCTGATTGTCCACTATGTAGGGAAATCCCGAAAGCGGCTCATGATAATGGAAAAAAGGATCCACATACACCACCACTGCGGCGATTGTGGCGAACGCAACGGTCATCACTGCAATGAGCATTATAAATAGTCTCCGATATCGGCCATTTTCTTTTGTTTTATGTTTCATATGGCACGTATAATCCAATCATGTTAGAAAAGTGATTGGATTATTCCTTTCTCCCAGGTTCTCTGGGCTATTTCTAATACTTTTCTGATATATTTATCTAGGCACTGTGGATCTGTCTCTATATGAATACAGCTTTGACTGGTACGA
>SVFZ01000005.1 GCA_015056585.1 Butyrivibrio sp. | reverse complement strand
CGGAGTTGAGAAGCTTTGCGCTACTCTTACTCGTGCTGCCAGTGTCGAGGAAATTCAGGACATGGTTGAGGATGGCCTCATGAGAGCAGGCAAATATGATGTTGCCAGAAAGTATATCACATACCGCTACAAACATGCTCTGGTCAGAAAGTCCAACACAACAGATGAGCAGATCATGTCTCTTATTGAATGCAATAACGAGGAAGTTAAGCAGGAAAATTCCAATAAGAACCCCACTGTAAACAGTGTTCAGAGAGATTATATGGCCGGAGAGGTATCCAAGGATATTACAAAGAGATTCCTTCTTCCGGAGGATGTGGTAAAGGCTCACGAAGAAGGCCTTATCCATTTTCACGATTCAGATTACTTCGCTCAGCATATGCACAACTGCTGTCTTGTTAACCTTGAAGACATGCTTCAGAACGGAACAGTAATTTCCGAGACAATGATAGAGCGTCCCAAGAGCTTTTCAACAGCCTGCAACATTGCAACACAGGCAATAGCGCAGATTGCAAGCTCACAGTACGGCGGACAGAGCATCACATTATCTCATCTGGTTCCTTTCGTCGATGTCAGCAGACAGAAATTCCGCAAGGAAGTATCTCTGGAGTTTGAGACTGCCGGTGTTAAAGTCAACAAGAAGCAGGTCAACGAGATTGCTGAGATGAGGGTCAAAAAAGAGATTGAGAGAGGATGCCAGGTAATTCAGTATCAGGTAATCACTCTTATGACTACAAACGGTCAGGCGCCTTTCATCACTGTATATATGTACCTGGATGAGGTTCCCGAGGGCCAGCAGAGAGAAGACCTTGCACTTGTGATCGAGGAGATGCTCAAGCAGCGTATCCTTGGAGTCAAGAATGAGAAGGGACAACTCATTACACCTGCATTCCCTAAGCTTATCTATGTACTTGATGAAGATAATATCCATGAGGATTCCAAGTACTGGTACCTTACAGAACTTGCTGCTAAATGTACAGCCAAGAGACTGGTTCCGGATTACATTTCAGCAAAGAAGATGAAAGAGCTCAAGAAAGGTGATGTATATCCATGTATGGGATGCAGATCCTTCCTTACACCTGACAGTGAGGAGAACGCAGAAGGTCTTTGCAACAAAGGCAATAAAGCTCATGCCATGAATTACAAAGAGGGAGATCACAAGTACTATGGCCGTTTCAACCAGGGCGTTGTAACCATCAACCTTGTGGATGTTGCCTGCTCCTCATTCAAAAATGAAGATAAGTTCTGGGAAATCATGGAAGAGAGGACTGAGCTCTGCAAGAGAGCGCTTATGTGCCGTCACAACAGACTTCTTGGAACACCTTCAGATGTGGCACCTATTCTTTGGCAGAACGGTGCTCTTGCAAGACTTCAGAAGGGCGAAGTTATTGATCCGCTCCTTTATGGCAACTATTCAACAATATCACTTGGTTATGCGGGACTTTGCGAGTGTACCAAGTATATGAAGGGCGTATCACATACCGATCCTCGCGGAAAAGACTTTGCTCTTAAGGTAATGCAGTTCCTTAACGACAAGTGTGCAAAGTGGAGAGCAGAGACAAATATTGCTTTCAGTCTTTACGGAACTCCGCTTGAGTCTACAACATATAAGTTTGCTAAAGCACTTCAGAAGCGTTTTGGAATTATTCCTGAAGTTACAGACAAAAACTACATTACAAACAGTTACCATGTTCATGTAACCGAGCAGATTGATGCTTTCACAAAGCTCAAATTTGAGTCAGAGTTCCAGGCACTTTCTCCCGGAGGAGCTATCAGCTATGTTGAAGTTCCTGATATGAACAGCAACATCGAGGCTGTACTCTCAGTTATGAAGTACATCTATGATAATATTATGTACGCTGAGCTCAACACAAAATCTGACTACTGTCAGTGCTGCGGTTACGATGGAGAGATCAAGATCGTAACAGATACAGACGGCAAGCTTGTTTGGGAGTGCCCTAACTGTGGCAACCGTGACCAGAGCAAGATGAACGTAGCAAGACGTACTTGCGGATACATCGGAACTCAGTATTGGAACCAGGGACGTACTCAGGAAATAAAAGAGAGAGTGCTTCACATGAGCAATCCAAAGCTTTCATGCTAAATCATTAGTTGTAAAATGCGTCGCATATATAATGCGTCGGGGGATTATGAAAATATACATAATACAAGCCGGGAGTTATCCCGGCTTGTGCTATATTTGAACCGGAAATGCTTCATAGCATCGATGAAGAAAGGAATAACATGAATTACGGGCAGGTTTATTATAATGACGTGGCCAATGGTATTGGTTGCAGAACAGCGTTTTTCGTAAGCGGATGTACCCATCATTGCAAGGGCTGTTTTAATGAAATGACCTGGGATTTTAACTATGGAGAACCCTATACGAAAGAAGTCGAGGACGATATCGTTGAATCTCTTAAGCCTGATCATATAGCCGGGCTTACTATACTTGGGGGAGAACCCATGGAGATAGTCAATCAGAAAGAAATCAGACCGCTTCTTGAGAGAATAAAAAAAGAAGTGCCCAAGGCAACTATATGGATATATTCGGGATATTTGTGGGAAGAACTTACAGATCCTGAGAACAAAAGGTGTCATGGGGAAGATACTGATGCGATTCTTTCCATGACAGATATCCTGGTGGATGGCGAGTTTATGCTGGATAAAAAGAATCTGATGCTCAGGTTCAGGGGGTCATCCAATCAACGAGTGATCGACGTAAAGAAGACTCTTGAAAGCGGAGAGATTGTTCTTTCAAAGTACAATGACAAAGATGAATCGAGAATGCACTGACAATTTCCCTGATTTTGAGTTCTCTGTCACAGGGGACTTCAGTATTTTCAAGATTTTTTCCTTGTAAGCGCTATCATTTATCATTTTTTTACTATAAGATTGACCTATAAGCGGATGGCTTTACATTGATGGTAAGCATGTGGCCCAAGATGCGCATTTTGCGCATTTAAGGCTGGCATGTGCAGAAGGAGGATATCATGAAGGAAAAAAATTTCGATCTTTTGACCTTTGGTGAGATTATGCTAAGACTGTCTCCGCCAAATTATGAGCGAATGACAAGGGGCGATATTTTTGATAAAAGAGCCGGAGGATCTGAGCTGAACGTGGCCTCGGGCGTAGCTCTTTTGGGGCTTAGAACCGGCGTGATATCAAGGCTTCCGCAAAATGCACTGGGAACATTTATTAAAAATAGGATTCGTTTTGAGGGAGTTTCCGATGATTACCTGATCTATGATGATTCACCGGAAGCCAGGCTTGGAATTTATTACTATGAGAATGGAGCGGCTCCCAGAAAGCCCTCTATCGTATATGACAGAATGAATTCCTCCATAACCAGGATTTCTCTTGATGAGATTCCTCTTGATGTTTATTCTTCCACCAGAATGTTTCATACAAGCGGAATATCTCTGGCGCTTAACAAGAATACCTGTGAAGTTGTTACAGAGATGATAAAGAGATTTAAAAAGGGCGGAGCGATGGTGTCCTTTGACTGTAACTACAGAGCAAATCTCTGGAGTGAGGAGGATGCAAGGGCTGCCATCAAGAACATTCTGCCCTATGTGGATATTCTTTTTGTATCTGAGGAAACATCCAGACGTATGATGCAGAAGGAAGGAGACCTTAAGGATATCATGAAGAGCTACACCAAGGAATATCCGATAAAGATTGTCTGCACCACACAGAGAGAGGTCATCAGCCCAAGGAAACACAATTTTACGTCCACCATATATGATGCTGAGGGTGATAAATTTTATACAGAGGCGCCTTATAAGGATATTGACGTAATTGACAGGATTGGCTCGGGAGATGCCTATGTTGCAGGTGCTCTTTACGGTATCCTGAAATACAATGATCCGCAAAAGGCTCTGGAATACGGAAATGCCACATCAAGTGTCAAGAATACAATCCCGGGGGATCTTCCTGCAAGTGATCTGAAAGAAATTGACAATATTATCAGAAATCATAATGCAGATGGCCCGGGCAGCGAACTGAACAGATAAACAATAAACTTGACAATGCGACAAAAGATAAATAAAATCATCATTAAACATATAAAGACGTTGAAGAGGATTAGTAACTGTGTAAGCGTTTCAGAGAGAAGATCGTTGGTGTGAGGTCTTTACGACAAAACAGTGAACCTGCCTTGGAGTTCTGTGTGAAGTCATTGCTGATATATTCAGATAGATCGAAATGCGTAAGCACAGCGTTTCCCGCGTTAAGGGTTTGAATTGAGTGAAGTCCGAGATGAAGAATTCGGATTTAATTAGGGTGGTACCGCCGATAAGCCTTCGGTCCCTTTTTACTGGGGATGCGAAGGCTTTTAATTTCTTCGAAATGCCCTCACTCTATTTTGAAAAGGAGAAAATAAAATGGCAGACAACAAGAAACTTGTAGCTGAGATCACATCGATGGATGAAGATTTCACACAATGGTACACAGATGTATGCATTAAGGCAGATCTGGTAAGCTATTCCAACATCAAGGGATGTATGGTTATCAAACCGGCAGGATATGCAATTTGGGAGCTTATCCAGAAGCACCTTGACGCAAGATTCAAAGCAACGGGAGTACAGAACGCATATCTTCCTATGTTCATTCCTGAGTCACTTCTTCAGAAGGAAAAAGACCATGTAGAAGGATTTGCGCCTGAGGTAGCATGGGTTACACACGGAGGACTTGAGCCTCTTACAGAGAGATACTGTGTAAGACCTACATCTGAGACTCTTTTCTGTGATTATTACAAGGGAGAGATCCACTCATACAAGGATCTTCCACAGGTTCTTAACCAGTGGTGCAGCGTTGTTCGCTGGGAAAAAGAGACAAGACCGTTCCTCAGAAGCCGTGAGTTCTTGTGGCAGGAAGGTCACACAGCACATGCGACATTTGAGGAAGCGGAAGAGCGTACACAGCAGATGCTTAATGTCTATGCTGATTTCCTTGAGAATGACATGGCAATTCCTGTAATCAAGGGACAGAAGACAGAAAAAGAGAAGTTTGCGGGTGCAGAGGCTACCTATACAGTAGAGGCACTTATGCATGACGGAAGAGCACTGCAGAGCGCAACCAGCCACAACTTCGGTGATGGATTTGCAAAGGCTTTCGGAATACAGTACGCCGGCAAGGATAACAAGCTCCATTATGTAAATCAGACATCATGGGGACTTACAACACGTACAATCGGTGCAATGATCATGGTTCACGGAGACAATTCAGGTCTTGTAGTTCCTCCTAAGATTGCTCCTATCCAGGTTGTTGTTATTCCTATCCAGCAGAAGAAAGAGGGAGTTCTGGATGCTGCTTATGATATAGCAAAGACTCTTTCAGACTACAGAGTAAAGACAGACGATACAGACAGAACACCGGGCTTTAAGTTTGCTGAGCAGGAAATGAGAGGTATTCCGGTTCGTATCGAGATCGGACCAAAGGACCTTGAGGCCGGAAAATGTGTACTTGTAAGACGTGACACAAGAGAAAAGATAGAGTGTGCTATAAGCGATGTTCCTGCAAAGGTAGGAGAACTTCTTGATCAGACCCAGAAGGATATGTTTGACAGGGCAAAGAAGCACCTGGAGGCACATACCTTTGCTGCTCACAATAAGCAGGAGTTCGAGGAAGCATTCAAAGAAACAAAAGGCTTTGTAAAAGCCATGTGGTGCGGATGCCGCGAGTGTGAGGACAAGATCAAAGAGGATTACAACGTAACAAGCAGGTGCATTCCATTTGAACAGGAAAATCTTTCAGATACCTGCGTTGTTTGCGGTAAGCCTGCCAAGAAGATGGTTTATTGGGGCAGAGCATACTAAAAAGCGCTGCAAAATACAGTTTTAGCGGTTCATAGTCGAACTGTAGAATTTGCGCTTATATTCATACATTCTGGAATCAGCAAGCATAAGGGTTGAATGAGTGTCTTTTTCCACGGTTTCCGAACGGAAACAATAGCCATAGGACACGCTGTGGTTGATTTCAGAATCTTCATCATCAAGTTTTTTAAGGCGACTATCAAGTTCAGTCAAAAGACTGTCCAGGGTAGTCGCTTCTATTTTATTAAATATGACAATAAATTCATCGCCGCCTATTCGGAAGCAGAACCCTAAACTACTGAAAATATCGAGGAGACATTTGGAGAAAGACTTAAGAAGCCGGTCTCCTGCCGGATGTCCGGAGTTATCATTTACTTCCTTTAGTCCGTTAAGATCAAGACTGAGAATACAGAAATCATCGTCGGTATCATCAATCTCATCCATTTTTTTGTCAAAGCTGGCTCTGTTAGGGACTCCTGTGAGGTTATCTATATAGGCGATCCTGGAAAGGGACAGATATTCTTTTCTCTGGGCAAAGGAGCGGGTCATAAAGACGAAGTGACTTAAAAGCTGCGTAGTCACAAAGAAAAGGCATCCCGATGGAACCAGAGCATTAAGAATAGGGTTCTGCCTGTAATCTATTATTGACTCGCTTAACGTAACCAGAGCATAAATTTCCAGTGATAGAGCAAGGAAAGTTACACCGGTCATAATGATCAAAGTGGAGGAAATCCTTGTTTGGTGCTTGTAATCGAAAAAACAATAAAGTCCCAGAATAACAACTCCAAGTAAGGCCATTAGGTAGTAGGGGAGTTGGAATTGGTTGATATGAACTATGTTTAAAATATGAAATACCGCATAAATGATAGAAAAAACAGTACTTGCAGCTCCCAGGAACATTGCGACACTGTTGTCGGTTCTTTTATGAAGACTGCAAATGAGGAAGTAGAACAGAGGCAATAAAGAGTAGAGGGCTATATACTCGATAGTGGTCGAAACAGCAGAATCCATAACAAAATCAAAACAGTTATACGCAGGAATTATCCAGGCCCCAAGCGCAATTGACAGAATTGAGGTAATGACCTGAGGCGCAACTCCATCAGTTCTTATGTAGAAGGCAAGAGAGATAATGAGGAAAACGATGCCGAAAATGATCAGAAAGATCCCTGTAAAGCCGGGATAAAGGGCGCCATGAGCAATATACCTGTACAGATCGTCATAATCTCCAAGCAGTGGATACATAATATCTATATGAGAATTGTTTTCACAGATAAAGAGCTTAATGGATAGCTTACACTGATCATTATCAATATCCTTTGGAAGCGGAATTGCATTAAAAGAGATACCCACAAAAGTATTTTGGAAACTTTCCGTGGTATTTTTTTCCTCGATGAGATTGCCATTAATATATACCTGATATCCACAAAAATGAGTCTTGAGCACAAGATAAGGAAAGGGAAGATCGCTGTAGCTGACAGTTTTTTCAAGATTGAGAGTTAAGGTATCCCCTTTTGAAAAATTTGCGCCCAGTTGCCTTGTCATATGCTCAAGGTCAGTGTTTGTAAATTGCTCGTTGTGATATATTACAGTCCAGCCCTTATTCAGAGTCTGAATAGGGTATTTGGGAGTAAATTTAAAAAGAGATTGCAATAATGCGGTAATGATCAGGAGCATTATGAAGGATAGACCAAGGAAGGAAAATATTCTACGCATTTTCAATTACCCCCTGATCAAGATTATCATGTTGTTCCCGTTTCATTTCGTACATGCGGCTGTCGGCAAGCATATATACTTCTTTGGCAGATCCGCTTGGAACTTCATAACTATATGCATAGCCGTATGCTGCAGAGTACTTGAAGCGCTGCTCTTTGCTGTTCCATTCTCCTATCATAGAGTATAGCTCATGGATATTCCGGGCTACATTATAGGCATGTTCATCTATAAGAATAACGATAAATTCATCACCGCCCATACGGCCAATAAGGCTTGCATCCCAAAAGCAGTCCGTAAGTATTGTCGAGAATCCGTTAAGCAATCTGTCGCCTTCATGGTGTCCAAGCGTATCGTTGACTTTTTTCAGGTAGTTAAGATCAAGGCTTATTATGGCATATGTACAGTGTTCCTGGGACAAAAAAGCAAGCATCTGCTCACACCTTGCCCTGTTGGAAAGCCCTGTCAATGTATCGTTATAGGCAAGGCTCAAAATGCGGCTTTGCATTGAAGCTATGTTGGAACTGTATATGGTGTAAAAAAAGTAACTCAGTAAAAGACAGGTAACAAAGATGAGCGCACCAAATGTAAATCCATGGAGAGCAGCTCTTTGATTGCCGCTGCCTGAAAAGTATTTGAAAAGATTGTATTTTACTATATCAAGGAGCGAAAACATCATGAATAACGTAAGTCCGATAACGAAAAGATTATCGGAGGAATATGCATGGGACGACTGGTCTTTATGGCTGAGGATGTAGGTACGGATTATGATTATAATGGCAGTGATTCCTTCAACAGCACAGATTATATGCAGGAAAAGGGTGAAATCCGTAAGCCTTGCGATATGCAAAAAGTAAAGGATCAGGGCAACTACAAATAAACCCAAATCAGCCAGAAACATTGCGCGAAAGATCGCTCTCTCTTTTCCAATATATGTGGACATAAGATATCCTGTAATAGCCATGGGGATATTGTAAAGAGACACATATTCCAGCACAGTATTCAAAAGAGCGTTGTTGAGAATAATATCAAATATACCGTTATATGCCATGATATACACGGACAGCATTATAGATATCAGGCCACTGAAGAAAATCCGCAGGTCATGGTCGTGATATACAAAAAGATAAGGAGACAGGATAATAAGAACAACTCCAAGCGTGAAAAGGAACATGCCGACAAGCACGGGAACCCAGGCCTGACCAACTTCCTTGATAAGTATGTCCTCTCTTTTCCCGATATAAATATGCCCAAGGTTTGAGAATGAAGAAGGGCGTGAACCGGTAAGCTTTATTCTGAGGGTCTTTCCTTCGTAATCGGAGCCGAGAGGAATCCGGTGGCGCATACTGGGAACAGTTCTTTTTATGCCAATATAATCTTTTCCCATCGAATAAATATGCTCGTCATTGAGATAGACATCAGCAAAAGAGTGTTCCGATAAAAAAGAAAGGCATGGATTATCAAACCCGTAATCTGCCATGACCCGGGATATTTCCACTGACTCTGATTCGTTTATCCTTCCTATATCTGCATCCGGAAGGTATACATTTTCCGTAACTTCCCCATTTAAAGTCAAAGTCCATCCGTCATCCATTGAAGCAATGCTTGAACTGTTCAAATGAACTTCATCAATAGTAGAACGGATCGCGTAGATACTTGTGATGACGATAAAAAGGACAATTATGAAAATGACTAGCTTCGACAGTTTTCGCAATTTCATATTTAAATCCTCATAATTACATACATTAAGTATACTTCTCATAGTGGGAAATGGACAGTAAAAATATTGTAAACAACGTTTCTTTAGGCTATTATGATGGTATGAAGATTAAATTACCGGAAAATGCAAAAAAGATTTTGGACACCATGCATGAGGCTGGATTCGAGGCTTATGTTGTGGGCGGATGCGTAAGAGATGCCATACTTGGAAGGGAGCCGGGAGACTGGGATATAACAACCAATGCGGTTCCTGCTGATATAAAAAGGCTTTTTAAAAGAACGGTTGATACCGGAATTGAGCATGGTACTGTGACAGTCATGTTTGGAAAGGAAGGGTATGAGGTCACTACCTATAGAATAGACGGAAAGTACGAGGACTCCAGACATCCAAGCGAGGTTACTTTTACCAAAAACCTCGTCGAAGATATGAAGCGAAGAGACTTTACTATCAATGCAATGGCATACAACGAGCAGGAGGGTCTCATTGATAAGTTTGGAGGAATTGAAGATCTTAACAACAAACTTATCAGATGTGTTGGAGAGCCAAGAGAGCGCTTTTCTGAAGATGCACTCAGGATCATGCGTGCAGTCAGGTTTTCTGCGCAGCTCGATTATGATATTGAGGAAGAGACAAGGGATGCGATAAAAGAGCTTTCGCCAACCCTTGAAAAGATCAGTGCGGAAAGAATTCAGGTGGAGCTGGTCAAGCTTCTTTTGTCCGATCATCCTGACAGATTAAGAACTGCGTATGAGCTGGGGATAACAAAGGTAATACTTCCTGAATTTGATGCCTGCATGAACACGGAGCAGAACAATATACATCACGCATACTCTGTTGGAGAACACATCATACAGACGCTCTTGAATATCAGGTCTGACAGAGTACTCAGACTTACCATGCTGATGCATGACATCGCCAAACCTGCTACAATGACAGTAGATGAGGATGGTGTGAGCCACTTTTACGGGCATGATATTAAAGGCGTGGAGATGGCCAAAGAAATTTTTCACAGGCTGAAATTTGACAGGAAAACCACTGACCGGGTCTGCAATCTGATAAGATACCATGACGAGAGATACCCGGCTACAGAAAGAAACGTCAGAAGAGCCATGAACAGGGTGGGAGCCCAGGACTATCCGCTTCTTTTGGAAGTCAGAAAAGCAGATACGCTTTCACAGAGCGAATATAAAAGAGAAGAGAAATTACAGCTCCTGGAGCAGACCGGACAGATTTATAAAGAGATCACAGAAAAAGGGGAATGTATATCCCTGGGAGATCTGAAAGTAAGCGGAAAGGATCTTATAGATCTGGGGATAACCCCGGGTAAAAATATAGGAAATGTACTTCATGCCATGCTTGAGGATGTTCTTGATTATCCCGAGCATAATACAAAGGAGTATTTGCTAGAGCCGGAGCGCCTAAGAAATGAATTTATGAAGGATCAGTGAAAAGGGGCTTACAGTGAACGAAAGTAAGAGAATAGTTAAAACTATATTGGCAGTTGTTCTTTCCATGAGCACACTTTTTTCCCTTCTTGGTATCAGGGCATCAGCCACAACAGCTATTGGAAAAGTAAATATTTCCATGCTGGGCAAGTACGATTCCGCAGATACCGCTACCGTAAGGGCAGTGGACACCGAAAACAAGACCATTAAATTCAGAAATCATGCCCTTGGCAAGGATTATACGCTAAGCTATGACAATACCAGCATGATATATGATGCCTACGGAAGCCCATTGTCAGCAAGTCTCCTGGAACAGGGACAGATCGTGGATGTGACCTTTTTAAAGAGTGCCAAGAAGATCACCACCTTAAGTGTAAATAAAGATGCATGGTACATTGACAGCACAAGAGACCATGATCTTGTAAGAAATGACGGAACAGCTGTTGTAAAGGGATCCGTATACAAGATAGATCCAAGAGCAATGGTGCTGGCGGACAACAAGCCTGCGCTGGCAGAGGATGTTCTTTCTACTGACAGCATTTCAGTTAGCGGAGTGGGCAAGGATATTTACAGCGTAGTAGTCACAGGAGGACACGGATACGTAAGCCTTTCTTCGGATGTGGTTGAGAATCAGAGCCTTGTGGGAGCCTGGCTTGAGCTGGACAACACTGTCATCCACAAGATATCCCCCAATATGCTTCTGAGCGCACCCGAAGGCGATTACAATCTGCAGATAATTGGAAACGGTGCTAATTATCAGTCCAAGGTTAATGTTGCAAGGAATCAGGAAACAGTCATAGATACAAGCAATGTAACGATTGCGAAGCCCAAGGAAGGCCTTGTTACTTTTGAGATTGTTCCTGATACGGCCGATGTATTTGTAGATGGAACCAGAGTACTTACAGGAGTCCCTCAGACTATTGTCTATGGTTATCATAATCTTAAAATAATGGCTGACGGATACGAGACACAGACCAAATACCTAAAGGTTGGCACACCAAAGTCTGTCATCAGCATAGAGCTTGAAAAGAGCGAGGATGAATCTACGGAAGAAGCAAGCGATTCCGATACGTCAGCGACTTCTGCCACAAGCGATGCGGTAGACGTTGCTTCCAGTGCCAGCACATCAGGACCCAAAGATATTTCTTCGGAAACAGTGGATGTATCCAAGCTTGGGAATCAGACAGTAAGCGGCAATTCATCGAGTACATCTGAGACTTCCGGCACCACAAGCGCACAGAACAAAGTGATAACGGCACACAAGATTTACATTGATGAGCCAAACGGTGCAGAAGTCTACTTTGACGGCAATTATGTGGGAATAGTGCCGACAAATGTAACTAAAGTATCCGGAACACACGAGATAATTGTTAAAAAGGATGGCTATGAGACGAAGAGCTATCGTATCAATATTGATGCTGAGGAGACTGATCTAAGCTATAGATTCCCGGATATGGTAAAGATCCAGAAAGAAGAACCGGTAAAAGAAAAAGATAATTCCGGTACAGCACCGGGAACTGTGAGCGGGAATGATGCATCAGACAGTGGGACTTCGGATAATACCGGGGCTTCAAATGATGCAAGTACGGGATCTTCGGAGGCCGACGGTAATGATGGAGCAGATGATTCCGGTACTTCGAATTCATCCAAGGACGATGACGGATCTGCGTCAGATTCCACAAGTGAAGGAGGAAGCGGAGCAACAGATGCCACGGATGCATCAGGCAGTACCTCCACAGATGAAGACGACGGAGCCGAAGAAGGCTCAAACAAAAATAACGACGAGGAGGCAGGTGACGCAGCAAACGGGGGATTGGCGTCATCAAATAACCAATGAGATTAGATAAATATTTGAAAGTGACAAGACTTATCAAAAGACGTACAGTCGCAAATGAGGCCTGTGATGCAGGAAGAGTGCAGATAAACGGTAAACCTGCGAAGGCTTCTGCAGAAGTTAAAGTCGGAGATAAGATCACAATAGGTTTTGGCAATAAAGATGTAAGCGTTGAAGTTTTGGATGTTCAGGAGACAATCCACAAGGAAGATGTTACATCACTGTATAAATACATTTGAAAATATCCGGAAAATGCTGAATTTGTAAAATTTGCCTAAACAGCTGCATTTGTTTGACATGGGCTTATTTACTGTATTAGAATATATTTAGATTATTGGCGGATTGTGACCGCTGAACATAAATAAAAATGAGAGGTACATATAATGGCAGGCAGAGCACGCTATAAGAGGCGACGTGTTCAGAATAAGGCAGGCTTTGTATGGGCCAGCGTTGTTGTATTGATCCTGGTTACTGTGGTTTCTATTAAGAGCGTTGGTCTCATGAAGAAAGCTCACGAATATCAGGAGAAAGAGGCGATTCTTGTTTCTCAGATAGAGGATGAGCAGGCCAGAAGCGAAGAGATTGCCGAATTCGAGAAGTATACACAGACGCGTAAGTACATAGAGGATACAGCAAGAGATAAATTAGGACTGGTATATCCGGGTGAGATCATCTTCAAAAATGAGAGAAAATGATAATTAAGATATCTGAGCGCAGGCATATTACGGAGAATCGTATAGGTCTGCGCTTTGATTTTTGAGTACGGGACATGAATAACTTTGAAAACAGGGTTTACAACTTCATAAGGAAAAAAAAGATGATAAGCCCCGGGAGCAAAGTGCTTGTTGGCCTTTCGGGAGGAGCTGACTCTACAGCTCTTTTGCTGGTTTTGTGGGAACTGAAAAGACTTTTGCAAATAGACCTTTTGGCTGTCCATGTTAATCACTGTATCAGGAAAGAAGCCGGAGAGGATGCAGATTTTGCCCGCAGGCTCTGCGAAAAGCTAGGTGTCGATTTTATTCTGGTTAAGAAAGACATCCCGGCGATGTCCGCAGAATGGAAGATGACAGAGGAAGAAGCCGGAAGAAAAGTCAGATACGATGCTTTTACCGAAATAGCCAAAGAAAATGACGTCTCATATATTGCTGTTGCTCATCATCAGAATGATGTGGCGGAGACTCTTTTAATGAACCTGCTTCGGGGCTCGGGAATTCACGGAGCAGGAGGGATCAGACCCGTAAGGGAAAAGATAATAAGGCCCCTTCTTTGCGTGGACAGAAAAGAGATAGAGGATTATCTTGAGGAAAGACATCAGGATTACTGTCATGATGCCACAAACGATGAAAATATTCATACCAGAAATATAATACGAAATGTTCTTTTACCGTCTATGGAAAAAGAGATAAATGCAGGAACTGTCGATCATTTATGCAGAGCAGCCGAGGAGTTTTCAAAAATAGACGACTATATCAGAAGGCAAACCGGGCAATATTTTGACAGGATTGCAAGATGTGCTGAAAATGAAACAAAACTGGATCTTGTGATGTTCAGAGATCTGGATGATATTTTCAAACCGGATATTCTGCTGATTTGTCTGGAGAAACTCACACCTCACAGGAAAGACATTACATATAATCACATAGAGGCGCTGCTTGACCTGGCAAAAGACAAAGAAGGAAGCGCTAAGCTGGATCTTCCCTATGACCTTAGTGCAGAGAGAAACTATGATACCCTGACGATTTTTAGAAAAGACACAAAAAATTCATTAAAAAGTAATGAACGGTATAATATCCCACAGTTGATGGACGTTGGGGATAAAATTGACATATGTATACCAAATCTTGGTATGGCACATATCGAAATCTTGCAATATAATGTGGGGAAACTGTTTCCGACAACTTCGTATACGAAATGGTTTGATTATGATAGAATACAAGAAGCTGTTTTCAGGCAAAGGAGCCGGGATGACTTTATTTATGTAGAGCAGGGAGAGGCCCTTTGCAAGAAGAAGATCAGCAAGCTGATGACAGATGAAAAGATTCCGAGAGCAGAAAGGGATGAAATGTTTCTTTTGGCCAGCGGAAGTGAGGTAATCTGGCTTCCCGGTTACAGGATGAGCGGAGCCTACAAGATAAGTGAGACCACCAAAAAGGTTTTATCAATAAATATAGTTAGTTAACGGAGGAAATGTTTAAATGGCTGAATCAGTTCGCGTATTACTCAAGGAAGATGAAGTGGACAAGAGAATCCAGGAACTTGGAGAGATGATCAGTAGAGACTATCAGGGCAAATCTGTTCACCTGGTATGTGTTTTAAAGGGTGGAGTATTCTTTATGTGTGAGCTTGCAAAGCGCATCACAGTACCTGTAACCATGGACTTTATGTCTGCATCAAGCTACGGAAGCAGCACAAAATCCAGTGGCGTAGTTAAGATTGTAAAGGATCTTGATGAACCGCTTAAGGACAGAGATGTTCTTATTGTTGAAGATATCGTTGATTCCGGAAGAACCCTTTCATATCTTATCAAGATGCTTGGGGACAGAGGTCCAGCCAGCATTAAGCTCTGCACTCTTTTGGATAAGCCTGAGAGAAGAGTTACAGATGTAAAGGTTGATTACACAGGATTTGAAATACCTGACGAGTTCGTTGTAGGTTATGGTCTTGACTATGATCAGAGATACCGCAACCTTCCATACATCGGAGTTGTGGAGTTTAACTAATGTTTATTTACCTTAAAGGGGGTAAAGGGGAAATTGAATAAAACCAGAAACTTTAATTCTATATTTATTTTTGCGCTTATACTTCTGGTATTTGTCGTTGTTTTGGAATACGGCAGCAGCCTGTTTTCATCAAATTCCAATTCCTATAATCTGTCGAAGCTTCAGAGCGATGCCGAGGCAGGCAAGGTAAGGAATGTGGTTATCATGCCCAATGCGGAGACGCCTACAGGAGCAGCAAGAGTTTCATTTAATGACGGCAGTGATGATGTTGTTTTTTATACAACTGATGTAACTGCTGTAGAATCTCTTTTAACAGATAAGAGCATCAGTGTTGAAGTTAAGGATATTCCTTCGGAAAATGTTCTTATAAATGGCATTATTCCTATAGTTGTGGGTCTTGTTGTCATGGTATTTATTTTCTCCATGATGACAAATATGCAGGCGGGAGCCGGTGGCAATTCCAAAATGATGAATTTTGGAAAGAGCAGAGCAAAAATGTCCACCAGCGAGGATAACAAGGTAAAGCTTGATGATGTTGCAGGACTTGCCGAGGAAAAAGAGCAGCTGGCTGAGATCATCGAGTTTTTGAAGGACCCGGGTAAGTTTACCAGAGTAGGGGCAAGGATTCCAAAGGGCGTTCTTTTGGAAGGTGCACCGGGTACAGGTAAGACTCTGCTTGCAAGAGCTGTTGCCGGAGAAGCAGGAGTTCCGTTCTTTACAATATCAGGCTCCGACTTTGTGGAAATGTTTGTAGGTGTCGGTGCATCAAGAGTCAGAGACCTTTTTGCGGAAGCCAAGAAAAATTCACCTTGTATCGTGTTTATTGACGAGATAGATGCTGTAGCCAGAAGGCGTGGTACCGGTATGGGCGGAGGCCATGATGAAAGAGAGCAGACCCTTAACCAGATGCTGGTTGAGATGGACGGCTTTGGTGTCAATGAGGGAATCATCGTGATGGCTGCCACTAACAGGGTGGATATTCTTGACCCTGCTATCATGAGACCGGGACGTTTTGACAGAAAGATCACGGTAGCAAGACCTGACGTGGGCGGAAGAGAGGCAATCCTTAAGGTTCATGCCAGAAATAAGCCTCTTTCAGACAACGTGGATCTTAAGCAGGTAGCGCAGACTACAGCAGGCTTTACAGGTGCGGATTTGGAGAATCTTCTGAATGAATCCGCAATCAACGCTGCTGTAGATAACAGACAGGTTATTAATCAGGAAGACATCAACAAGGCCTTTATCCAGGTCGGAATTGGAACGGAGAAACACAGTCGTATAATCTCTGATAAGGAGAAAAAGATTACAGCCTACCACGAGGCCGGACATGCTATTCTTTTCCATGTGCTTCCGGAAGTGGGGCCAGTACATACAATATCAATCATTCCAACAGGACTTGGGGCAGCAGGATATACTATGCCTCTTCCTGAAAAAGATGAGATGTTCATCACCAAGAAAAAGATGCTGGAAGATATCATGGTTTCTCTCGGAGGACGTATTGCTGAGGAGATTATTTTTGGCGATATAACAACCGGAGCCTCCAGTGATATAAAGAAGGCTACTCAGGAAGCCAGAAACATGGTTACCAAGTACGGAATGTCAGATAACATCGGTGTTATCAATTATGATGAGAACGAAGAGGATGTCTTCATAGGATATGATATATCTCATTCCAAGAAACACAGTGAGTTTATGGCGGGCGAGATTGATAAAGAAGTCAAGATGATAATTGACAAGTGCTACAAGAAAGCAAAAGAGATCATTCTTAAGTATGAAGATGTTCTTCATAGCAGTGCCAGTCTTTTAATTGAGAGGGAGAAGATTGGAAGAGAAGAGTTTGAGGCTTTGTTTGAAGGTCACGAAATCTTCGAAGATGTAGAAGTTGATATTTGATTTGTGCAAAATCAACAAAAACGCACAGCTGTTTTTGACAAATTTGTGAAGTATTGGTCTTTACGCGGGTGTGGGTGGATGTTACTATAATATGCGTAACCCCCCAATACATTATATAGTTTTTTGCTATACCCCATAAGAAAGAAATACCTTCTCTAAAAAAGACAGCCAACGCTGTCTTTTTTGCATTTATAGGATTTATTATGACAAGAAAAGCTTTTTTTCATGACATGACGCTGGACTATTTACGACCAGCCGAGCCGGATAAAAACAGAAAAACATTAGTCAGATTCAGAAGTCGAAGGGAAGATTCCCCTGACGTTGTTTTAGTCTGGGGAGATGAGAGGATTAAGATGACTCTCTCTGAGACAGACGGAGAATTTGATTATTATGATGCTTCTGCAAAGACAGGTACAACACCTCTTTCATATTTCTTTGAAATAAGAACCAAGGAAGGAAACACCTATTTTTACGATAAAAGAGGATGTTGCAGCGATTTATGCGAGAGCATGAAATTCAGGATTTTTCCGGGATTCTCCACACCAAACTGGGCCAAGGGAGCCGTTATTTATCAGATATTTGTGGATAGATTCTGTAACGGGGATAAATCCAATGACGTTTTAAATAATGAGTACAGTTACAACGGCCGCAAGAGCTCACGGGTTGAAACCTGGGAACAGTATCCGGATCCCAA
The DNA here is from genome assembly GCA_015056585.1 of Butyrivibrio sp. Taxonomy (GTDB): domain Bacteria; phylum Bacillota; class Clostridia; order Lachnospirales; family Lachnospiraceae; genus Butyrivibrio. The sequence goes on along the minus strand of SVFZ01000005.1, from coordinate 12,549 downwards.
TTATGACTTTTGTGAATTCTACGGCGGAGACCTTCAGGGAGTTTTGGATAAGCTTGATTATCTAAAGGATCTTGGAATAGATGCGATTTATTTTAATCCGCTTTTTGTCTCTCCTTCTTCGCACAAATATGACATTCAGGACTATGATCATATAGATCCTCATTTTGGAGTGATAGTAAAGGATGAGGGAAAAGTCCTTTCTGACGGTGAGAGTGACAACTCAAAGGCTACGAAATACATCAGCAGAGTAACCAGCAGGGAAAACCTTGAAAAGAGTGATGAGCTTTTTGCAAAAGTAGTTGAAGAGGCCCACAAAAGAGGAATAAAGGTAATTCTGGACGGAGTGTTCAATCACTGCGGCTCATTTAATAAGTGGCTTGACCGTGAAAAAATCTATGAGAACGGAGAGGGCTATGAGAAGGGAGCATTCGTTTCTGAGGACAGTCCTTATCATGATTTCTTCTCATTTCACCGGGGAAGCTGGCCGGATAATCCCAATTATGACGGCTGGTGGGGATATGATACACTGCCTAAGCTCAATTATGAGGGTTCAAAAGAACTTGAGGATTATATCATCGGAATCGGCAAAAAGTGGGTTTCTGCACCATACAAAGCTGATGGCTGGAGACTGGATGTAGCAGCGGATCTGGGACATTCTGCCGATTACAATCATAAGTTTTGGAAGAGGTTCAGGCAGGAAGTTAAGGAGGCAAACCCTGAAGCGATTATTCTTGCAGAGCATTATGGACCTGCAGGCAGCTGGATGCAGGGTGATGAGTGGGATACTGTCATGAATTATGATGCCTTCATGGAGCCTCTCACCTGGTTTTTAACCGGAATGGACAAGCATAGTGACAAGTTCATGCCTGAGCGCATGGGAAATGCCAGGGAGTTTTTTGACACAATGCTATATTGCGGCGGCGAGAATTTCAGTATGCCATCACTATATACAGCGATGAATGAACTTTCAAATCATGACCATTCAAGGTTTCTTACAAGAACCTCCCAGAAGGTTGGGCGAAGTTCGACGCTGATGCCGAAATCAGCAGATACCGGAGTGAATAAAGCAGTCATGAGAGAAGCTGTGATCGTGCAGATGACATGGCCCGGAGCTCCCACAGTTTACTACGGAGACGAAGCCGGCGTATGCGGATTCACAGATCCCGACAACAGAAGGACTTACCCCTGGGGGCATGAAGATGTGCAGATGCTTTCTTTCCATAAGGACATGATAAGAATTCACAAATCCTGCCCGGAACTGATACGAGGTTCGATCAAGGAACTGTATGCAGAGAGCAACTTTATAGCTTTCGGAAGATTCAACAGAGCAGCAGCTACTGTAGTGATAATAAATAACAACGAGTTTGAAGTTACAAGGGAAATTGAAGTATGGCCTTTGGGAATACCGAGGGATGCACAGCTTCATTCGCTTATAAGTTCAGACAGTATGGGATATATTACAGACGGAGTGACCAGGAGAGTAAAAGACGGAATTCTTTCAATAACACTCTCAAGAAAATCCGGAATTGTTCTCAGGTACAACAGCCACGAGGCTGTTTCTTCAGAGGAATTCTGGGCAGATAACTTCTTTGACTTTGCGTAAACATTGTGAATTGATTAACTTTATTTTTTTATGCAAGAAGTATATAATGGATTTAACCATCAATACTACAAAAGTTTAGTAAGGGAGAAAAACAATGTTAGTATCCGCAAAAGACATGCTTGTAAAAGCAAAAGAAGGCCACTATGCAGTAGGCCAGTTCAACATCAACAACCTGGAGTGGACAAAATCAGTTCTTTTAACTGCAGAAGAGCTCAAGTCCCCAGTTATCCTTGGTGTATCTGAGGGTGCTGGTAAATATATGACAGGTTTCACAACAGTTGCAGCTATGGTTAAGGCTATGGATGAGAGCCTTGGAATCACTGTTCCTGTTGCACTTCACCTCGATCACGGTACTTATGAAGGATGCTATAAGTGTATTAAGGCAGGCTTCACATCTATCATGTTCGATGGTTCTCACTATGATATCGAAGAGAACGTAGCTAAGACATCAGAGCTCGTAAACGTTTCTCATCAGCTTGGTCTTTCAATCGAGGCTGAGGTTGGTTCAATCGGCGGCGAGGAAGACGGAGTTGTTGGAATGGGCGAGTGTGCTGATCCTGATGAGTGCAAGAGAATTGCAGATCTCGGCGTAGATATGCTTGCAGCAGGTATCGGTAACATCCACGGCAAATATCCTGAGGGATGGCCTGGACTTAGATTCGATGTTCTCGATGCAATCCAGCAGAAGACAGGCGTTATGCCTCTCGTTCTTCATGGCGGTACAGGAATTCCTGCAGACATGATCAAGAAGGCTATCACACTTGGCGTATCTAAGATCAATGTTAATACTGAGTGCCAGCTTTCATTTGCTGATGCAACACGTAAATACGTAGAGGCAGGCAAGGATCTTGAAGGCAAGGGATTTGATCCTCGTAAGCTTCTTGCTCCGGGCGCTGAGGCTATTAAGGCTACAGTTAAGGAGAAGATGGAACTCTTCGGATCTGTAGGAAAGGCTTGATGCTTTTTCAGATAGGATGATTGGGGCGAAGCCAAAGCGGCTTCGCCCTTTTTGACATTATAAGGATAATCAATTTAATGAGGGGATACAGATGAATAACGAACTGACAAGAAAAGATATCGAGGACATGGAAGCAGAAATTGAACACCGCAAGGTCGTGGTCAGAAAAGAGCTTTTGGAGCATGTAAAGGAAGCCAGAGCGCAAGGCGACTTGTCCGAGAACTTTGAGTACTATGCGGCCAAAAAGGCAAAGAATCAGAATGAAAGTCGTATACGATTCCTGGAAAGAATGATAAAGACAGCGAAGGTTATTGATGATAATACCACAGAAGATCAGGTGGGAATGAACAAGTCTGTGACTGTACGTATTGAGGAGGATGGAACAGAGGAAACCTACAAGATAGTCACCACAATGCGTCAAAACTCCCTTAAAGGACTTATAAGTATAGAATCTCCGCTTGGTAAACAATTACTTGGACATAAGGTAGGAGACCGTGTTAATATTAAAGTAAGCGATAATTATAGTTATGAAATAACGATAATTAGAATTGAAAACACAGGTCTGTCAGAGGAAGATAAGATAAGAGATTTCTGATAACCGGACCTGGTCATGGAGGTACAGATGCGAGTATTTCAGCCGGTTGAGCCTGAAGAAATTGAAAGTGGTGCCTACGTCTTTGATGGAAGTAAAATGCTTGTTACTTCCTGTGACGGAGATAAGGTGAACACTACGGCGGTATCCTTTGGCGGTGTCGGACAGATGTGGGGCAAGAGGGTTACTTTTGTTTGTGTTCGCAAAAACCGATATACGAAGGAGCTCATAGATGCTTCCGGAGTTTATTCCCTTAGCTTTTTGGACAACAAGGAGTATCACGGTGCAATGAAGTACCTTGAGATGGTCTCCGGAAAGGATGAGGACAAGCTAAAGGGAGCAAGGCTTCATATTACGTATCACGACGGAGTACCGTTTATTGAGGAATCCAGCAATGCTATCTTATGTAAGGTTATTTACAAGAATGAGATAGGCAAGTCAGGATTTGTGTCTCCGGACATACCTGAGGAATTTTATAAGGATGAAAATTATCACATAATATATGTGGGTGAAATAACGAAAATCTTAGTCAGGTAGCTCATGCAGAAAAGGTTTTTATCAGTTTTACTTAGTATTATGTTATTGAGCCAAAGTGTGCTTTCCGGCTGTGGCAGCGGGGAAGCACACTCTGATAATGTTGTGCCTGACGAAGAAGTATTAAATATTTCTAAAGAAGATATCTTCGATCCTGAAAAAACAGTAACTATATTGGGGTGGCTTGAAGAAGTCTATACCAGAAATCTATTGGCATATCTTGCCGAAAAATACCCAGAGTACAAATTTGAATATAAATACATAGGGAAAAGAAGCTACGAATCCATCATAAATACAGAGTTGGCCTCCAGAGAAGCTAATGATATTGTAATGGTCAATCCGGGTATGGCTAGGATCCTCGGGGGAAATGGCTATATTGCGGACATGAGCGCGTATTGTGATGTGTTTAATGACGACGCAAAGCGGGCTTTTTCTTTAGAAGGCAGGATGTATGCTGTTCCCAATACCAGTGAATATCAGTGCATTTTTTATAACAGGGATATTGTGGAAAAATTCGGACGTACACTTCCGTTCCAGTTCAGAGATTTTCTAAAGTACTGTGATGATGCCTGTGAGCAGATGGAAGTAAGGGCATTATCCTGTGGAATTAAGGATGCGGATAAGCTCTCGGATAATGCATTGGCTTTTTTGGAAGCAAATTACTTCAACACTGATGAGGGAAGAGACTTTGGAAAGAGACTATCGGAGGGAAATGCTTCATTTGGTAAAGAGCTTCAACCATACCTGTTCCAGTGGAAAGAGCTGGTGAACCACAAGATTTTTACCCGCGAGATGTGCATCATGGACACCGAGGCTGCTATTGATGAGTTCGCTTCCGGGCAGACCATTATGTATATGGGCTTTGTGGAGGACTATAACAGAATAATTGAAAAAAGACCTAATATGAGGCTAGGGACCACCGGAGTTCCGGGGGCAGTAAAAGGTACTGCGATTTTGATAGGCGGATGTAATAGCGCTTTTGCAGTTAATGCATATGGAATGAAAAAAGATGTGGTTGTTGAGATGGTAGCCAATCTTGCATCGGAGGACGGTCAGAGGGCGCTATGGCGCGACAGGATCGGATCTCAGACATATCTTAAGAATGTGAAATTTGACAATCCACCGGTATTTGACGGGCTAAGTCCGACGATATCTGCTCACAGAGTGTACATGCCGGTATCTGAGTGGGGAGAATATGGCTCTCAGATGTATGAAATCCTAGGGAGAGAGCTGCAAAAGGTTGTGTCAGGTGAAAGAAACGTTGATATAGCAGTTCAAGTTATGGACTATGAAGTCGAACAGATCCTGAAAAAGAAATAAGAGGGTAGATGCATGAAGACGATTTTCAAAAAGAAAAATGCGCCATTGGCAATTAAGAATCAGCTGCAAGGAATCCTTGCATTTCTGATTGTTGTACCTATTCTGTTTTTGGGAATCTATATGTATTATGTGGCAAAAAACAATCTGATCCAGCAGACCAGGATTGCCATGACAGGAAGTGTAAGTGTCCTTGCCACAGGACTTGAGAATAACTGTAAAAGAGAAAATGACGTCATAAAATTTTTCTCATACAAGGAAGAGTTCAGGAAAATACTTGAAAATGCCTCAAACAATCAATATGAGCTGGCCAATGAGCTTAACAATGACATAGAGCCGCTTATCTGGTATTACCTCAGCAGCGATACCAATATTGAATCTTTGCAGATTTACTCTGATCTTATAGAAAAAGAACATATTGGAAGTTTTTTAAGTCAGCCCAAAACAGAGAATGAAAAGGCTATGTACGAGCTGTGCAAATCAAACTACAGCAATATGTGGGTTACTGACAGCACCGGTGCTGTTTATGTCATAAAATCTCTCCTGGACGTGGCCACCTCATCAAGAGTTATTGGCGTTGTCGCACTGAAAGTCAGGGCAGACAGCTTTTTTTCAATGATATATCAGGCTGGATATTTGGAAAATGGAGTACTGGTTATTTCCGATGATGGAACGGAGATAGTGCACAAGAAGATATCGGATGAAAGTCTTGATAAAGAGATTGTCTCAGGAATCAGAAAGGACAGCTTCGTATACAATGAGGACAACTTCTATTCAGGCAAACAGTTTTTTGTATCAAGATCCAAAAAGCTGGAGAATGGCTGGAGTCTTTATTACTATGTCAACAGAAGCGAAATCGTCAGCGACGTAATATCGATCCTTATCTCTGATGTTATTATTGCAGCAGTTCTTTTTGCCATAGCAGGTTTTATAGCCACTATGTACGCAAAGCATTTAAGTACGCGTATTACCAATCTTAATGATATGGCAGGCGAGATCCGCAGAGGCAAATTTGACGTTATAGACAGGGACAGTTATAAAGACGAAATTGGCCAGTTGTCAGAGTCTATGTCAGATATGTCACGCCAGCTAAAAGAGATGGTGGAAGAGATAAACAGGCGAAATCAGGAGGATCTCCTGATGAAAGAAAACGACATTCATTACAGAGAATGGCTTTTTGACTTTGTCGTTGAGAAGAACAATGATATACTGGCAGTTTTGAGCGATGGCAGCTTTTCTCCAAGTTTTATAACTTCAAATGTTCAGGATGTTCTGGGGATATCGCTTGAACTGCTAAAGCAGGATATACGCTGTCTGGAACTGGCTGTGAGACAGGATGCACCGGCAGACTTTAATCTCAAGGATGTTCTGGAAAAGAGTGTGGCTTCCGGTGAAGCCATGATACTGGACGAAATCAGGTTTGAGAATATCAAGACCAATGAGCATCTGTATTACAGAGGCGTTGTTGTAAATACCATTGATGATGGCGGAAAAAGAACTGCAATTGCGCTTTATGACAGGACTCTGGAAATCAGGCGTAATCATCAGCTGCAGGAAGCTCTTATAGCTGCAGAGACAGCAAATAAAGCAAAGACAAGTTTCCTTGCCAACATGTCACATGACTTTAGAACGCCTATGAATGCCATTACCGGATTCAACCTTCTTATCGATAAGCATGCGGATGAGCCGGATAAGGTAAGGGAATACACGCATAAAGTCAGCCTCGCATCGCAGAATCTTTTGTCACTTCTTAATGATGTTCTTGATATGAGTAAGATTGAAAGCGGAAAGACTACTCTGGACGTAAAAGAAATGGCGATAGGACTTCTGCTTGAGGAAGTTAATTCCGTGATCGGCCTGCAGGCAAAGGCCAAGAACCAGGAATATATTGTCAGAGCTGATACACTTACCCATGACCTGTTTATGGGTGATAAACAGAGAATAAATGAGATACTTGTAAATATCCTTGGAAATGCCGTCAAGTATACTCCTGAAGGAGGAAGAATAGAATTATCAATCGATGAGTCGGAGTCATCATCTGAGGGCTTTAATAATCTTAAGTTTACTGTAAAAGATAACGGAATCGGTATGAAGCCGGAGTACAAGGATAAGATTTTTGAAGCATTTTCCAGAGAAGAAAAAGGAGCTACCAAGACAATTCAGGGCACAGGCCTTGGAATGGCGATCACAAAGAGTCTTGTAGAACTTATGGGCGGTACAATAAGAGTTGACTCCGAGGAAGGAAAAGGCTCAACATTTACAGTAAATTTGCGTCTGCAGGTAGTTAATGACAAGAGCGATGACATTTGGCAGACTCATGGAATCAAAAACTTCCTTGGTGTTAATAAGAATCAGGATGAAAATGTCATCTTCAGAGAGAAGATGGAGGCAAGCAACCTCAGTGGTTCAGTTGCATCAAGCGGAAGAGAAGCTCTGAGGATCATAGATGAATACACTAAAGAAGAAAAAGCATTTGATTTCATATTGATAGATGATTCAATGGATGATATAAAACCTGCAGATCTGATAAAACAGATAAGAGGAAGGGGTAAAAAGCATAACGGAATAATCGTAGTTGCCACGGAAAAAGTTGAAGAGATGGAAGAGGAACTGCGAGATACCGGGTGCACTGCCGTAATTCCTAAGCCGGTTCTAGAGTATAGTATTAAGCAGGTTTTGGACAGTCTGTCTGTTTCAGAGAAAAAGGATGAGCCTGAAAAAAATTCAATAAAAGGAATGAAGTTCCTTGCTGCAGAAGACAATGATATTAACGCCGACATTCTTATTGAGCTTATGGATATGGAAGGAGCGCAGGTAACGAGAGCTGTAAACGGACAGGAGGTAGTCGAGATGTTCAAGGCAGCTAATGAGGGTGACTACGACATGATCCTGATGGATATTCAGATGCCTGTCATGAACGGTTATGAAGCTGCAGCCGCCATAAGAGCGCTGGATAGTGAATGGGCACGAAGGATTCCTATTATTGCAATGACCGCCAATGCATACGCGGATGATGTCCAGCAGGCCTTTGATGCCGGAATGAACGCTCATGTTACAAAACCTATCGATATTAAAATAGTTGAGAAGACCATTTTGGAGTTTAAAGGCAATTAAGAGTTTCTTTTCACTGCCAGATGTGAGAAAATAACAATGTTGGACTCTATTGTTATTACGGATATTATGGAGGGAATAAATTGAACGGAGCTAAGAAGATTTCAGAAGATATCTATTGGATAGGCGGAAGCGACAAGAGACTTGAGAGATTCGAGAATATCTTCCCGATTCCAGAGGGGGTATCTTACAATAGTTATTTTATTGACGACGATAAGACAGCAGTTTTTGATACGGCAGATATTTCCGTGTCAGATCAGTATCTTGAAAACTTAAAGGATTGCCTTAAGGATAAAAAGCTGGATTACCTGGTGGTTCTTCACATGGAGCCGGATCACTGCTCGCTTATCAGTATGGTAACAGCTCTTTTCCCGGAGGTTACTGTTGTTGGAGGGGCCAAGACCTTTACCATCATGGAGCAGTTTTTCCCGGAGGCTAAAGACTTTAAGAAGCTTGAGGTAAAAGAGGGAGATACCCTTTCAACCGGAAAGCATACTTTCCACTTTGTGGCAGCACCTATGGTTCACTGGCCGGAAGTGCTTATGGCTTATGATGATGCGAGCAAAGGGCTCTTTAGCGCGGATGCTTTTGGAACCTTTGGGGCGCTTGATGGCGGAATATTTGCTGACGAATATGATTTTGAAAAAGACTTTCTGAGTTCTGCCAGAAGATATTATGCGAATATAGTCGGAAAATACGGTATGCAGGTGCAGGCTGTTCTGAAAAAGGCAGCAGGACTTGATATTCAGATGCTTTTCCCGCTGCACGGACCTGTATGGAGAAAGGACATCGCATGGTTTATTGATAAATATCAGAAGTGGAGCACTTATGAGCCTGAAACGGACGATATAATCGTGGTTTACGGAAGTCTCTACGGACATACCGCAAGCGCTGCGATGGCTCTGGCTTCTTTACTGCGTGACAAAAGCGGAAAGAATATAAAGGTTTACGATGTATCGGGAGTGGATGTATCATATCTAATTGGAGAAGTATGGCGCTGCAAAAAAATCGTGCTTATGTGTCCGACTTACAACAACGGCATATATCCTCCAATGGAGAGCTTCCTTACTGATATGGCTGCTCTTTCAGTCAGCAACAGGACATTTGCCCTTGGGCAGAACGGAACATGGGCGCCTATAACGGTCAAACTCATGACTGAGAAGCTGCAGAACCTGAAAAATGTGACTGTTTTGGAGCAGAGTCTTACAATAAAGAGTGCACTTCATAAATCAGATACCGAGAGCCTTGAGGCATTTGCTAACGCAATAATTGAGGCTTGATATTATATTTCGGGAGGATGTGAAAAAGATGTTTAAGAAAATGTTTAAAATGATAGTTGCTGCGGCAGCAGTTGCGGCAACTATGACTTTTGCTGTGGGTACATATGGGGCTGTAACAGGTAACGCCGGCTTTGAGGCAAAAGCCGAGGGACGACCTGTTTCTATTGATTCATGCCTTATTCAGGGATCCGACGTGGTTGTACATGTATCCGGATCAAGTTCTTCATCCGATGGAAAGTATTATCTTTTTGCAGATGAGGTTTACCAGGATGGCACAACCGGAAGGATTGTTGCCAGCACTGATGCGGGAAAAAATGCGACATTTACATTTCCGCTGGAGCATTACACAGCCAATTCCAATCTGTCCAAGAAATTTCTTGTTGCCACAAAGAGCGGTGGTTCATATGTACAGGTAAGTGATGAGCACTATATCACAAATCCTGAGGCTATTGCCACAAAGACTGTTGCCAGAAACGACCACGGTATCAAGGGTATTCTCCCTAATGATACCAACGCAGCTGTGTTTAATGATCTTGGAATTTCTCAGATGGTTTACAACCTTTACATGGGCGATATCGTTGTTGACCCTGCAAACGTGAATGTTGAGACCATTCCTTTTGAGTACAACGGAAAAGCTTATCTTTTTAATGCCGCAGCACTTGCCCAGTATGATGCGTTTGTTCAGTGGTGCTCCATGAACAATTATCAGCTGACAATGACAATTCTTAACAATAAGACTGCTGCGGGAGCTGATCTTATACACCCACTTTCAAGGGATTCCCATGTTTGCCCGGGATATGCCATGAATACCAAGGAAGATGCAGGAACTCAGCACCTTAAGGCTATCGCAGCTTTCCTTGCTCAGAGATATTCAGGTGGTTCTTACGGCACAGTTGATAACTGGGTAATCGGAAACGAAGTAAATGCCAGAACCGAGTGGTATTACATGAGCTCCACAAACCTTGAGCTCAACGTCAATGAGTATTGCAAAGCGTTCCGTATTTTTTACAATGAGATCAAAGCAGTTAACGCCAACGCAAGAGTATTTAACTCAATCGACCAGGAATGGCAGAGAAAGTCCAATCCGGGCTGCTCTCTTTCAAAAGACTTCCTGGACAGATTCAACTATTATATGCTCAGAGAAGGAAACATCGACTGGTGTCTCTCTGTTCACCCTTACAATGCTCCGTTATTTGATCCATATGCCTGGAAACAGCAGAGTCAGTATGTGAGCAAGAGCCTTTCAACTCCATATATTACAATGGAGAATATATATCTTTTGACGGATTATATGTGCCAGTCTTCATTCCTCAATACTGCCGGACAGGTAAGGCCTATAGCTCTTACAGAGATCGGCTATACATCAAGCTTTGGCGAGGACGCCCAGGCAGCATCAATTACTTACGCATATACAATGGCAGCAACCAACCCATACATTACAAGCTTCATGCTCTTTAGAGAGACTGACAATGCACATGAGATGGAGAGCCATATCGCGCAGGGTCTTAGAAACCTTGATGGAACACAGAAGCTTTCATACAATTACTACAAGGCAATGGGCACTGTTGAGCAGGAGAACTACAAGGCTAAGGCTTCAGAAATTATCGGTGCTGACATCAATTCTCTTGTAGCTAACAGAACATTTATGTCTAGAAATGGCTGGTTTTTAAATGACTAATAACTCACGAAACAAAGAACTTGAAACACTTAATAAGATTACAAATATGCAAAAAGATCTGCTGGGGAGTCTCTATGGAGATTTCTTCACAGGGACAACGAGCAAGCCTGCACCAAAAAGCGGCGCAAATTCAGGCCCTTCTCCTGTAAATACAGGGAAGGTTGCAACTCCTTCAGGAACTGTAGTACCTGCAGCAGGCGGAAAGAGCAGTGATCAGGCGATCAAGGATGCCAATGATGCTATCAATGAGGCCAAGAATCTTTTTGCTGCCGATTCAAATCTGAACAAGCCAGAGGAAGAGGAGAAGCCACAGGAACCCGAAGAGGATCCTATGGAGAGCCTTGAGAAGCTTATAGGTCTTTCCACTATTAAGGAAGATGTAAAAGAGCTTACTGCTTTTGTTAAAGTTCAGAAGGCCAGGAAAGATCAGGGACTTAAGTCAGTTCCCGTATCACTTCATCTTGTTTTTACAGGTAATCCCGGAACGGGAAAGACTACGGTTGCCAGAATTATTGCCAGAATCTATAAGCAGATCGGAGTTCTTTCAAAGGGTCAGCTTGTGGAGGTGGACAGATCGGGGCTGGTTGCAGGATACGTTGGACAGACTGCGATTAAGACTCAGGAGCAGATAAAAAAGGCAATGGGTGGAGTCCTTTTCATTGATGAAGCTTATGCGCTTGCCCAGAAGGACGATGCATTCGGTCAGGAAGCTATCGATACCATCCTCAAGGCAATGGAGGATAACAGGGATGATTTTGTTGTAATTGTTGCAGGCTACACGGGACCAATGAAGAAATTCATCGAGTCAAATCCGGGCCTTAAGTCAAGATTCAACAAGTACATCGAGTTCCCTGATTACAGCATCGATGAGCTGGAAGAGATTTTCTACATGAACTGTAAGAAATATGACTACAAAGTGGATGAGGACGTTAAGCATCAGGTGAGAGCCCTCATCACAGCAAAGAAGCTTGAGAACATCGACAATTTCGCAAATGCCCGTGAGGTTAGAAATCTATTCGAAGAGATTATAACAAATCAGGCCAGAAGAATATCAACCCTTGAAAATCCAAGCGGTGACGACATGATGACAATTCTTTTGGAGGATCTTACAGATAAGCCTTTGGAAAAAAAGGAAGAGCAGCAAAGCTCAGAAGATGGGGATTCACCTGAGAAAGAAGCTGCGGCTGAAAACGCAGACACTTCAGAAGAAGAAAAATAAGGTTGTCAAATGCGGATAACATTGGTATAATTTGTAATGCTTGCTGATGAAAAAGAGTCTTGGTTGGCTCTTTTTCATTCAGCTGATTTGTTTCTTTTATCGAGGCGTGGCTCAGTTTGGTAGAGCGCTGCGTTCGGGACGTTGCGCCCGAAACCGATTTTTCAACTCAATAATTTTTCCACGGGGTGTGGCTCAGCTTGGTAGAGCGCGTCGTTCGGGACGACGAGGTCGCAGGTTCGAATCCTGTCACCCCGATT
>SVFZ01000063.1 GCA_015056585.1 Butyrivibrio sp. | reverse complement strand
GAACTTGAGAAAAGAGAAGAGCATATGGAAAAAGAGCCCTTCGATGTGGCTCCCCATTACGGAAAGCTCTTTGGACAGGATCAGGTCAGGGAACTTGTAGGTAATTATACTTTCAGTCCGTTTACAGATGAGAAGGGAAAAGAGCTAAAGCATATTCTTATAAGTGAAGACCAGAAGTGGGTAAATATTCTGGGAGGTTATATTCCCATGGATCTTTTGTGCGGTTATAACGAGAAGAAAAACTGCATCTATACTATTGATGGTGCGATCATTGAACTTCCCTTTAAAGCCAAACTTCCTCATATAAAGAAGGAACTGAAAAGTTTCTTCGAGGCAAGGGGAATGTATTACAAAGTAATGCCCTCTATCGCAGTGCAAAGCTTTGAAGAACTGATCGGCAAGGATGGATCCCTGTCAAAGGCAGACTGGAGTAAGGTCCGATATGAATGGGAAAAGATGATTATCAGGAACGGAAAGAACTTTAATGCCTTGGGGCTTAGAACATTCAGCCCCTGGTCTATAAATAAAGAAGGTGGAGAGATCTTTTTTGAAAGAGTTCTTACCACAAACGAAATCAAGAACACATCCAAGGCTGTCAGAAAGAAATATGTGGATATTGAAGATTTTCTGGTTTTTGATAAATTCAAGAATGAATACAGCGTATGCAATGGCATAGAGCTGATAAAAATGGTCAATTATCCACAAAAAAGAGTTGGGATAGATTTTCTTTTTGAGTGTTTAAGGGATATAGATGAGGCCTATTTTATGCCGGCTGTAGAGCTGATCAAGGAATATCCGACGGATATAGTCTACAAAAAGATGGAAGAGTATGCCAAAAAAGCCTACGAGAGCGGTGATGTCATGAGACTTGCCGGAATTCTCTTTTTATCCAAGAGAATGGGACATGAGACGGAGTATATCAAACAGAAGAAAGAGGAGATCAGACAGGGAAAAGAGAAAGAACTTAATGAAGCAATCTCTTCTGTATCAGATACAAGGCAGTATTTGAGCTATTGTTTGCAGGCTGAAAGTTTGCAATAGTAGTGTATTTACTACATTTGTTAAAAAAATAAACGGGTTTTCGATTGAATTTATCTATATAATGATGTAAGAGACATGTTTTTTGGGGCTCTTGCATCATTTTTTGTTGCTCGATTTTCATGCGAAAAACATAGTTCAGGGGAGAGTATCAGATGGAAAATGAAATAATACAGGAACAGTCACTGCGAATCCTTTCAAGACAATTTCCGAATGTTGCAACTACGGCAACAGAGATCATAAACCTTCAGTCAATACTGAGCCTTCCGAAAGGCACAGAGCACTATCTCTCCGATATTCACGGAGAATACGAGCAGTTTGCGCACGTTCTAAAAAATGGCTCGGGAGCTGTTAAACGTAAGATAGATGAAGAGTTTGGAAATATGCTCTCGGAAAAAGAAAAGCGGGATCTTGCCACTCTTATCTATTATCCCGAAGAGCGCATAAGGATGATACGCGGTACAGCCTGGAATATGGACGACTGGTATGTGGTGATGATAAACAGGCTTATCCAGGTCTGCAAAAGTGCTGCCAGCAAATATACGCGGTCTAAAGTGAGAAAGGCGCTGCCTAAGGATTTTGCCTATGTTATAGAAGAACTTATCACAGGCCGCAGAGATCAGGGCAATCAGGAAGCTTATTACAACGAGATAATCCATACTGTGATCAGGATCGGAAAGGCTCCGGAACTTATCGTTGCGCTATCAAACGCCATAAGCCGCTTTGTTGTGGACCATCTTCATATAGTGGGAGACATCTATGACAGAGGTCCGGGGCCTCACAAATGCATGGATGTACTAATGAGTCATCACAACGTTGATATTCAGTGGGGAAACCATGATATTGTATGGATGGGAGCAGCTACGGGGCATCCTGCCTGTATCGCGACAGTTCTGCGTTTTTCCGCAAGATACGGAAATCTCGACATTCTTGAAGACGGTTATGGGATTAATCTTTTACCACTTTTTAAGTTTGCGCTGGAGACTTATAAGGATGATCCATGCAGCTGCTTTAATCTTCATTACAGGGAAGGGGAGTATGATCTTTCAAATGCTGAGATTGACAGAAAGATGCATAAGGCTATCGCTGTTATACAGTTCAAGGTGGAGGGTCAGCTCATAAAGCAGCATCCGGAATTTCACATGGAAGACAGGCTTCTTTTGGATAAGATGGACCTTGAAGAAGGCACTGTAACCATTGATGGGAAAAAGTACAAGCTCCTTGATACGAACTTTCCTACGATAGACCCAGCTGATCCTTACGCTCTTTCCAAGGAAGAAGCAGAGGTTATGGATAAGCTGCGAAACGGCTTTGTTAAGTGCGAAAAGCTCCAGGAACATGTGAGGTTTTTATACCGCAAAGGGAGCCTATACAAAACTTATAACAACAATCTTCTTTTCCATGGTTGTGTTCCACTGACCGAGGATGGTAAGCTAAAGGAAGTTGAGATCTGTGGACAGAAGTATAAGGGAAAAGAGCTTTATGACGAACTGGAAAAACTCCTAAGGAAAGGCTATTTTTCCATAGATCCTGGTGAAAAGCATCTTGGAATGGACATGCTCTGGTACACCTGGTGCCATGAGAATTCACCTGTTTTCGGCAAAAACAAGATGGCTACTTTTGAGCGCTATTTTGTCGAGGATAAAGAGACTCACACTGAAAAAAAGAATCCTTATTACACGTGGTATGATAAGGATGAGACGGTGACCATGATCCTTAATGAGTTCGGGCTTTCTTCTTCTGAAAGTCACATCATAAACGGGCATGTTCCGGTAGAAGCAAAAAAGGGAGAGCTTCCTGTAAAATGCGGCGGAAGACTTATAGTGATTGACGGTGGCTTTTCAAAAGCATATCAGCCAAAGACCGGAATAGCGGGATATACGCTTACCTACAATTCCTACGGATTTCTTTTGGCGGCCCATGAGCCCTTTGAGTCTGTGGAAAAAGCTGTTGAGACCGGAAGCGATATCCACTCGGATACTGTTCTCGTGCAGCACGTGGAAAATCGAAAAATGGTGGCGGATACAGATATCGGCAAGGAGATCAAGGAAAGGATCAGCCAGCTTGAACAGCTCCTTGCAGCCTACAGAGCAGGAGTCCTTGCGGAGAAAGAGTAAGCACTGTAAGAACAATGACTTCTGCGAAGTATCTACATGGTTTAGAAGGAAAGCATCAGCAAGATATATGACTTCTGTGAAGATTTCTGCTATGAGAAGAAGGAGAGAATATGACCAAGAAAAAACTGGCGCTTGAGGTAATAGAGAGATTGAGAAATGAGTACCCGGACGCAGTCTGCACCCTTGCCTATGACAAGGCCTGGCAGCTTCTTGTCAGTGTGCGCCTCGCGGCACAGTGCACAGATAAAAGAGTAGATATGATCACACCTCTTTTATATGAAAAATATCCGACTCTTAATGATCTTGCAGATGCTCCTGTTGAAGAGATTGAGAAAATAGTAAGGCCCTGCGGCCTTGGAAATTCCAAAGCTCGCGATATTTCAGCCTGCATGAAGATGCTCAGGGACGAGTATGGCGGAGTTGTACCGGATACTATGGAAGAGCTTTTAAAGCTTCCGGGAGTTGGCAGAAAGAGCGCCAATCTTGTGCTGGGCGATGTGTACGGAAAACCCGCCATAGTTACTGATACTCACTGCATTCGCCTGTGCAATCTGATAGGCCTCGTGGATGATATCAAGGAACCCGGAAAGGTTGAAAAGGAGCTTTGGAAGATCATCCCTCCTGAGGAAGGCAATGCTCTGTGCCACCGCTTTGTAACTCATGGAAGGCAGGTGTGCGTTGCCCGTCGTCCTGACTGCGAAAGGTGTTGCCTTAAGGACATCTGTAAGACTGGGAAAAATGTGTGAATATGCAAACCGGACGTAACAAAAGTGTGGTTACGTCCGGTATTTTAAATTTATGAGAATAGCCGAAATAATTGAGGCTTCGCAGAAAAAACGCGAAGCCTCTGAAGAGTGAATATATATATTAGAAGAATATGTAACACGAAAAATGAATATGTAAGATTACCTGGCAGCTGCAAAGCCTTTCTCAAGGTCTGCGATGATGTCATCGATGTGCTCAGTACCAATTGAAAGTCTGATGGTGCTCTGAGTGATTCCCTGATCTGCAAGCTCCTCGTCGTTAAGCTGTGAGTGAGTTGTTGTAGCAGGATGGATAACAAGGCTCTTTACATCTGCAACGTTTGCAAGAAGTGAAAAGATCTCAAGGTTATCAATGAACTTCCAGGCAGCTTCTTTTCCGCCCTTGATCTCAAAGGTAAAGATTGATGCGCCTCCGTTAGGGAAGTACTTCTCATAGAGAGCGTGGTCAGGATGATCCTTAAGTGAAGGATGATTAACCTTCTCTACCTGTGGGTGATTTGCAAGGAACTCAACAACCTTTTTGGTATTCTCTGCATGTCTGTCGAGACGAAGGGAGAGTGTCTCAACACCCTGAAGAAGCAGGAATGCGTTGAATGGAGAAATTGTAGCGCCTGTATCTCTTAAAAGGATTGCTCTTATATAAGTAACAAAGGCAGCAGGTCCTACAGCATCATAGAAGGATACTCCGTGGTAGCTTGGGTTAGGAGCAGCAATCTGAGGATAGTTTCCGCTTTCCTTCCAGTTGAACTTGCCTGACTCAACGATGATTCCGCCGAGAGTTGTTCCGTGTCCGCCGATGAACTTTGTGGCTGAATGAACAACGATGTCAGCGCCGTGCTCGATAGGTCTGATAAGGTATGGTGTTCCGAAAGTATTGTCTATTACAAGCGGAAGGCCATGTTTGTGAGCGATTTCTGCAATTGCATCAATGTCAGGAATATCACTGTTGGGATTTCCAAGTGTCTCAAGATAGATGGCTCTTGTGTTATCCTGAATTGCACCTTCAACCTCTGCAAGATTATGAGCATCAACAAATGTAGTCTTTACACCGTACTGTGGAAGAGTATGTGCCAAAAGATTGTAGCTTCCGCCGTAGATTGTCTTCTGTGCAACAATGTGTCCGCCGTTTGCAGCGAGGGCTTCAATTGTATATGTGATGGCAGCTGCTCCGGATGCTACAGCAAGAGCTGCACTGCCGCCTTCTAAAGCTGCAATTCTCTTCTCAAGAACATCCTGAGTTGAATTTGTAAGTCTTCCATAAATGTTACCTGCATCTGCAAGGCCGAATCTGTCGGCTGCGTGCTGGGAATTTCTAAATACATAAGAAGTAGTCTGATAAATAGGAACTGCTCTTGCATCAGTAGCAGGATCAGGCTGTTCCTGTCCGACATGTAACTGAAGTGTCTCAAATTTGTAATTGCTCATACCTTTTTTCCTCCTTGTATTTCCGGCTCTTTAATAAAAAAATGATTGCAATGGATATGCCGAAATTGTTGATGATATTGCATCCACATCTTGTCTAATGTACTTGTGGCCTGTGTTTTTGTTGAAACGATAATATAATTTATTTGCCTACTATGTCAATATGTTTTACGATAACATATAATTAACTCTTGCGATAAGCAGAGCTTAATACCCGGATGACAAGGTGGTATACTATAATAGGAATGGTTAAAAGAAGATTGGGAGGTAATTCATGTTCTCGACAAAAGGACGATATGCCCTTAGAGTGATGGTGGATCTGGCTCAGCAAGACTCTGATGAATTCATTCCTCTTAAGGATGTGGCAGCAAGACAGGATATTTCCAAGAAATATCTCGAGATAATTGCAAAAGAGATGGTTAAAGGCGGTCTTATTACCGGCGCCAGCGGAAAACATGGCGGATACAAGCTTTGTAAAAAGCCATCCGACTACTCTGTTGGTGAAATCATTGAGCTTATGGAAGGGTCTTTTGCACCGGTTGCGTGTTTGGATGAAGATTGCGAAAAATGCCAAAGGGCTTCAGGGTGTAAAACTCTTCCGATGTGGAATGAATTCTATAAGCTTGAAAAGGATTTCTTCTATGGTAAAAAGCTGAGTGATCTGCTTGATTAGTGATAAAAAATATCTTTTATAATTGCTGAAAGTATGTTATACTGACCCTTGAATAACTCGAAATATGAGTTTATAACTTGACACTGTATTATCGAGTCTAGTAGGAGGCATTATTATGAAGCATGTTAAGTCACTTGTTACAAGAAATCTTAAGGAATCTATGAAGAAGGGCGGATGCGGCGAGTGCCAGACATCTTGTCAGTCAGCTTGCAAGACTTCCTGTACTGTAGGAAATCAGAGCTGCGAGCAGATAGTAAAATAATAATATCACATATTTAAGCAGAAGTTCGCACTTGCTGCGGACTTCGTGAGAAAGTGATACAAGAGTGAGGGCGATCTTTGCGAAGCAAATTTTATTATCGCCCGAATATTATGGACAATCTGGGATTGGCCATAATAATTACCGGTCACAGATAATCCGGGAGTGAAAATAATAGTCCCGGATACATGATTTTGTCATGTCGGGCAGCGATTTTTACGGTCGCTGCTCAATTTTTGCGCGATATTCAAAACCAGGCATAAATATATAAATTCATATTACGAATTTATTCAGAAATATGAATTTATATATTTATATTTGACGCGAACGCGACAACGAGAAAATGCTTGCATTTTCGAGTCTGGCTTTGAATAATTAAAAAAGGAGTTTTTATGGTTCATGCATATAAGAACAACGGTTACAACATTGTTCTTGATGTGAACAGCGGATCTGTTCATGTCGTTGATGACGTTGTTTTTGACCTGGTAGGGGTCATAGAGGAGAAGCTTTGCAACAAGTATGGAACAGCAGCTTGTGCAGAGGGCAAAAATGAAGTGGATAAAGCGGAAGCAGAAGAGCTTTTTAAGGATGTTTTATCTACTACCGATATTGCTGATAACTACCCCAAAGAGGATATTAAGGAAGCTATAGATGAGCTTTTAGAGCTTAGGGCATCGGAAGTTCTTTATACAGATGACGTTTATGAGAACTATGTGGATGAATTCCAGAACAGGGAAACTGTAGTCAAGGCTCTCTGCCTTAACATCGCTCATGATTGCAATCTCAGATGTAAATACTGTTTTGCCGATGAGGGTGAATACCACGGCAGACGTGCTCTTATGAGCGAAGAGGTTGGTAAGGCTGCTCTTGATTTCCTTGTTAAGAATTCAGGATCAAGGCGCAATCTGGAAGTTGACTTTTTTGGTGGCGAACCGCTTATGAACTGGGAAGTGGTTAAAAAGATCGTTGAGTACGGCCGTTCAATCGAGAAGGAAGCAGGCAAGAACTTCAGATTTACAATTACAACAAACGGAACTCTTCTTACAGACGAGATCCTTGATTATGTCAATAAGGAAATGGGTAACATTGTCCTTTCTATAGACGGACGTAAAGAGGTCAACGATTTCATGCGTCCAAGAAAGGGCGGACAGGGCTGCTACGATGATATTGTTCCTAAGTTTAAAAAGGTAGCAGAATCCCGTCATCAGCTCAGATACTTTGTAAGAGGAACATTTACACACAACAACCTCGATTTTTCAGAGGATGTAAAGCATCTGGCTGATCTTGGATTCAAGCAGATTTCCGTAGAACCTGTTGTAGCTAAGCCTGAAGACTGGTATTCTTTAAAGGATGAGGATATTCCAAAGCTTTGCGAGGAGTATGACAAGCTTGCAAAGTTCTATCTTGAGAGACAGAAAGAGGGAAGAGGATTTAATTTCTTCCACTTTAACATTGATCTTGAGGGTGGACCTTGCGTTGCTAAAAGGCTTTCAGGATGCGGGTCAGGATGTGAATACCTGGGAGTAACCCCTTGGGGAGACTTGTACCCCTGCCATCAGTTTGTGGGAAATGAAGACTTCATCATGGGTAACGTTTATGATGGAATCACCAGAAACGATATTCGTGAAATGTTTAAAAAGAGCAATGTCTACTCACGACCTGAGTGTGAGAAATGCTTTGCAAGATATTACTGCAGTGGTGGATGTGCTGCCAACGCATACAATTTTAACGGGGATATCAATACAACATATAAGCACGGATGTGAGCTTCAAAGAAAGCGCATAGAGTGTGCTATAATGATAAAAGCGGCTATGGCCGAAGAAGGTTAATGGGAGGAATTAATAATGAAACGCTTGAAATCAATACTTGCGCTTATCGTTGTCCTTGCACTGCTTGGGGGTCTTGGCTACACAGCAGTTTACGGACTGGGAGAAGATAAGTCAGGATCACTGTCCAGTATAAGCCTTGGACTTGATCTGGCAGGTGGTGTCAGCATCACTTATGAAGTAGTAGGTGAAACAAACACTGATAAAGAGGATATGAGCGACACAATCTACAAGCTCCAGCAGCGTGTAGATCAGTACAGCACAGAGGCTCAGGTTTATCAGGAGGGATCAAATCGAATCAACATTGAGATTCCGGGAGTTACAGATGCCAACAAGATTCTTGAGGAACTTGGTCAGCCCGGTAATCTGTATTTCATTCGTCAGACAGATGATGATGGAAATCCCAATTACTATGATGCGGGCGAGGAAATGCTTGGCTTCAAGGCCGGTATTTATGAACTTACAGAAGGCAAGACAATCGAGTCTCTTACAGAGAGCGGAGACATTGTTCTGTCAGGTTCTGACGTAACAGCTGCTCAGGCTGTTTACCAGCAGGATTCATACGGCGGAAATGAGGCAGTTGTTTCTCTAGAGTTTTCAGAGGCAGGAGCCAAGGCATTTGCAGAGGCTACCAAGAGAGCATTTTCAAAGAGTGAGTCCATCGGTATTTACTATGATGGTGAGTTTATTTCTGTTCCTATGGTTCAGGCAGAAATTACAGACGGTAAGGCAGTTATCACAGGTATGCGTGATTATGAAAGCGCACAAAGCCTTGCATCAATGATCAGAATCGGTGGTCTTAAGCTTCAGCTTAACGAACTGCGTTCTAATGTAGTAGGCGCTCAGCTTGGTTCAAACGCTATCAGAACAAGCTTATATGCAGCAGCTGTAGGATTTGCACTTATTGCTATCTTTATGATAGCTTTCTTCAGAATACTTGGTGTGTCTGCGACACTTGCACTTGCATTCTACTGCGGAGCTATAGTGTTCCTTCTGTCAGCTTTTGAGATGACACTTACACTTCCGGGTATCGCAGGTATCATCCTTTCAATTGGTATGGCGGTAGACGCTAACGTTCTTGTTTTCTCAAGAATCAGAGAGGAGATTGCAGGCGGCAAAGCTGTTGATGAGGCCAGAAAGAGCGGTTACAACAAAGCCCTTTCATCTATTATTGATGGTAACGTTACAACACTTATCGTTGCGATAGTACTTAGAATTGGTGGAACAGGTTCCATCAAGGGATTTGCCGAGACACTTATGCTTGGTATCATCCTTTCAATGTTTACTGCACTTGTTGTTACAAGAGTTATTACAAACATCTTTTACGGACTTGGTCTTCAGAACCCTGTACTTTACGGTAAGGCCAAGAAGGCTAAGATTATTGACTTTGTTGCAAAGAGAAAGATCTTCTATGCAATTTCATGTCTGGTTTTCGTTATCGGAATTGCAGCAATGGGAATCAATGCTTCCCAGGGTAAGGGAGCATTTAACTACAGCCTTGACTTTGTTGGTGGTACTTCAACAACAGTTACTTTCGACAAGGCATATACACTTGAGGAACTTGAGAGCACAGTTGCTGCAGATATCAAGAATGCTGCCGGCATAGATCAGCTTCAGATTCAGACAGTTGCAGGAACCAATCAGGTTATCTTTAAGACTTCAACACTTTCAGTTGATCAGAGAGAGAAGGTTGATGAAGCACTTGTAAATAACTACGGCGTATCTGCTGATAATATTGCTGCTGAAACGATCAGCTCAACAATAAGTTCAGAGATGAGAACAGCAGCTGTTGAGGCTCTTATTGTAGCCCTTATCCTTATGCTTATCTACATTTGGATCAGATTTAAGGATATTAAGTTCGGTGCTGCAGCTATCATAGCTCTTGCACATGATGCCATTGTCGTTGTAGTCGCATATGCGCTTACAAGACTTGCAGTAGGCAGTACATTCATTGCCGTTGTTCTTACAATTATAGGTTATTCAATCAACGATACAATCGTTACATTTGACCGTATCCGTGAGAACCTTCATAATGCAACAAGTAAGAAGGAAATGGCAGAACTTGTTAACACCAGTGTTTCTCAGACACTTACACGAAGCCTTTTCACATCAGCAACAACATTCTTCACAGTTGCAGCTCTTTATGTATTTGGTGTAGCTGATATTAAGGCATTTGCACTTCCTCTTATGGTTGGTGTTATCTGCGGTACATATTCATCAATCTTTATTGCATCACCTATGTGGTACGACCTCAAGAACAACTTTAAGACATTCTTTGCAAAGAAGGCTTGATAGGTTCTGGCTGCCAGGCGATTGGGTAGGGGATTAAAATAAATATATTTATTCGCTATTCCTTCGCAGTGAAACACAAAATTCAAAAACAGGAAAATGTCTCATTTCGTGTTACTCATAGAAATCGACATTTTCCTGTTTTTTTATTATGTGTTTCATCTGCTCCTCATAATGTCTCATAAATATATTTATTTTTTAATCCCCAATTCCAATCTGCCTGGCAATTCAAAATCGTGCTCAAAAAAGCTTTGTGAAGTAGTATAATTGGTATATGTGTGCTTTCGTGTGCAGTTTTAAATGGCACTAATTTCAAAGCACATATCATTTTTTAATATGGTTTACTGGAGTAATGTATGTCAAAATGGATGATAGCAAATAAGAAGGCTGATTTCGACAGGCTGGCTAAGAAATTCGGGATAAGGAATGTAACAGCCAGACTTATCGCTAACAGACTTATTACAAATAGAGCTAATGAGGCGACTGAGTGCAGCGACGTGGCTGTTGATGCGTATTTAAACGGCGGGCTGGATGCCCTTCATGATCCAAAGCTTATGGCGGATATGGAGAAGGGCGCAGAGGTAATGCTTGAAAGGATAAAGGCCGGAGCCAGAATCAGAGTTATCGGCGACTATGACGTTGATGGAATATGCTCCTCTTTTATTCTGGTATCAGGACTTAGGCTCTTTGGAGCAGATGTAGACTGCGTACTTCCCGATAGAGTAAGGGATGGGTATGGCCTTAGTATCAAGCTTGTGGAGGATGCTTACGAAGCAGGAATAGATACGATAATTACCTGCGATAACGGAATTGCAGCTTTTGAGCAGGTTCAGCATGCCAAGGAAAAGAAAATGACAGTGGTTGTGACTGACCACCATGAAGTTCCTTTTGAGGTGGGAGATAACGATGAAAAGAAAGAAATTCTTCCTCCTGCGGATGCAGTAATCGATCCCAAACGTAAAGACGGAAGCTATCCTTTTTCCGAAATCTGCGGAGCTGTAGTGGCATACAAGTTTTTGCAGGTACTTGCAGAGATGGCGAAAGGTCAAGATCTTAAGGTATCAGATACATCTGACAGCCATGAAGCGGGAGCTGATTTTGGAAAAGATGCTGCTACTGATGCGTTCTTTAGAGAAATGCTTGTTTTTGCCGGAATAGCCACGGTTTGTGATGTTATGGAACTCAAGGACGAGAACAGGGTGATAGTAAAAAAGTCCCTGAGCCTTATTGAAAATACAGGGAATATAGGTCTTAAAGCGCTGATCCATGTCAACAGCCTTGATGAGAGCAGAATCAGCTGCTATCACTATGGCTTTGTGATAGGACCTTGTCTTAATGCTACAGGAAGACTTGATCTTGCCACAAGAGCTCTTTCTCTTTTCTTTAGCAGGGATGAGTCGGAGGCAGCTCAGATAGCAGGCGACCTTAAGGCACTTAACGACAGCCGCAAGGATATGACCAAACTAGGCGTTGATGCTGCTATAGAATATGTTGAAGCGCATTGCTACGATGGAGAACTCCCAAAGGTTCTTGTTATCTATCTTCCGGATGTTCATGAATCTATAGCAGGAATTATTGCCGGTAAGATAAAAGAGAAATATTACAGACCTACATTTGTTCTGACAAGCGCATCAGACGGCGGAGCAAAGGGATCCGGGCGTTCTATTGAAAAATACGATATGTATGAAGAACTTAGTGCATGCAAGGATCTTTTTACAAAGTTTGGCGGACACAAGATGGCTGCAGGACTTTCTCTGCCGGAGGAAAACATTGAGATACTAAGGGACAGACTGAATGAAAATTGTCATCTCGAAGGAGCTGATTTCGAGCCGGTGCTTCATATTGACATGGTTATGCCTTTTAAATACGCAGATATGGCCCTTGTTAGGGAATTTGAGAAGCTGGAGCCCTTTGGAAACGGGAATAGTAAACCTGTATTTGCTCAAAGAGATGTAACTCTTTTGTCAGGAAGGATCATGGGTAAAAACAGAAACTGCGGAAAGTACAAAGTTACGGATGAGAGTGGCAGCATATACGAGATGATATATTTCGGGGATATGGAAAAATGGCACGAAGCACTTTCTGAGAAATACGGAAGGGAAGCTGTTGATGAACTCTATAATGGCAGTACTGATGGAAAGATGAAGGTAAATGTGGCCTATTACCCGGATATAAACAGCTATCAGGGAAGAGATAGCCTTCAATTTATCATGAATGATTATCTGGTATGATGATGCGAAAAATGGGAAAATGATCGACTTAATGAATCAAAAAAAAGTGACTGAAAATAAAAAATCCCCTAAAACCACAAAAACACACGCGTCGGCGTGTGTCTGCGGTTTCTTATGAGGGGGAGATAGTGAGGTGTTCCTCACTTCTTGATTATTATATTATCAAAAAAATGTGAATAAAGTGTGAAAAAAATATAAAAATTAGAATTAATCAAAGTTAATTAAAATTTAATTAAAATTAGTTTAACGGATGCAATTACGTTTAATTGGAGGTGTATTTAAGTATGAAGCTGTCAAAACTCTTAGAAGGGCTAAAATGTGAAGTTACAAAAGGAAATTCATCGACCCTCATTAATCCTGAAAGCGTTGAAATTACTGAGGTTGTCAATGACAACAGGAAGATTTCTGAGGGAAGTCTTTTCATTTGTATTAAAGGAGCTAATTTTGACGGACACAGTTGCTCAATGGAAGCGGCAGAGAAAAAAGCTGCTGCTATTGTTGTGGAAGCAGATGTAGAACTTCCAACGGACAGTGAGATTGCGGTTATCAGAGTTGAAAACACCAGATATGCGATGGCATTTATTTCAGCTGCTTATTTTGACCACCCTGCAAGTAAGCTTAAGACCATCGGAATTACCGGAACAAAGGGAAAGACAACAACCACATACCTTATAAGAAGCATGCTGGAAAATGCCGGACATAAGGTCGGTCTTATCGGAACAATTGAAGTTATTATCGGAGATAAGCATATCCACTCAGAAAATACCACGCCTGAATCTTTTACACTTCAGCAGTATATGGCAGAAATGGTAGAAGCCGGATGTGACAGTGTGGTAATGGAGGTTTCTTCCCAGGGACTTATGCTTCACAGAAGTCAGGGCTTTACTTTTGATCTGGGTATATTTACAAATATCGAGCCTGATCACATCGGGCCTAATGAGCATAAGGACTTTGAAGACTATATGCATTGTAAGGGACTGCTCTTTAAACAGTGCAAAGTCGGTATCTGCAATGGAGACGATATCCACACAGATGATATCCTTGAGGGACATACCTGCGAGGTTGAAACCTATGGTTTTAATGAGGGTGTAGATCTTAGAGCAATCAATCTTGCTTACATCAGAAAGCCCGGTGAACTGGGCGTGTTCTTTGATACAGCTGGACTTATCGATATGCACTGCGAGATCAGAACTCCCGGCAAGTTCAGCGTATATAATGCCCTCTGTGCGGTTGCGGTTGCAAGGCATTTTGGATGCACGGCAAAAGAAATCGCGCCTGCCCTCAAGGAAGCCAAGGTTAAGGGACGAATTGAGATGGTAAAGGTCTCCGATGATTTCACTCTCATGATCGACTATGCTCATAATGCAATGGCACTTAAGAGTCTTCTTACAACCCTTCGTGATTATCATCCAAATCGCCTTATCAGTGTATTTGGTTGTGGCGGCAACAGAAGTAAATTGCGCCGCTTTGAAATGGGTGAAGTCAGCGGAAAATACTCGGATTTTACCATTATCACATCCGATAACCCAAGATATGAAGAGCCTGAGGATATCATGAATGATATCGAGACAGGTATGAAAAAGACCGACGGAAAATATATTAAGATCACCGACAGAAAAGAAGCTATCCGCTACGCCATAGATCATGGCGAGCAGGGCGACATCATTGTTCTTGCAGGAAAGGGACATGAGGATTACCAGGAGATCAAGGGTGTAAAATACCCTATGGATGAGCGCGTGATCATTCAGGAAATCCTCGACGAAAGAAAACAGTGATTGCCCCGGAGGGTTTTGGCTCCCCGGAGGGTTTTGGCTTCCCGGACGGTCTTTGGATATGATGATGATTCTGTGCTCATCAGGCTAAACGCGTCGATGAGCCCCTAAAAGGGTCTCATCTCTGCAGCCTGAAAATCGCTCAGAACTCATCATCATTATCCAAAGACCTGTTCATGGGAAAAGATAAACTGCATGGGGAAACAATGCTCTGGAATAAATATGGATGAAAGAGTAGTGTTTCAAAGAAAATATAAACTGCAGGGAAAATAATGCTCTGGAATGAATTCTGATGAAAGAGCAGTACTCAGAGAAAAGATAAAATGCACGAGTGAATATAGTTTGACGTGGGGAAGAGTGTGGAAAAAAGCAGAAAGTATGCCAATGTAATAATTGATATATCCCATGAGAAGGTGGACAGGCCCTTTCAGTATCGGATTCCGGAGAGACTTCAAGAGAAAATTGAAGTGGGAACGCCGGTGGATATTCCCTTTGGAAAGGGAAATACTCTGAGAAAAGGGTATGTTATCGAGCTTACGGATGAGCCGAACTGGGAGCCTGACAAGATAAAGGATATTACCGGCATAAGGCAGGATGCTGTCAATGCTGAGGATATTTCAATACGTCTGGCTGCATGGATGAAGAGACACTACGGATCTACGTTTTCTGCGGCACTTAAGACAGTGCTTCCCGCTAACAAGAAGCAGGCGAGGCAGAAGAGGAAATTCGTTTCTCTAAGGATGAACGTGAGAGAAGCGACAGAGTACTTTTACGAGTGCGTCAGGAAAAAGCAGAAGGCAAGAGAGAGGATCCTTCGTGAGATCCTTGAAACCCCTGATGAGAGAATCCCGTACGAACTTATTACTAACAAATTGAATGTAAGTGCGGCCACTTTAAAAAGTCTTGCAGATCAGGGAATCATCCGGATTGAGGAAGAGGAATATTTCAGAAAGCCTGTGGCAGGAGATTCTTCGCGATATGGGAACAAAGTTTTAAGCCCGGAGCAGCAGGAAATCGTAAGCTCTTTTACCAGAGATTATGATGAGGGCAAAAGAGAAACTTACCTTATCCACGGAATCACGGGAAGCGGAAAGACGGAAGTCTACATTGCGCTGATCGATGAGATCATAAAGAGAGGAAAACAGGCGATTGTCCTTATCCCGGAGATAGCGCTGACTTATCAGACGCTGATGAGATTTTACAGGCATTTCGGAGACAGAGTGTCTGTTATGAATTCATCTCTTTCACCGGGAGAAAAATTTGATCAGATGGAGAGAGCAAGGACCGGGGATATTGATATAATCATCGGCCCGAGGTCTGCTCTTTTTACCCCGTTTCCAAATACCGGAATAATCATAATCGATGAGGAGCATGAATCAACTTACAAGAGTGAGAATGCTCCTAAATTTCATGCAAGGGAGACGGCGATAGAACTGGGAAAACTTGTGCCGGACGGGGCAAGCGTGGTACTGGGGTCAGCGACTCCTTCGCTGGAGTCCTATTACAGGGCAAAAGAGGGTGAGTACAAGCTTTTTGAACTTAAAAGAAGGCTCACCGGCGGAACGCTGCCTACGGTAGAAGTGGCAGATTTAAGGGAGGAACTAAGAAGCGGGAACCGCTCCATCTTTTCAAGAAGGCTTCAGCAGCTGATGGAGGACAGGTTAAGCCGGGGCGAGCAGGCAATGCTCTTTATCAACAGGCGAGGCCTTGCGGGTTTTGTATCCTGCAGATCCTGCGGACATGTGTTTAAATGCCCTCACTGCGATGTTTCTTTGTCGGAACACAGGGGAGGAAGGCTTGTATGCCACTACTGCGGATATGAAGAGCCTGTGAGAAAGATATGCCCAAAGTGCCAGTCAAAGTATGTGTCATCTTTCAGGGCAGGAACCCAGCAGATAGAGGATGAGGTGAAAAAGTTCTGGCCCGGGGCGCGGGTACTTAGAATGGATGCGGATACTACAAGGACGAAGGGAAGTTACGATAAGATACTTTCCTCTTTTGCCAATAAGGAAGCAGATGTGCTGGTAGGTACTCAGATGATCGTCAAGGGACACGACTTCCCGGATGTAACGCTGGTGGGAATACTTGCTGCGGACATGTCGCTTTATGCCAGCGATTACAGAGCAAGTGAGAGAACTTTCCAGCTGCTTACCCAGGCTGCAGGAAGAGCAGGACGTGGGGAAAAAGCAGGGAACGTAGTTATCCAGACCTATCAGCCGGAGCACTACAGCATTCAGACCGCTTCAAAGCAGGATTACGAGGCCTTTTATGAAGAGGAAATAGCATACAGAGATCTTTTGCGGTATCCTCCGGTGTCTCATATGATGTCCGTGCAGATACAGAGCAAAGATGAAGCCGAGGGCATGGAATTTTCCAACAAACTCAGAGCCATGATGGAAATGGCAAACAATAAGCTTATCTTCGGGAACGCTGTTTTTATCGGCCCCGCCATGGCAGCTATCAGTAAGATCAACGATGTTTACCGCATGGCTGTGTATGTAAAGATGGATGACTATGAAGGGCTTATAGCCTACAAGGATATGCTGGAGAAGTATATTAAGGATCAGGAGTCAGCAGGAAGACTAAGAAATATCACGGTACAATTTGACTTTGATCCGGTAAACGGCTTCTGATGCTGCTTTTCCGGGATAATGAATTTGAGTTTTGACAAAAATAAAAACTGTGTTAAAATAAATTGTGCAAAAGGTAATTTGATAATGCAAGAAGGAGAGGGAGATGGCACTTAGAACAATCAGAGAATACGGCGATGATGTGCTTGAACGCAAGTGTAAGGAAGTTAAGGAAGTAACTCCTAGGATCAGAGAACTTGTAGAGGATATGCTTGAGACTATGTATGAGGCTAATGGCGTTGGCCTTGCTGCACCTCAGGTTGGAATACTTAAGAGAATAGTAGTAATTGATGTTTCTCCGGAAGCTGACAGTCCGATCATTATGATAAACCCTGAAATAATTGAGGCGGACGGCGAGCAGACAGGATACGAGGGATGCCTTTCAATTCCAGGCAAGTCAGGAATTGTCACAAGACCGAATCATGTCAGGGCAAAGGCTTATGACCTTGATATGAAGGAATTCGAGATTGAAGGCGAAGAGCTTCTTGCAAGGGCAATCTGTCATGAGCTTGACCATCTTGACGGACATATGTATGTCGAAAAGGTAGAAGGCGAGCTTGTGAACAATGAAGATCTCATGCAGGAATCTGAGGAAGATGACAATTAATGTTTGATCAAAAGACTATGGAGCTCCTTGTGAGCTCCTTTCCTAAAATATTAGAATATGGTGTTAAAGTAACCCTGCCACTGGCAGTCATAGCTTTTTTTCTATCCACAGTAGTTGCGGTAATTGTGGCAATGATACAGTTTGCCAAGGTTCCCGTACTTAAGCAGATATGCAGACTCTATATTTGGATCATCAGAGGTACACCGCTGCTTGTTCAGCTCATGGTGGCCTTCTACGGACTTCCGCTTATTGGAATTCATTCCAATCCCTTCGTTATGGCAATAATAGTTTTCTCCATAAATGAGGGTGCGTACAGCGCGGAGACTATGAGAGCGGCTATGGAAGCGGTTCCTGCAGGACAGCTTGAGGCCGGATACTGTGTGGGTATGAATTATATGCAGATCATGTGGCACATTATTTTGCCACAGGCTTTC
The DNA here is from genome assembly GCA_015056585.1 of Butyrivibrio sp. GTDB lineage: Bacteria > Bacillota > Clostridia > Lachnospirales > Lachnospiraceae > Butyrivibrio. Next base: position 29,868 of record SVFZ01000063.1, on the reverse strand, counting down.
AGAACAGCGTTCCCGCCTCTTTTCAATTCCCTTATCGGAATGGTAAAAGAAACATCTCTTGCATCAAGTATCACTGTAGTGGAGATGTTTACAAGGACCAAACAGATTGCGGGACAATCCTACAATTATTTCCCGCTGTATCTGGAAGTTGCTGCAATTTATCTCTTGTTCTGTACAGTACTTACCTTTGTTCAGAAAAAGGGAGAGAAGATGCTGGGAAGCTACGGCGTGCGTAAGTAAGGATGAATTATTAAAAAGATTGTCCGGTTTTCGTTTTATTTTGGAATATAAGGAATGTGATAAATGGCACTTCTTGAGGTAAAAGACATCGTAAAGGCCTTTGAGGATAATGAGGTTTTAAACGGTGTCAGTTTAAAAGTTAATAAGGGAGATGTGGTGTCCATACTTGGACCTTCCGGTTCAGGAAAGACCACGCTTCTTCGATGCATAAATTTTTTGGAGAAGGCTGATAGCGGAAAGCTTTTCTTTGAAGGAAAAGAGTATGATCTTTCGAAGATTAAAAAGTCAGAGATTGCAGCTATCAGGATGAAGACAGGCTTCGTTTTCCAGAATTACAATCTTTTTGCAAATAAAACAGTTTTGCAGAATATTACACTGGGGCTTACTTCTGCCAGAAAAATCAATAAAAAGAATGCGGAGGAGAAGGCGCTTGACGTCCTTGTAAAGGTAGGAATGGACAGCTACAAGGACTATTATCCAAGTCAGCTTTCAGGCGGACAGCAGCAGAGAGTTGCAATTGCAAGGGCACTTGCCACAGACCCCAGTATTCTTTATTTTGATGAACCTACTTCTGCACTTGATCCGCAGCTTACAGCGGAGGTTTTGGAAGTAATGAGAAGCCTTGCCGGAGAGGGCATGACAATGATAGTTGTAACCCACGAAATGGGATTTGCAAAAGAAGTTTCGTCCCACGTGGTTTTTATGGCTGATGGCAATATTGTTGAAGAGGGAGAGGCAAAAGAGTTTTTTGCATCACCAAAACAACAAAGAACCAGAGAGTTTTTAAGAATTGAAGGGAGTATATTATGAAAAAGAAAATCGCAATGTTACTGTTAACAACTATGACTACTTTTAGTCTTGCAGCCTGCGGAGCTGATTCTTCCGCAAATACTCAGGCTCCTGCAGAAAGCGAAGCTCCTGCGACTGAGGATGCATCAGCAGAGGCTCCTGCCACTGAGGCATCTGTAGCTGAGGAGACTTCTGATGCAGCAGCTGAGGATCACCTTGCACGTATCAAGGCAGCAGGCCAGATAACTGTAGCAACAGAGGGTGTTTGGGCTCCATTTACCTATCATGATGAGACAACAGATGAGCTCGTTGGTTTTGACGTTGAAGTAGCTAAGGCAATTGCCGAAAAGCTTGGAGTTGAAGCTGTATTTAATGAGGTTGCTTTCGATGGCGGACTTACAGGTGTTGCCACAGGAACCTTTGACATGATGGCGAACGGTGTAGGTGTTACTGATGAGCGTAAAGAGACTTATGATTTCACTGATCCTTACGTTTACGACCACGCTGTTGTTGTAACTCTTGCAAGCAACGACACAATCAACTCTTTTGAGGATTTAAACGGTCTTAAGACTGCTAACTCAGCAGGATCAACCTATGAGACTATGGGAATTGAGAACGGAGCAACAGTTTCAAACGTTGATACTATCGGAGAAACAATGACACTTGTTCTTAACGGAACAGTTGATGCAACTATCAATTCCATGACAACAGCTCAGGATTACATCAATACTACAGGCACAACAGAATTAAGAATTGCCGCTATAGATGAGGACGCAACTTTGTGTGCAATACCGCTTAAGAAGGGTTCAGACAATGATTCTTTGAGAGAAGCGATCAATAATGCTATCGCTGAGCTCAGAGCAGACGGTACACTTTCAGAAATTTCCAACAAGTATTTCGGAGCTGATATCACAAAAGAGTGATTGGATTTTAGTCATTAAAAAATAATGGCGGAGAACGCTAAAATTTTAAAATGCAAGGTCGAAGATTCAGTTACAAAGAGAAGAGCTTGCGTGTAATTGTACAAAGAATCCCTAAAATGGTACACTAGTTGTATCGTTTTAGGGATTTTCCACGTTTTTTCTTAAGACGAAATCCGGATTTCATGGAGGATAATATGAAGATAGTTTTTATGGGAACTCCTGATTTTGCAAGGAGTGCACTTGAGAAGATAATTGAGGCGGGTCATGAGGTAGTACTTGTGGTGACTCAGCCTGATAAGCCTAAGGGAAGGAGCGGGGAACTACAGATTTCTGATGTTAAGGCCTGCGCGCTGGAGCATAATCTTCCGGTATTTCAGCCTGTAAGGATAAAGCTTCCGGAGAATGTGGCTGAGCTTAAAAAGTATGATGCAGACATCTACGTTGTGGCAGCATTTGGCCAGATTCTTTCCCAGGAAATTCTTGATATTCCAAGGTTTGGCTGTGTTAACATTCACGCATCCCTCCTTCCAAAATACAGAGGCGCTGCCCCAATTCAGCAGTCAATAATAGACGGCGAAAAAGAGACAGGTGTTACCATCATGCAGATGGCAGCAGGCATGGACACCGGAGACATTCTTTTGCAGAGAGCTGTACTTATCGATGAAAATGAGACAGGTGGCGGATTGTTTGATAAGCTTTCCAAGCTGGGGGCTGAGCTTATTGTTGAAGCTCTTCCAATGATCGAAAGAGGAGAACTGACACCTGTTCCCCAGGATGAGGAGAAGGCCACAAAGTGTGGTAAACTTTCCAAGGACATGGGACTTATTGATTTTGAAAAAGATGCTGTTTCAATAAGAAACCTTGTAAGAGGTCTTAATCCATGGCCCAGTGCTTATACCTTTCTGGATGGAAAGATGCTCAAGATCTGGGATGTGAAGGTTGTCACAGATTTCGAGAAATCTGAAGCAGAAAATGGCACGATTGTTGCGGTTTCCAAAGATTCTTTTACCGTAAAAACAAAAGATAGCTACCTTGAAGTCCTTGAGCTGCAGCTGGAGGGAAAAAAGAGAATGAAGGCCAAGGATTTCCTCCTCGGTTACAAGCTGACTTTGGGCTGTAAACTTGGTAAGTAATAAAACAGGCAGTAATTCTCAGGTTTAAACGTGCAGTAGAATAAAAATATTTGAAAAGAGGCGAGTATTATGTATTACAGTGGAATGAGATATGGATACGGTTATGGAATAGACCCGATGTACATTCTGGTAATTTTGATGGCAATTTTGTGTATGATTGCCAGTGCGAGAGTTTCATCGGTTTACAGAAAATATGCCAGGGTTCGCAGTATGAGTGGACTTACAGGGGCTCAGGCAGCCATGGAGATTCTAAGGAGAAACGGGATAAATGATGTGGCAGTCATGCATGTTCCGGGAAATCTTACAGATCATTATGATCCGAGAAACAAGACAGTAAATCTTTCAGATGCTACATATAACTCGAATTCTGTAGCAGCAGTCGGTGTTGCGGCTCATGAATGCGGTCATGTTCTTCAACATTACAACGCATATTTGCCACTTCAGATAAGGACAGCGATTCTTCCTGCTGCAAGCATTGGTTCAAAGGCAGGAATACCGTTATTGCTTCTTGGAATGTTACTAAGCCTTCGTCCGCTTATAACTTTTGGAATCATGGTATTTTCTCTGGCGGTTCTTTTCCAGGTGGTGACACTTCCCGTGGAATTCAACGCATCCCACAGGGCACTTGTAATGCTTGAAGACTATGGCATCCTTGGTCACGAAGAGATTGCTGATTCAAGAAAAGTACTTACGGCCGCAGCCATGACCTATGTTGCCAGCGCAGCATCAGCAGTTGTTCAGCTCCTTAGACTCATAATGATCAACAACAGAAGAAGATAAGAACAGGAGTTATTTATGCCCAATACCAGGGAAATCATTCTCAGTATTCTAATGGAATACGACAAATCAGATACAAGAAAGAAATCTCTTTTAAAAGATACACTTACAAAATATGACTATCTTGAAACGAGAGACAAGGCCTTTATAAAGAGAGTAACTGACGGCTGTCTTGAGAGAAACATACAGATAGATTATGTCCTTGACTCTTTTTCCAAGACACCGGTAAAAAAGATGCAGCCACTTATAAGAAGTCTTATGAGAATGAGCGTTTATCAGATAATGTTCATGGATCAGGTGCCGGATTCCGCTGCCTGTAACGAGGCAGTAAAGCTGGCTGCAAAGCATAAGTTCAGCGGACTAAAAGGCTTTGTAAACGGTGTTCTTCGCAATATTTCAAGAAACAAAGATAAGATTGAATATCCAAAAATTGAGCAAAACGGCGGTGTTGACTACTTATCAGTACTTTATTCAACCCCCGAATGGCTCTGCAGGAAGTGGACCGGTGAATTTGGTTTTGATAAGACAAAGCAGATGCTTGAGTTCTTTTTGACTGCAAGGCCTACAACTATCAGGTTGACCGAGAATCTTCCGCAGAGCACAGATGCTGATACTTTGGCAAAAGAACTGTCGGCAGCAGGAGCCCTGGTTAAAAAGAATCCTCTTTTGCCTTATGCTCTGGAACTTGAGAAAACTGACAATATAATGTTCCTTCCGGGATTTGCAGAAGGAAAGTTTGCTGTTCAGGATGTTAGTTCCATGCTTGTTACTGAAATTGCAGATCCACAGCCGGGGCAGACAGTAGTTGATGTGTGCGCAGCTCCTGGAGGAAAGTCCATGCATGCTGCGGAGAGAGTAGGCGTTGAAGGCAAGGTTGTTTCAAGAGATGTTTCTGAGAGAAAGTGCGACCTTATCAGAGAAAATGCAGAGCGCCTTGGGATAACCAATATCGTCACTCAGGTTCATGATGCAAAGATACATGACAAGTCACTGGAAGGAACTGCAGATATTCTTTATCTTGATGTTCCCTGCTCAGGACTTGGAATCCTTGGACGCAAAAGTGATATCAAACTAAGTGTTAAGCCTGCGGGACTTACTGAACTTACACACCTTCAGTGGGATATAGTAAAAGCTTCCTGGGATTATGTGAAAGTTGGAGGCTATTTAATCTATTCAACCTGTACTGTAAATAAGGAAGAGAACGAAGAGATGGTGAAGCGTATCTGCGAGGAACTGCCTTTTGAGAGAGTGGATATTACTGACAAACTCCCCAAGGCACTTAGAGAATGCCGTGGAATTATACATGAAGCAGAAAGCTGTAATTGTCAGGACGCTGTTAAAGATAATGATTCTATCGGTCAGATCCAGCTCATCCCCGGAGAGTACGGCACCGACGGCTTCTTCATAGCAAAACTACGCCGCACAAATTGAGAATTTAAATATATACGTGTAGAATTTTGAATTTCAAAGACAGGTCATCAGCAGGAAAATGTACAGACTTCGAGCGATTTTGGCACTACGAAGCAAAGACCGATAAAACAGGAGTGCCCATGCACGAGTGTTTTATGTTCCGGGCTTTGCGCAGTGCATAGTGCCATGAGCACGAAACTGTACATTTCCTGCTGATGACCGTCCGGGAAACCAACAACTTACCGGAAATAGAAACAAAAAGGGACCACCATATGGAAAAGAAAGATATTAAATCGCTTACGCTCGCGGAGCTTACGGAGGAGATGAAAGCCCTGGGAGAGCCGGCTTTTCGCGCCAGGCAGATCTATGAGTGGATGCATAAAAAGATGGCCGGAGACTATGAGGAAATGAGTAACATCTCCAAGGCCCTAAAGCAGAAACTTAAGGAAAACTTTGAATATACGTCCCTTAAAGCAGTAAGGGTACAGGAATCAAAAATAGATGAAACCAAGAAATTTCTTTTTGCATTATCAGATGGGAATGTCATTGAGAGCGTTTTTATGAAGTACAAATTCGGCAACAGTGTCTGCATCTCATCTCAGGTGGGCTGCAGAATGGGATGTAAATTCTGTGCTTCAACCCTGGATGGCGTCGAGAGAAATCTTTTGCCATCGGAGATGCTTGACCAGATTTACTCCATCGCCAGGATAACCGGGGAAAAGATATCTCGGGTAGTAGTAATGGGAAGCGGAGAGCCGCTGGATAACTACGACAACCTGCTTAAGTTTATAACACTGCTCACAGATGAGAACGGAATCAACATGGGGCAGAGAAACCTTACTGTTTCCACCTGCGGAATAGTTCCGAATATCTTGAGGCTGGCAGAGGAGAAGCTCTCTATCAATCTGGCGATTTCTCTTCATGCATCAAATAATGAAAAGCGAAAAGAGCTGATGCCGATAGCCAATAAGTACGAGATCCATGAGGTGTTGGATGCCTGCAGGACCTATTTTGACAAAACGGGAAGACAGCTGACCTTTGAGTACTCTCTGGTGAGCGGAGTAAATGATACGGAAGAGGATGCCAGAGAATTGTCAGAACTTTTGAAGGGAATCAATGCCGTTGTCAATCTGATTCCAGTAAATCCGATAAAAGAGCGAACCTTTAGGCCTACAGACCGCGCCGGAGCGTTGGCTTTCAAAAACAAACTTGAAAAAAATCGTATAAATGTTACTATTAGAAGAGAAATGGGCAGGGATATAGATGGAGCCTGCGGGCAACTGCGGAGGCGCCATTTGGAAGAAGATAGTTAACACCTGCTTATTTTGTGTGATTAAAGATTGCTGGAGGCTACAGACTTGTTAAAGACTTTTTCCGTTACGGACATAGGAAAAAAGCGAAAACTGAATCAGGATTATGTCTTCTCCTCAGACAGGAAACTGGGAAATCTCTCCAATGTTTTTATTGTTGCTGATGGCATGGGCGGTCATAATGCGGGCGACTATGCTTCGAGATTTACGGTTGACACGATGGTAGAGGAAATTGAGAAGTCTTTTGAGCAGAGTCCTGTCAAGATTCTGGAGAAAGCCATCAAAACTGCCAACAGCAAGCTTATCGAGAAAGCTTCTGAAGATCCCAAGCTTTTTGGTATGGGAACAACTGTGGTTGCATGCACGGTTCTTGGAAGGTATCTTCAGGTTGCCAATGTTGGCGACTCCAGGCTTTACGTTATAAATGATTACGGGATCACACAGATCACAAGAGACCACTCCCTCGTTGAGGAAATGGTACGTATGGGTGGTATTGACAGAGAAACAGCCAGACATTCTTTGGATAAGAACATAATCACCAGAGCTATCGGTGCCGAGAAAAACGTAGACATCGACTTTTTTAATGTGGAATTAAACAGAGGGGACATAGTTCTCATGTGTTCCGACGGTCTTACAAACATGCTGGAGGATGAGGAAATCCGCATGATTGTAAGCGGTCAGAGAGATATTATTGAAAAAGCTCAGAAGCTGGTCATAGCGGCTAATAACAATGGGGGAAAGGATAATATTGCTGTTATCCTTATTGAGCCGTTCGCTGATGAAGTGGCACATGACGGAGGACTAAATGATTAAGATTGGAATGGTGATCGGCGATCGCTATGAGGTACTGGAAAAGATAGGTACCGGCGGAATGTCCGATGTATATAAAGCAAAAGATCATAAGCTAAACCGCCTGGTGGCAGTGAAGGTGCTCAAACAGGAATTTTCGGAAAATGAAAATTTTGTCTCAAAGTTCCGTGTTGAAGCTCAGTCCACAGCAGGGCTTATGCATCCCAACATCGTAAATGTATATGATGTCGGCGATGAGGATGGTGTCAACTACATTGTTATGGAGCTGGTTGACGGTATTACTCTTAAGAAATACATAGAAAAGAAATCAAGGCTTTCGGTAAAAGAGGCTGTAAGTATAGCTATTCAGGTTGCTATGGGTCTGGAGGCGGCTCATAACAACAATATCATTCACAGAGATATCAAGCCTCAGAACATTATGATCTCCAAGGAAGGCAAGGTTAAGGTAACAGACTTTGGTATCGCAAAGGCTGCCACCAGCAATACTATTACCTCCAATGTTATGGGATCGGTTCATTACACCTCACCTGAGCAAGCAAGAGGTGGCTACAGTGATGCCAAGAGTGATATCTATTCACTTGGTATTACACTTTTTGAAATGCTGACAGGGCGTGTTCCCTTTAACGGAGACACAACCGTGGCAATTGCAATCAAGCACATTCAGGAGGAACTTCCAAGTCCTTCCGATTATAGCGATGATATTCCTATCAGTGTTGAAAAGATAGTTTTAAAGTGCTGTCAGAAGAGTCCTGACAGAAGATATCAGAACGCAGCAGAGCTTATTTCCGATCTTAAGAGATCACTTATCACTCCGGATAAGGATTTTGTAAATCTGGTAGATCCTGATGAAGAGAGCGCCACAAGGGTTGCCTCCGATGATGAGATAAATGATGTGAAAAAGAGCGGCAGATTGGCTGATACTGAGCAGATGAGACTCAAGGATGACGTTCTGCGTGAATATGACAAAAACGATCATTACGATGATTATGATAGAGACAGACGTCCAAAAAGAAGAAACTATGACGACGATGATGATCTGTATGAATATGACAGAGACAATAGACGCAGATCATCTGCACCACAGCAGGGAAATATGGAGAAGATAACAATTGCCATGGCAATTGTCCTTGCACTTCTTATTGGATTTATGGTAATACTGCTGGTTGGCAGAAGTCTTGGAGTTTTTGGATCTTCCGAAGAGAGCAGTGATCAGGCTTTGGGCGATGCAACAACAGCTGTGGCCAGTTCTACAGAGGACTCATCAGAGGGTATCATTATCCCGGATGTAAGCGGGAAGGCATATGCTGAAGCGGTTGCTACTTTAAATGAAAAGGGATTCAAGGTGGAAAGAGCTGACGATGCTTCAAGTACACTTTCAAAAGATGTGGTTTCGCGGACAAATCCTCTGGGCGGTAACAGAGCAGAGAGCGGATCAACTGTAACTGTTTATGTGAGCACCGGAGCAAATGCTAATGCTTCCTCTGCAGCTACAACAGAGGTTACTACAGCCAAGGCTGAGGGACAGGTAACTGTTCCCAATGTAATAGGAAAGACTTCTGAGGAAGCGGTCATTATTCTGGTAGAGGCCGGACTTCAGGCAGGAAATGTTGTTGAGACCAGCAATGAAGATACAAACCTTACAGGACTTATCTGTGCCCAGTCAATTGCGGTTGGAACTTCGGTTTCAGAAGGCACTGTTATCAATATGGAGCTTTCCACAGGCCCTGCAAAAGTGACTTACAGTTATACATCTGATATCGCAGCTCCTACAGAGGGTGAGAATTACACTGCAGGTCTTTCGGTACATGTAACACTTGTTACATCTGACGGAACAACACTGCTTAATACAACAACTTCTGATTTTCCTATTCAGATGAATTCCAAGGGAATCACATCTCCTACAGGAACTATAACTTTTGTTTATACAGCAACATCGCCTACAACTACCAATCCTGAAACCGGAGAGACTACAGGAGGCGAGACTAAGGAAGTAACAGTTACCAGAGCAGTTACATTTACTCAGGAGAATTAATGAAGGGACGAATCCTTAAGGGAATTGCCGGGTTTTACTATGTGGAAACCTTTGAAGAGAAGGTTTATGAATGTAAGGCGAAGGGCATTTTCCGAAAATCAAATCTTAAACCTTTGGTGGGAGATAATGTGGAAATAGACATTATCGACGAGGAAAAAAGACTGGGAAATATCACTGATATTTTCCCGAGAAAAAATCAATTGCTTAGACCGCCTGTCGCCAACGTGGACCAGGCGGTTATTTTGTTTGCAATAGTAAAGCCAAATCCCAGCTATAATCTGCTGGATCGATTCCTTATAATGATGCGCCAGCAAAATCTGCCTGTTATCATATGCTTTAACAAGCAGGATATTGCAACCAAAGAGGAGCAGCAGGAACTTTACGATGCCTATGAAAAATGCGGTTACAGGGTTCTTTTCATAAGTGTGAAAGAGGAACAGGGACTTGACGAACTTAAAGCTCTTTTGAAAGGAAAGACCACAACCCTGGCGGGACCATCAGGTGTGGGAAAGTCGTCACTTCTTAATAAACTGGTTCCCGATGCGGATATGCAGACAGGAGAACTCAGTAAAAAGATAGAGCGGGGAAGGAACACGACAAGGCATTCGGAGCTTTTCTTTGTGGAGGATGATATTTCTAAAGACTCAGGGACTTATGTTATCGATACTCCGGGCTTTACTTCTCTTGAAATGCGGGATGTTACTGCGGATACTCTTATGCAGTACTACCCTGAATTTACAGAGTATGAGCCGTTATGCCGCTTTGGAGGCTGTTCTCACATAGCTGAGCCTGACTGCGGGGTAAAAGACGCAGTGGCTGAAGGGAAAATATCTCAGGTAAGATACGACAACTACAAAGTTCTCTGGGAAGAGCTTAAAAATATGAGAGTAGACTACAGTAAAAAGGCTCGACGTTAATCATAAGGTGAGGCAACTATGAGAATATACGTTACAAGGCACGGACAGACTGACCTTAATGCCAAAAAGCTTATGCAGGGCAGAAGTGACATTCCTTTAAATGAGACGGGAAGAGAGCAGGCCCGGGCAGCCAGAGAAAAAATCGGTAATATTAAATTTGATGCTGTGTACTCAAGTCCTTTATCAAGGGCTGTTGAGACTGCATCGATAATAGGTAATGTTCCTATGGACAGGGTCATTACTGACGAACGTATCATTGAGGCGGATTTTGGAAAATATGAGAAGAAGCCCTACTGCGGAGTGGGAATACCTATGTCGCTGTACTGGGCAATTCCGGAGATTTTTCCAGCACCCAAAACCGTAGAGACCACAGCTCAGATGATTGAGAGGGTACAGTCGTTTTTTCATGAGCTGGAAAAAGAAGATTACGAGAATGTGCTGGTGGCTTGCCACGGGGGTATCATCAGAGTGATCCGCGGTTATCTTGAGGATGCAAAGCGCGGATATATTTGGCGCCCTCGTCCAAAGAACTGCGAGATCAGGGTCTATGAATCAATTAATGGCAAGCATCGCATCCTTGATGCTCTGTAAACTTTTTGGCTTGAAAAATCTCAAGGCATGTTGTAGTATAGTATAAATGTATTTTTGTATACAATCTGTCAGGTGAGGAGATTTTTATGAAGAAATACGTAGAGATGAACAAGCAGGAGCTCAACGAAGAACTGGTTAAACTCAAGGCTGAGTACAAGAAGTATCAGGAGATGAGCCTGAACCTTAACATGGCAAGAGGTAAGCCTTGTATCGAGCAGCTTGACCTTTCGATGGGACTTATGGATGCCTTAAATTCAGAGGCTGATCTTTCCTGTGAAGATGGAACCGACTGTCGTAATTATGGTGTACTTACAGGTATTGATGAGGCCAAGGTTCTCATCGGTGCTATGATGGAGAATAAACCTGAGAATATTATCATCTACGGAAACTCTTCACTCAATGTTATGTACGATACAGTATCACGTGCATACACTCATGGTATCATGGGTAATACTCCATGGTGCAAGCTTGATAAGGTTAAATTTCTTTGCCCTGTTCCGGGATATGACAGGCACTTTGCAATAACAGAGTACTTTGGAATTGAGATGATAAATATCGATATGACTCCCGAAGGTCCCGACATGGATCAGGTAGAGGCACTTGTATCTGCGGATGATTCTATCAAGGGTATCTGGTGCGTTCCTAAGTATTCTAACCCGCAGGGATACTCATATTCCGATGAAACTGTAAGAAGATTTGCAAGACTTAAGCCTGCAGCCAAGGACTTCCGTATTTTCTGGGATAATGCATACGGAATCCATCATCTTTATGATGATGACCAGGATTATCTTATCGAAATTCTTGCTGAGTGCAAGAAAGCCGGCAATCCTGATATGGTTTACAAATTTGCTTCTACTTCCAAGATCACATTCCCGGGAAGTGGTATTGCAGCACTGGCAACATCACTTAACAACCTGGATGACATAACAGCACAGCTTACAAATCAGACCATTGGTCATGATAAGGTTAATCAGCTTAGACATGTGAGATTCTTTAAGGATATTGAGGGAATGAAGGCTCACATGAGAAAGCATGCCGACATTATCAGACCAAAGTTTGAGGCGGTTCTTGAAATACTTGAAAGAGACCTTGTTCCATGCGGAATCGGAGACTGGACCAAGCCCAAGGGGGGCTATTTTATAAGCTTTGACGCCCCTGAAGGCTGCGCCAAGGATATTGTGGACAGAGCCAAAAAAGCCGGTGTTACAATGACCGGAGCCGGAGCTACTTACCCCTACAAGAAAGACCCTTATGACTCAAATATCCGTATTGCACCCACATTCCCGCCACTTTCAGATCTTCGCACAGCAATGGACATCTTCACAGTATGCGTGCGAATCAGTGCAATCAAGAAAATGCTCGCAGATGCAGAATAAATCCAGACCAAACAGACTCGTTCTTGCCGAAAGAGATAACCTTCCGAGACCCTCCTACTAAGGGCCGGCGGGTGTCAAAAGGTTTTTTCCACCCTTACAGTTCAGATATTCATGGACTTTTCAATCGGCATAAGATTTCTACGGTTCAGAAACTCGCACTTTGTGGCAGCGATTCCGAGACAAACATTTTTCTAGTGCGAGTCTTAGTTGGCAAATGCGATTTTTCAATGTTTCCAAAGCAGTTTTTTAGTGCATGCGGAACGTTGTCTGAAGCAGGACGGCCCCAAATATAGATCAAATTGAAAATGCCATAAGCGCTTTGCGCAAAAAACAAGGCGAAATCAACTTCTTCAAGCTAGCTTGAAAGATTGATTTCGCCTTGTTTTATTACGCTCGCTCTGCGAGCTATGGCATTTTCATTTATAAAGACATTAAATCCCGTCCTGCAAGCTATAAGTGGAGCATGCACAATAAAAGAAAAACTGCGGAAACATTTGAGAAAATCTGCATTTGTCAGCGACGAGCAGAGAAAAATGGTGTGAGGAAAAGCTGCAACCAAAGTGCTCAGACATGCTGAACCGAAGCAGAATTCTTATTGCCCCTTGAAAAGTCTCATGAATATTTCTTCACTTGCATAGGCGGAAAAATCCTTTTTGAGCACCCGCTAGCCCCAGCAGGAGGGCCTCGAAAGGCTGTGTACCCCCCAGCGGGATGGGCTGTTTGGTGCCGGTGATTATTTGCGCAGCATAAATTTCCTTACAACGTTTATGCCAATCTTATATGGAAGAGGACGGATAACCTTGTCTGCCTCTTTTATTTTTTGTCTGATCGGAATGTTCTGAGGGCAGTGCTGTTCACATTTACCACATTCAATACACTGGGTGGCAAATGCAGGATCGGTCTTAAGACCTACAGTCTGAGCATATTCGAATCTGGCTGAGTGCTTGCCTTCAAGAGCCGTCATATTGTAGCTTCTAAACAGAGCCGGGATGTCAACGCCCTTCGGACATGGCATACAGTATCTGCATCCGGTGCAGCCCACAAGTTCTGATTCGGAAATGATAGACTTGATCTTATCAATAACTTCAAAATCATCCTTTGTAAAAGAGTTTGCCTTTGCATCTGAAGCTATCCTGCAGTTTTCCTTAACCATTTCGATGGAATTCATTCCAGAAAGAACGCAGGTAACTTCGGGCTGATTCCATAGCCAGCGAAGACCGTATTCTGCCGGTGTGTAGCCACTTGGCTGACTGTTTATCAGGTCTTTTGCCTTGGGAGGAAGAAGATTAACAAGCTTACCGCCGCGAAGAGGCTCCATTATTACTACAGGAATTCCTTTTTCTGCAGCATGTAAAAGACCCTTTTTACCTGCCTGAGTATGTTCGTCCACATAGTTGTACTGTATCTGGCAGAAATCCCAGTCATAGGCATCGAGGATTCCGATGAAATCCTCTGTATTTCCATGGTAGGAAAAACCAATGTTTTTTATCTGTCCGCTTTTTTTCTTTTCATCTATCCAGTCCTTGACACCTAGGGATACGAGCTTTGTCCACTGATTGCTGGCAGTCATGTGATGCATCAGATAATAGTCCACATAATCTGTGCGAAGCCTTTTAAGCTCTTCTTCGAAGTACTTATCCAGCGCGTTTCTGCTTCCCACAAGGTACTGCGGAAGCTTGGTTGCAATATTCACTTTTTCTCTGATGCCGTTTTTCTCCAGTATTTCGCCGAGAGCTGCCTCACTTCCCGGATATACATAGGCGGTATCGTAGTAATTTACGCCCATTTCATAGGCGGTCATTATTTCTTTTTCTGCTTTGGCGATATCAATTCCTCTGCCGTTTGTCGTAAAGCGCATACAGCCATAGCCCAGTATCGATATCGGCTGGCCATTTTTGTTATTTCTGTATTCCATGTAAACCTCCCACCGTTAAAAACAAGAATACAATTAAATTGATTAAAATATTAATATTATTTTTTCGCCCTTTTGTCAATCATTAATCCTGTATAAATATTATAAATATTTTCTAAAAAACAAGACTGTACATGTTATCTATTATATGATGAAATAGTAAATATACATGCATTAAAACGATAATTTATCCCTTTGAGGATTTTTATGTGGAACTTTAATTATGCAATTCCAAGCCTTTTAGTACTATGCATATTCCTAGGCTATTACTTTGCGCTTCCAAGAATACCGGTAAGGATGAATCGCATTTTTGTTTACCTTATTCTTGTGGAGTTTTTAGTTATGCTTACAGATATTGTATCCACGTGGGCATGCATAAATTACGATATTGTACCTGTTATTCTGGTATATCTTTCAAACGCGATATATTTTATACTGTTTTTCGCTCGCGCCTACTGCTTTTATCTTTTTACAGCCTCCGTGCTCAGGTCATCATGGGGAATAGAGCGTAAAAAGAGGATCATTGCGCATATACCTGTAGTGGTGCTTTCTGCGATTGTAGTAAGTTCTCCGTGGCATAAACTGTTTTTCTATGTAGATGAAACAGGCTATCATTCCGGGAAGCTTTACAATCTGTTATACGTTCTGTTTGCTTATTTCCTTTTGCTTTCTTTTGGGCTCATCATTCAAAAAAGGCACAATGTGAGAAGGAAAAGAGAATTCAACAGTGTATTCTCTTACAATATGGTTCTGATCATCGGGCTGGTATTTCGGTATGTATTCCCCAAATATCTTCTCATGGATACTTTCTGTATATTGGCGCTTTCAATTATTTATCTTTCTTTTGGAAACCCTGATTTTTATTTGGAGGCCAGAACGTGGATATTTAACAGCAGAGGATTCAGAGAACTTATTGAAGAAATTAATAACGAAAAAAGATACACGGTTTTCGGTTTCATTATTGATAACTACAAGGACATTAGGGAATTATACGGCAACAGGCAGATGGATCAGGGAATCAGTCTTATCGGTGATTATCTGAGAAAAGCTTTTCCGTCAAATCAGATTTTCTATTACAGGGATGGAAGATTTATAATCCTTGGGGATTACGGCTTTGATTATAAAGAAGCCTACAATCTGATAAAAAATGAGTTTAAAACACCCTGGCTGTCTGATGATGCTGAGCTTTACCTGGATATTGTCGCAATGGTGATCCACTTTGGAGATCATAAGCTTCGTGTCGAGAATGTACTGAGTATTATTTCGGAGAGCTTTGAAAAGGCTTCCGAAACCGAAGAGGATAATGTTGTTGTAATCGGAAACGACATAATAGATCTCAGCACACGGCAGACAGACATAAAGAGGGCGCTTAAATATGCCATTGAACAGGACAGAGTAAAGGTATTCCTTCAACCGATTGTAAACAGCAAGACCGGAAGATTAGAGGGGGCAGAAGCGCTTACAAGAATAACTGATACTGATGGAAAAATCGTGCCGCCATCTCTTTTTATCCCTATTGCTGAGAAAAACGGTATGATAAGCCATTTGGGTGAACGAGTATTTGAACATACCTGCAAGTTCATAAAAACGTATGATGTTAAGGGCATGGGGCTATCCTGGATCAATGTTAATCTGTCTCCAATTCAGCTCCTTAGAAGTGATATTGCCGACAGACTTCTTGCATATACAAAAAGGTATGATGTGGATCCGGGATTCATTCATCTCGAGGTAACGGAAGAGGCTATGATAGATGAAAACCTTCTGCTTAAGAGAATGGAAGAAATAACATCTAATGGCTTTTTCTTTGTACTTGATGACTATGGCAAGGGGTATTCCAATATTTCCAGGGTGAAAAATTGCTCATTTGTTAACATAAAACTTGATATGAGCATTGTCAGCGATCATTGCCAAAAACCGGATGCTTTGCTTCCTGCAATGGTTTCTACCTTTGGTACACTTGGCTTTAATACCACGGCAGAGGGTATCGAGAATGAAGATATGGCGAAAAAAATGGCGGAAATAGGTGTTGATTATCTTCAGGGATTTTATTTTTCAAGGCCGATTCCCATTGAAGAATTTGTCAGCCGCTATGAGAAAAGGTAACGATATTGTTTTATTGCTTGCAGCTTGTTCTAACAGCGATTTGATGACTGCTTATAAAAAATAAAAATTTCTTTACACTTTGAACTTTGTATATGTATTATAAATATAGGCTGTTGCAATCATTTAGTGCCAGTAGCTTTCTTGCCTGTTATAGGGGTGGTGGAAAGATGCTGGCATTTTCGTGATTTTTTATGCCATAAAAAGGAACTTTTTCAGATATAAAACTTAAAGGATGACAGGTACAAAAACATGAAAAAAGGTCTTGTAATGGAAGGCGGAGCGATGCGGGGAATGTTTACCTGCGGAGTTATAGACGTCCTTATGGAGAGCAATATTACTTTTGACGGAGCTGTGGGTGTATCGGCAGGAGCGACTTTCGGGATAAATATAAAGTCCCGTCAGATCGGGAGAGCATACAGATACAACAAAAAGTACTGTTCCGACAAGCACTATCACAGCTTATGGTCTCTTATTACAACCGGAGATATCTACAATGTACCTTTTTGCTACGATGAGCTGCCATACAAGCTTGATTTATGGGATATAGAGGCTTTTGAAGCAAATCCGATGGAGTTTTTCTGTGTTGCCACAGACGCAAATACAGGAAAAGCCGTTTATCACAAGTGCACAGACGGAAAGGCTTATGATATAGAGTGGATCAGAGCCTCAGCTTCAATGCCTATGGTCTCAAGGCCTGTGAAAATTGATGGAGGAGTATATCTTGACGGCGGTTCCTCCGATTCTATTCCTCTCAAATTCATGGAGAACCTGGGATATAAAGACAATCTTGTAATCGAAACCCAGCCTTTGGACTACGTAAAGGGCAAGCAAAAGTATATGCCATTGGTAAAAACTCTTTTGCACAAATATCCCGAGATGATAAAGTGCCTTGAAAGGCGTTTCATCATGTACAATGAGCAAAAACGCTATATCAGGGAAAAAGAACTTAAGGGTGAAGTTAAGGTTATAAGACCAAAGGCGCCTTTAAACATAAGTCCCATTGAGAAAAATCCGGCAGAGATAGAGAGAGTCTACAAGCTTGGACGAGAGGCCGGTGAAGAATATATCAAATCCCTGAATAATGATGTACAATAATACTTGGCAAAGATATACGGAAAAGAGCAAATTTTAGGAGCAGAAATGGATAAAGTTTTTGAGCCTTTATTAACACCATGGAAGATAGGAAATCTTGAGATAAAGAACAGGATCGTTATGACTTCCATGGGTGGAACAGATCTTTTCGGATGGATGGAGAGAAATCATTTTGACAAGGCAGGCGCCGATTTTATCCTTGAAGTTGCAAGGAACAATGTTGGGCTTATCCTTCCCGGATGCCAGCCTGTCTATAATCCGATGTTTGGACAATGGCTTCACAAGAATAAAAAAATGTATCAGGATCTGGCGGACTGGATGCCTGAATTTCATAAGACAGGGGCAAAGCTTTTTGTGCAGCTCACAGCGGGCTTCGGAAGGTCTTTTACCATAAGTCCCATGATGGAAATGCTTTATACGAACAAGGCCCTTAGAGTGCTATCAAAACCTTTCATGGACCTTGATAAGATAACGGCTTCAGCCAGTCCTTCACCCAACAGATGGTCCGACAAGGTTCCCTCCAGGGAACTTACAAAAGAAGAGATACATGAATATGTGGTCTCCTTCGGCAAGTGTGCAAGACTCCTTAAAGAGGCAGGCGTTGACGGAGTTGAGGTACATGCGGTTCATGAGGGATATCTTCTCGACCAGTTTACTCTTCCTTATGTGAACAAAAGAGATGATGAATACGGCGGAAGCTTTGAAAACAGATATCGCTTTGCTGTGGAAATAGTCAGGGAAATAAAGGAAAACTGCGGAAAAGATTTTCCGGTTTCTCTTCGCTACAGTGTGATATCAAAGACCAGAGGCTTCAGGCAGGGAGCGCTTCCGGGAGAAGACTACGATGAAGTGGGAAGAGACTTTGAAGAGTCAAAGAGGGCAGCAAAGTACCTTCAGGATGCAGGGTATGATATGCTCAACTGCGACAACGGAACCTACGATGCCTGGTACTGGGCTCATCCGCCAATTTACATGCCGGAAAACTGCAATCTTTCGGATGCGGAAGAATTAAAGAAATACGTGGATATTCCGGTGGTGTGTGCAGGAAAACTAAACCCTGAGGTGGCGGCAGAAGAGATAGCTGCCGGAAAGCTTGACGGAGCAGGCTTTGCAAGACAGTTCCTTGCAGATCCGGAGTGGATCACCAAGCTTATAAATGATGAAGAGGACGATATAAGGCCGTGTATACAGTGCCACAACGGCTGCTTTAACATGTGCAGCTACAAGGGAGTCCCTAACGATCAGGATCTTTCAGACTCCCTGCACCTTGCCAGATGCGCTATAAATGCCGAGACTATGCAGAAAAACAAGCACTTTATCAGGCCTGTAAAGCACAGCAAAAAGGTTATAATAATCGGAGGCGGTATCGGCGGAATGGAGGCGGCCAGAGTCCTTAAGCTAAGGGGACATGAGCCTGTCATCTATGAAAAGAGCGACAGACTTGGAGGAACTTTTATCGCAGCCAGCGCTGAATCCTATAAGGGCAATATGAGAGCACTGCTTTACTGGTACAGAAGGCAGATGGATATTCTTGGGATTGAGGTTCACTTAAATACTGAGGTGACAAATGTCAAAGAATTCGGCAAATCAGATATCATCATTGCTACAGGATCAAAGCCAAAGGTGCTGGGGCATGTTCCCGGCCACGAACTGATGATAGAAGCTACTGATTTCCTTCTTGGAAAAGAAGTGGGGCAGAAGGTTGCGATAGTAGGAGGCGGACTTTCAGGCTGCGAAATTGCCTATGAGCTTGCGCTTTGCGGAAAAGAGCCTGTGATCATCGAAATGAAGGAAGACATAATCGCTCAGAAAGGTGTATGTCTTGCTAACAGTTCATACCTAAGAGAGTGGTTTGACCTGTACAAAGTGCCGGTTTATCTTGAGTCTTTGGTAAAAGAGATATGGGAGGACTGCATAGTCTGTACCGACAAAGACGGAAAAGAATTTACTATAGAGTGTGACAGCGTAATTAGCAGTATAGGCTATATTCCGAATCCTGTTGTTCCGGAAAATGAAAGAGAGAGCAACATGGATTACGTAGGTGACTGTAAGGAAGTCGGCAATCTCAGAACAGTTATCTGGAGAGCCTATGAGGTTGCAATGCGGATTTGATGATATAGGGACGAAAAGTCATGCATATATCATGAATAAAGTGAAGAGGAGAGTAATATGTGGGTTCATTAGCCGGTTCCGATGAATGCTGATATTTTGAATTGTAAATTTATATTCACCTAAATTCGGAGGAAAAACAGATGGAATTTGAGATCAGAGAAAATGCACTTGTGTGCTGCAGACAGGGAGAAACACTTTTAATTGAAGGGTGGGGCAAAGACTCCTTAAGAGTCAGAGCTACCATGAATACAGAGTTTACAGACAGATGCTGGGCTCTCACTGAAAAGGCAGAAAAGTCAAAGTGTGAAGTCAAGACCTATCAGGTAAAAGAAAAGACCGGCGACGGCATTATGGAGAACACCTGGGCCAGCATTACAAATGGCCGTATAAAGGCAGAAGTTAACTATGCAGGTGTCATTTCTTTTTACAGAGACGACAAACTCTTTTTGCGTGAATATTTCAGATCCTACGGCGGAACTTTATCTAAGGAGAGCAGATGTCTTAAGGTTGTAAACAGACAGTGGAAGGGCCTTTGCGGCGGTAACAACTACGCACTGCAGGTTCGTTTTGAGAGCAATAAGGGCGAGAAGATATTTGGTATGGGTCAGTATCAGCAGCAGGAGATGGATCTTAAGGGCTGTACACTGGAACTTGCTCAGAGAAATTCACAGATATCCGTACCTTTCTATATGTCAAACCTTATGTATGGTATGCTCTGGAACAATCCGGGAATCGGACAGGTTACTTTTGGCAACAACTTAACACTGTGGGATATGAAGTCCGTTAAGGACATGGACTACTGGCTCACTGTGGCAGATACTCCAAAGGAGATTGTTGAAAACTATACAGCAGTTACAGGACGTGCAGGGGAGTATCCGGAAGAACTTATGGGACTTTGGCAGTGCAAGCTCCGCTATCGTACTCAGGAGGAGGTTCTTTCAATTGCCCGCAAGTACAAGGAGCTGGGCATCAAGATTGACCAGATCATCATCGACTTCTTCCATTGGACAGTTCAGGGTGACTGGAAGTTTGACAAGACCTACTGGCCTGATCCAAAGGCTATGGTAGATGAGCTTCACAGCATGGGCATCAGAGTTGTGGTTTCTGTATGGCCGTCTGTGGACAGAAGAAGCGAGAATTTCTTCCCTATGCTGGAAAAGGGGCTTCTTATCAGAACTGAGAGAGGTGCGCTTCAGACCTATGATTATCAGGGCGACTGCGTTGAAATAGACTGCTTTAATCCAAAGACAAGAGAATATGTATGGGAAGTCTGCAAAAAGAACTACTATGATCTTGGAATCGACGGCTTCTGGCTTGACAATTCAGAGCCTGATTACGGTGTATATGATTTTGATAACTTCCGTTACAGTGACGGCGCAGCACTGGAAATAAGCAACATGTATCCCCAGATGTATTCAAGAGTATTTTTTGACAAGATGAAGGATATGGGAAGAGGAAGTGTTGTCAACCTTCTCAGATGTGCATGGGCCGGCAGCCAGAAGTACGGAAATGTGGTATGGTCAGGAGATGTTCCAAGCACCTTTGAATCACTGCAGGATCAGATCCAGTGCGGTATCAATATGGGTCTTGCGGGAATTCCATGGTGGAACACAGATATCGGCGGATTCATGACTGATGATGTGGAGGATCCTGACTTTAGACAGCTCCTTATCAGATGGTATCAGTTTGCTGTATTTACAGCTGTATTCAGACTTCACGGAGACAGAGGCCCTTACAATATCCCGGCCCTTGATGACAGAGACTGGGGTGGCGGATATCTTCACACCGGCCAGGACAATGAGATGTGGAGTTATGGCGAAGATAATTTCAAGATAATGAAGAAGTACTATGACCTGAGAATTAGCCTAAAGCCATATATTGCAGGTCTTTACAAGGAAGCATCAGAGAACGGATCACCACTTATGAGAGCTATGTTCTATGAGTTCCCTGATGATGAGAAGTGCTGGAATTTACAGGATCAGTACATGTTTGGTGACAAGTACCTTGTAGCGCCTATTCTTCATCTGGATGAGTTCGAGAGAGAGGTTTACCTTCCTAAAGGACAGTGGAGGCTTACAAGTGATGGAACCGTATTTGAAGGCGGACAGAGTGTGAAGGTGAAAGCTCCGCTTGACTACATGCCGGTATTTGAGCGCGTATAAGAATTTAAGCAAGGAGCAAAAATGTCAAAGGGAGCAAACCAAAAGCTTAAGCTTTATTATCTGAATCAGATAATGACCAGGAAGACAGATGATGAACATCGCCTTACTATGCCGGAAATTCTTTCTCACCTTGAGAAATACGGTATAACTGCGGACAGAAAGAGCATTTATGATGATTTTGAAGCATTAAGGGATCTTGGCATAGATATCATTATGGATAAGGAAGGCCGCAGCTACTATTACTATATGGGTGACAGAGCCTTTGAGATGGCTGAGCTTAAGCTCCTTGTTGATGCAGTCCAGTCCTCCAAATTTATCACAGCTAAAAAGTCTGACGAGTTAATAGATAAGATAACAGGTCTTGTCAGTGAGTATCAGGCAAAAGAGCTAAGGCGTCAGGTGGAGGTTCAGGGCAGAATCAAGACTATGAATGAGAGTATCTACTACATAGTCGATGAACTCCACAGTGCCATTTTGGAAAACAAGAAAATAACCTTTGAATATCTTACCTGGAATCTGAAAAAAGAGATGGTGCCAAGAAGAGAGGGGCTCTATGATGAGAGCCCCTGGGCACTTACCTGGGATGACGAAAACTATTATCTTATCGCCTATGACACCCAGGAAAAAAAGATCAAGCACTTCAGAGTCGATAAGATCAGAAAACTCACTATTACCGACAAGGTAAGAGAAGGCAGAGATGTCTTTGAGGCTATTGACATGGCCAGCTACATCAATATGAATTTTGGCATGTTCGGAAAGGCAGCAGGCGTTCCTGTACACCTTCGCTTTAAGAACGATATGGTGGGGATCGTGATTGACAGATTTGGAAAAGATATTCCGATAAAGCCATCTGAAGAGGAAGGCTGGTCAGATACAAGAGTTACGGTTATGATCAGCGGACAGTTCTTTGGATGGGTTTTTGCCATGGGAGGTCTTGTGAAGATCACAGGTCCGGAAGATATTCTTGAGATGTTCAGAAAAGAGTGCAGAAAGCAGCTTGGTCAGGAGTAGTGAAAGGTTTTTTTAGATGATTTGTGGCGTTAAGGCCAGGTAGTATAAAATTTTCAGGGAGTTTTGCATGTTTTTGGCTCAAGGTATTGTTGTAATCTTAATTTCATCAGCGCTTTTTCTGTCACTAATAAGTTATCTTGCACTTGATGAGGACAATCGTGCAAGATGGTCAGGATTTGCTTTTTTTGTGGCATTTATTGGCGGAATCTTTATATACGGAAATATAAATGCCTTTGTAGTTGGTCTGAATCCTGTTGCTATCATCAGGACAATGATAGATATTGTCAGGATGTTTGGAGGCGTAAACAGGGTAGATGACTTTTCAAAGCTTATTAATGGCAATTCAGTATGGCTTTTGTTTTTCTGGGTCATTCATTTTTTTGCATATTATGCTTTGGTCAGCGCTGTAGTGACTACACTGGGAAAGGGCGCCATCAACAGACTGCGCTCATGGCTTCTTAGACTTCATGATATTGAGCTTATTTACGGTACCGACGACAATGCAATAGAATTTGGAAAAAAGCTTGCCTCAAACAGAAAAATTTCTGTGGTTTTCGTCGCAGATTCTGCTGCAAAAGAGGCTGAGATAAGAGCTCTCGGAGGAATGCTTTATACAGATGAGGCAGCAACCAAGGTGCGCCCTAAGTTTTTAAAGCGTCTTTCTGTAAAAAAAGGCCGCGGATCCATAAGGCTTAACGCATTGTCAAATGATGCGGATTCCAATATTTCCTATGCAAGAATGCTTCTTAAAACACTAAAGGACTGCGGTATTAAGCCAAGTCAGACAAAGCTTGTCATGCTGGGAAGAGAAGAGAGCCAGGGGGAAGTTCTTTTTAACACAGAGGAACATTACGGATATGGCTCTGTAAAGGTTTTTGATAAGGCTGAGCTGGTGGCGAGAGTTCTTTTACAGAAGTACCCTCTGTGCAATCAGATCTCTTTTGACGAAAAC
This sequence comes from Butyrivibrio sp., assembly GCA_015056585.1. Classification (GTDB taxonomy): domain Bacteria; phylum Bacillota; class Clostridia; order Lachnospirales; family Lachnospiraceae; genus Butyrivibrio. The sequence continues at coordinate 6,216 of SVFZ01000063.1, read as the reverse complement.
TACAAGGCAACTTCTGATGCAGAGTGTCTTCTTGTGGGCTTTGGACACGTGGGGCAGGAGATCCTCAGAAAACTTGTGGCAAACGGACAGTTCGAAGGGGCTCCATTTCATGTTATGGTCTTTGATTCCAAGCTTGAAGATACCAACGGCCTATTCAAGATGCGCTATAAATCCATGCTGGAGAATTACGACATTGATTTTTCTTCTTCCGATGGACGGAGCTTTAGCGCTACGGAATATGTCATGAAGAATGCCAAAAAGCTTAAATACATCGTTATTGCTGTGGGTGAAGAGAAGACCGGAAGGGAGATCGCCTACGGCTTCCAGGAAATCCTCAGGGAAAAAGGCGTATCAATGCCGATCTACCAGTGCCTTGGAGATAAGGTATATGCTTACCGCGTAGGTAAGGAGCGTAAAAAGAGCGCTATTTATGACGCGGATATCCTTTATACAGGCAAGATGGATCAGCTTGCTAAAGAGATAAATCACTTTTACTGCGGAGATTCAGGGAATATCGACAGACAGTGGGATGAGTGCGATTATTTCAGCCGTATGAGCTGCAGAGCCAGTGCGGATTATCTGCATTCTCTTTTCCAAAGGCTGGGAGTTCTGGGAAAAGATAAGCCGGCGGATATTGATGGAAAGAAGCTTGAGAATCTTGCAAAATCCGAGCACAAGAGGTGGTGCGCTTTCCATTTCTCAATGGGGTATGATTCCATGAGCGATGAGGTAAAGGCAGAGAGAGCGGAAATGTACAAAAAGGATGGAAAGACCAGAATCCTGAAGGATACCGAGAACAAACTTCACGGCTGCCTTATTCCGTGGGATGAATTGGATGCACTTTCCGAATTTGAGAATAGCATTACAGGGAAAAACGTTGATTACAAGCAAAGTGACAGGGATAATATCCTTACTGTGGAGAAAATCCTGATGAAGTCTTGATAACTGAAGGAGGAAATGGTATATTTTTTCATTGATTATATCAAAGCTTGAAAAAGCGTTATTTTAAGTGGAAGTACAGAGGATACTTAATGTTAAATCAGTTTTCAAGGACACAGTTGTTATATGGAGCAGAGGCCATGGAGAAACTCTCTGCATCACGTGTTGCAGTATTCGGAATAGGAGGAGTCGGCGGCTATGTGGTGGAGGCGCTGGCAAGGAGCGGAGTAGGCGCTTTGGACCTTATAGATGATGATAAGGTATGCCTTACAAATATCAACAGGCAGATCATAGCCACAAGAAAAACTGTGGGGCAGTACAAGGTGGACGTGGCTAAAGAGAGGGTACTTGATATTAATCCCGACTGCGTTGTCAGAACCTATAAAACCTTTTATCTGCCGGAAACACAGGACCAGTTTGATTTTCATGACTATGACTATGTTATAGACGCAATTGATACAGTTACCGGAAAACTTGGAATTATAGAGCAGGCTAAAGAAGCCGCAACTCCTGTGATTTCCTCCATGGGAGCGGGGAATAAGCTGGATCCTTCCATGTTTGAAGTGGCAGATATTTATGAAACATCAATCTGTCCTTTGGCTAAGGTAATGCGCCATGAGTGCAGAAAAAGAGGAATAGACTCCCTTAAAGTGGTATATTCAAAGGAAAAACCAAAGAGACCTCTGGAAGATATGTCCATCAGCTGCAGAACGAATTGCATTTGCCCTCCGGGTGCAGCAAGAAAATGTACGGAGAGAAGAGATATTCCCGGTTCAACAGCTTTTGTTCCTTCGGTAGTGGGGCTTATTATTGCGGGAGAAGTTATAAATGATCTTACAGGAGTAAGATAAAGGAAGATATGCGGAAGTCATGTGGAACGTGACTTCCTTTTTTTATATTATAGAAAATTTTTTCCCTATGTTATAAAAATGATATAATATAATTGGAAAAATGTTAAAAAACATGCGTCAAGTCGTGTCAAAAGGCTGATATATTGGAGGTAGAAGCGTGAAAAAAACTCCGATTATTGTTACAGACTTAGTAATTATGGCTTTGATTATTTTTTTCATAATTCAGTATGCCAATACTAAGACACGTGAAAGTAACGAGAGTGTCATTGAAGCTTTTGGAAAAATGACAGTTACTGCTGAGCAGATCATAACCAATTATATTGAGGATGAGCAGCATCTTTGCGATATCTGGGCCAATTATATCAATCGCTCTGCCGAGGCAGGTACTCCTATGACTGCCGAAGAAGCAATTTCTTATATCAGAAAAGCGAAGATTTCTGAGAGTATCTATGGACATCTTATTAGGCTTGACGGATCATTTCAAAACGGTATATCTACCCATAGCGCAGAAACTGACCCGAATGACTATTCGGTATCATATAGTGATATAGACTTGTTTGATGATATTGATGAGATTGGCAGAGAAGATGGTGAAGTCAATCTGACAAGGGCATATATTAATCCACAAAGCGGCGTTCAGTCCATTGCATTCATGAATTATGTGAGTGTTATAGATGAAAAAAACGGAAAATTAAACGAGGCACTCTTGATGCGCGTTGAACCATTAAGCACACTGGAGGATAAGCTTGTCTTTCTTAAAGGAGAGTACGACAACGTTGAGATTTCGATTATAAACAAAGACGGGGATTATCTGGTTCACGGAAAGTCTTTGGAGGGATCAAATTTCTTTGAGTTTTTTAAGACCTACAACAATGTGGGCGGCAATGAATACAATAAAAAACTGACGGACAAGATAACATCGGGATCCGGAACCATGACGATGTTAAACTCAAACGGAGAAGAATATATCTGTTCTTATACTCCCTTAAAATCAATGAAAACATGGTTCCTTCTGGCATATATACCGGCCGGGGAACTGGTAAATTATACAGTAGTTGACTGGCTGCTTCTGGGGATGGTAACACTGGGGCTGATGGGGCTTCTGGTTTTTAACTTACTGATACTTATGGTCTACAACAGAAAACTTGAAGAGGCAGCTGAGGCTGCAAATCAGGCGAATGAAGCCAAATCCAACTTTTTGTCGACCATGTCTCATGACATTCGTACTCCTATGAATGCAATTCTCGGTCTTAATGAGATGGTGCTTAGAGACAGCCATGAGGAAACGATTGTGGCATATTCCGAAAGCATCAGGACAGCAGGCAAAACACTGCTGGGACTTATTAATGACATCCTTGATTTTTCAAAAATTGAAGCCGGCAAAATGGATATTATAAATGTTGACTACAGCTTTGCTTCGCTGATAAACGATCTTGTCAATATGATTCAGGGAAAAGCTGAGGACAAAGGACTTGAATTTGTTCTGGACATTGACAGGAATATTCCTTCTGTGTTGAATGGCGATGAGATCCGTATTAAGCAGGTCATTACAAATATTTTGTCCAATGCTGTGAAATATACAAAAGAAGGGCAGATAACTTTCAGGGCAGGAGTCAAATATACAGATGATCCCGACTATGTAAAGTTACTGATAAGTGTGGCGGATACGGGTATCGGTATCAAACCCGAAGATATGAACCGTTTATTTAATGCGTTTGAACGTGTTGATGAAAAGAAGAACAGAAATATTGAGGGAACCGGCCTTGGAATGAGCATCGCCCAGAGTTTCCTTAATATGATGGGAAGTCATATGGAGGTAAACAGTGAATACGGAAAGGGATCAACTTTCTCTTTTGAACTATTGCAGAAAGTAGTGGACCGTAATCCTATTGGGGACTATGAAGAAAGCTTTAGAGCATCTGTTTCGGAAAGAAAGAAGTATCACGAGAGATTTACAGCACCTGACGCCAGAATATTGGTTGTGGATGATATGCTGGTAAATCTTAAAGTATTTACGAATCTTTTGAAACGTACGCAGGCACAGATAGATGCTGCAAACAGCGGAGACGAAGGCATTTCATACTATAAGCAGAATCATTACGACATCATTTTTTTGGACCATATGATGCCTGACAAGGATGGTATCGAGACCCTTAAGGAAATGAAATCATTGACGGATACCACCAACAGTAAAACGCCTATAGTATGTCTTACCGCCAATGCCATCTCAGGTGTACGTGAAATGTACATAAAATCAGGCTTTGATGATTATATTACAAAGCCTATAGATCCGGACAGGCTTGAAACTCTGCTCCTTTCGTATCTGCCAAAAGATAAGATTTCTCCGGTAACGGATTCAGAAAATGATGATGACTATTCAGTTCCGGACTTCTTACGTGACATTGAAGATCTGGATGTGGCTTCGGGTGTGGCTCACTGCGGAAACAGCGGATCATACATGGATACACTTATGACTTATCTGGATACTGCCGCAAATAACGCAAAAGAAATAGAAGAATACTGGGAAGAGAAAAATATAAAGAACGTTACAATCAAGGTTCATGCGCTTAAGAGTACTTCCCGTATTATTGGAGCAAATAAGCTCGGAGACTTTGCGGAACGCCTTGAAAGAGCCGGAGAATCCGGTGATATGGATACGCTGGAAAAAGATATCGGCACTCTTTTAACTATGTACAGAAAACTCATAAGTGATCTAAAACCTTTGAACGACAAAAAAGCTGATGAGGTAAATAATGATCTGCCTCTTATTTCCGATGAGGAAATAAAAAAGGCTTACAGCACTATACTGGAGCAGTGTGCGGAATTTGATTTTGATAATGTGGTAAGCACAATAAAAGCACTGGAAAAATACAGATTCCCTGATGAAGAGGCATCGCGTTTTGAAGCTGTCAAAAAAGCTGTCGACAACTTTGATTACGATCAGATACCTGAAATTATATCCGAATGATAAGTGCACTCAGAAAGGAAACTGAATGGAAGAGCATGTAGTTGTTGTGGATGATGATGTCATCATACTGAAAAATGCCAATACGGTTTTATCGGAAGCCGGTTATAAGGTTACTTGCCTTAAAAGCGGAAGGCTGCTTTTGGACTATGCGGTGAAAAACTCCATAGATATGCTGCTTTTGGACATAAAAATGCCTGAGCTTGACGGCTTTGAAACCATGAGGCTTCTTAGGAAACTGGAAATAGAAAAAGGCATGAGGGAGATACCGGTTATTTTCTTTACTGCCAATGATGACTGCGCATCGGAGACTATGGGCTTGTCTCTGGGAGCTATGGACTTTATAAGGAAGCCGTTTGTGGCAGAGGTTTTGACGCTCCGTGTCAGACACCTTCTTGATCTTGTCAGACTCCAGAGAGACCTTCATGCGGAAGTTGAAAGAAAGACCAAAGAGATAGAAGGATTATCTCTGCATGTGGTACATACTCTGGCTGATGCCATCGATGCTAAAGATGCTTATACAAAGGGACACTCCGGACGAGTTGCCGATTATTCCAGAGAGATAGCAAGAAGGGCAGGCTATTCCGAGGAAGAGCAGGATGAAATATACATGATGGGGCTTTTACATGATGTTGGTAAAATCGGAGTGCCGGATGCCGTGATAAATAAACCCGGAAAGCTCACGGATGAAGAGTTTGAAAAGATAAAGACGCATCCCACAAGAGGGGCAAAGATACTGGAAAATATCGAAGAAATGCCGCAGCTTGCCATAGGAGCCAGATGGCACCATGAACGTTTTGATGGAACCGGCTATCCTGATGGACTCTCGGGCGATGATATTCCTGAAGAAGCAAGAATAATTGCGGTTGCAGATGCCTACGATGCAATGACCAGCAACAGAAGCTACAGAGGTGTTATTCCGCAGGATGTGGTAAAAGAAGAACTGCAAAAAGGCTCTGGAACTCAGTTTGACCCAAGGTTTGCTTCAATAATGCTTGAAATAATAGATGAAGATACAGATTATAAGCTCCATGAACAGTAATTTTCATTTCAATCTTAAGGTTTCTGAGCATACCCTTGCCATATATTCAGGAGATTCTTTCATACCGTTTTTTATCCATGTCAGCGACACTTCCCATAGGCCGGCAGCAATACCTCTGGCAATGTATTCATGTTGGGAAGCGTATTCGCTGTCTGAAGCAATACACAAGGCATTATAGAACATATCCGTAAAAGAAATATTTGAATTACGGATAAGTATACACATGTCTTTATCGGAGTGCAGCCTTGAAAACACCTTTAAAAACCACTCATATGTGTTACTTTTCTGCAACACTCCTGTTAGAGAAGCGCTGAGCTCGTCAGTTATGTTTTTTGTAATGTCCTGAATGATAGCCTCTTTTGAAGGATAATTTCTGTAGACAGAAGCTCTTGAAGCTCCTGATTTTTTTATTATCATGG
>SVFZ01000062.1 GCA_015056585.1 Butyrivibrio sp. | reverse complement strand
TTTAGTATGTCCGTCAAATTCTTTTTAGCAGTATCAACCCTCAAGCTTATGGAAGATAATGCAGTTAGGTCTTGAAACCGGAAGTTCCGGACCATTCATTACCATAGTGCCCTTATCCATATCCACTGTAAAGAATGTAAGTGAATCTGGCTCATGGTTTAAGGATACAAGGTGCATGTTATCCGGGAAAAGAGCTGCATCCTTTGGATACTCTCCCGCTACCGGAAGCTGGATCTTCTTGGTAAGAAGACCTGTCTCTTTATCTACTTTGTAAACAACCACGTTGTTCTCGCCTGCCGTGGAGCTTACGAGGTAATTGTAATCCTCTGAGAATGTAAGCGCTGAGCTTGCAACACCGATTGAATCATATTCGTCAGAGTTAGACACTGACTGGATCTTGTTAAACTCAGGATCTCCATCATTATCCTTATATTCATAAACGTCAATGGCGCATTTCTGCTCAAGACATATATACAAGAACTTTCCATCCTTGGAAAACTGCATATGTCTTGGTGATGATTCCTGATCGCAGTGAATAACATCAATATCCTTGATCTTGCCGGTATCTTTGTTCCATGAATAAACATTAACTCTGTCCATTCCCAGATCAGCTGCAAGAAGATATTTGTTGTCCTTGGAAACCTTGATGCACTGAACATGCGGAACGTGGTTACGTCCGGCAGCAGTTCCGAGGCCCTTGTGGAATCTTTCGTCTGTTATCTCTCCGATAGAGCCATCCTCATTGAGCTTAAGAACAGTAACCTTACCGTCATGATAGCCTGCAGTAAACAGATAGTGATCGTACTTGTCCATATTTACGTAGCAGCCACGCATACCATTGATAGATGCCTCATTAAGGAATTCAAGGCCGCCGTCCGGAAGAATGTGATATGCCTCAACTCCTGCATCTGTTATGGAATAAAGAGTTTTATTATCATGAGAAATATTAAGATATGATGAGTTAGTGATCTCAACCTTCTGTTTCTCAATGAGTCTTCCGTTTTTAAGATCAACATCATAAATTCTAACGCCATATTTTGTGCCAAGTCCCGATGTGTAACTGGACACATATGCTACATACTTGTCTTTTCCAGCCATTTAGCTTAAGCCTCCTTGAAGTAACCTCTATCCATCACATTTTAACACACTAATGAAAAACTTTAAACTTGTAAGAACTAAAAAAACTTGTAAATTTATGCAAATTCCTGCATAATTCACTTAATTTTGTTCTATACTAGTATTCATAGGACAAAAAACGATAAAATACGGGAGTTTACAAAATGAGCAAAGATCTGATAACACTTGAGCACATTTCCAAATCCTACGACGGACAGTTGATCCTGGATGATCTTAGTCTGTCTATTTATGAAAATTCTTTTGTTACCCTGCTTGGCCCCAGTGGCTGCGGAAAAACCACGACTTTAAGAATAATCGGTGGTTTTGAAAAGCCAGATAAAGGCCGTGTTATTTTTGACAATCAGGATATTACAAACCTTGCGCCCAATAAAAGGCAGCTTAATACCGTATTTCAGAAGTATGCTCTTTTTACCCATATGACAATAGCTGATAACATCGCATTTGGTCTTAAGATAAAGAACAAATCTGACAGCTACATAAAAGATAAGATACGTTATGCCTTAAAGCTCGTTAATCTTGAAGGTTTTGAGAACCGTATGCCAGATTCTTTATCCGGCGGTCAGCAGCAGAGAATTGCCATAGCAAGGGCAATTGTAAACGAACCGAAAGTTCTTTTGCTGGATGAGCCTTTGGGAGCTCTTGACCTTAAGATGCGCCAGGACATGCAGTATGAGCTAAAAAGACTAAAAGAAGAACTTGGCATCACCTTCATATATGTAACTCATGATCAGGAAGAAGCCCTTACCATGTCCGATCATATCGTTGTTATGAACCAGGGCTATATTCAGCAGGAAGGATCTCCTGAAAAGATCTACAACGAACCTGAAAATGCCTTCGTTGCTGACTTTATCGGCGACAGCAATATAATCCGTGCAACCATGATAAGAGACGAACTTGTTGAAATCCTTGGCGCGAAGTTTGCCTGCGTTGATAAGGGTTTTGGAGAAAACAAGCCCGTTGACGTTGTGATAAGGCCTGAAGATGTGGAACTTGTTTCTCCTGAAGAAGGCACTATCAGTGGTGTTGTAACGGGACTTACCTTCAAGGGTGTCCACTATGAAATGAATGTTGAAGCAAACGGCTACGAATGGCTTGTTCATTCCACACGGCTTTCCGAAGTTGGCACTCACGTAGGCATAAAGGTTTATCCGTTTAATATTCAGATTATGAATGTTCCTGCTTCTGAGGACGAGGAGGCAATAAGTGAAACTGTTTAAATCAAGAAGGCAAGCCGGTCTTATAGCATCTCCATATATGGCCTGGGCATTTATCTTTATAGTTGTTCCGCTCTGCATGGTTATTTACTACGGCTTTACGGATTCTGCCGGTAAATTCACACTTGATAACATTGGTACAATTATGAAACCCGGTTATTTAAAGGCGCTTATCCGCTCAATTGAGCTGGCACTTATAAGCACCCTTGTTTGCTTTGTCCTCTCTTACCCTCTGGGCATGATACTTGCGAGCATGAAGCTTAAGAAAAATGCTTATATCGTCACACTTTTTATCCTGCCTATGTGGATGAATTTCCTTTTAAGGACACTTACATGGATGACACTGCTGGAGGGAAAAGGTGTTATCAACACAGTCCTTGAATTTTTCCATCTGCCAACCATCAGTATTATCAACACACCTGCAGCCATCGTTCTCGGTATGGTCTATAACTTCCTGCCTTTTATGATCCTGCCTATTTATAATGCCCTAAACAGAATTGATGAAAATGTCATAAATGCAGCAAGGGACCTGGGTGCAAATACTCTTCAGACTTTCCTTCGGATCACTCTTCCGCTTTCACTCCCCGGAGTATTAAGCGGAATTACAATGGTTTTCATTCCTGCCCTCACTACCTTCGCAATTTCTACTATGCTGGGCGGTTCAAAGATTCTTTTGATCGGTAATATTATTGAACAGGAATTTACGCAGCTCTATGACTGGCATCTTGGAAGCGGTCTTTCGATAGTTCTCATGGTCTTTATCCTTATTAACATGATTGTCGAAGCTGTCTATGACAAAGAAGGAGGTATGAGAAGATGAAAAAGATCCTTACAAAGATTTACCTAATCATCATTCTTATCTTCATGTACGCTCCCATTTTTACGCTTATCGTGCTTTCTTTTAACTCAAGTAAATCAAGAGCACGCTGGGGCGGATTTACTTTGGGCTGGTATATTAATCTTTTGTCGGATGAAGCGGTTGCAAGTGCACTTGTAAATACCCTTACCATTGCCGTTTTGGCCACTATTTTTTCAACTATAATCGGGACTTTTACCTGCATAGCTATGATAGGTCTTTCGCCAAAACTCAGGTCTGTCATTATGGGCATAACTAATATTCCCATGATAAATGCAGATATAGTTACAGGTATTTCCCTGATGCTTTTGTTCAGGTTCTTACATCTTAGTTCGGGCTTTAGCACTATTTTGCTGGCACATATAACCTTTAATATTCCTTTTGTAATGCTAAGTGTGATGCCAAGGGTCAAAAACCTTAATTTCTATGTTTATGAGGCAGCTCTTGATCTTGGTGCAAACCCTGCTTACGCCTTTATAAAGACTATTTTGCCGGACATTGTTCCCGGCATTGTATCCGGCGCTCTGATGGCTTTTACAATGTCACTTGATGACTTTATCATTACTTACTTTACAAAGGGATCAGGTTTTGAAACATTATCCACTCTGATATATAACGAAGTAAAGCGAGGTATTCAGCCTGAGATCTACGCTCTTTCAGCTATAATTTTTGTTGTGGTGCTTGTTCTTTTGCTTATTGTTTACAGAGCACCTCAAGCCAAGACCAAGGAGAAATAACAAAATGAAAAAACGTTTTGTTTCTATATTACTAGCATTTTCCATGATTGCCGGAATTATCTCCGGTTGCGGAAACAGCGATTTGTCCAAATATCCAAACGGTAAGCTCTATGTATACAACTGGGGTGAATATATAGACGAAGAAGTCATCGATGAGTTCGAAGAAGAATACGGAATTGACGTTATCTACGACATGTTCGAGACCAATGAGATCATGTTTGCAAAGCTGGCACAGGATACTTCCGCTTATGATGTTGTGTGTCCTTCTGATTATATGATACAGAAGCTCATTGAAAATGACATGTTAAAAGAACTGAATTTTGACAATATACCCAATGCTTCAAATATCGGTTCTCAGTACTTTGAACAGTCAAAAGATTTTGACCCGGAAAACAAGTACTCTGTGCCCTATTGCTGGGGAACCGTAGGTATTCTCTACAATAAAACAATGGTTGATGACAAGGTCGACAGCTGGGATATTCTCTGGGATCCAAAGTACAACGGTTCTATCCTGATGCAGGATTCTGTGAGAGATGCCATGATGGTTGCTCTTCTTAAAAACGGGTACTCTCTCAATACCACAAATCCTGATGAAATAAGAGTTGCCACAGACGATCTTATCGCCCAGAAGCCCCTTGTTCAGGCCTATGTTGTGGACCAGGTAAGGGATAAAATGATAGGCGATGAAGCAGCCCTTGGAGTTATCTACTCCGGAGAGGCCATCTACACCGCCCGTGAAAATCCCGATCTTGTATATGTTGTTCCCAAAGAAGGCACTAATGTCTGGATTGATTCCTGGGTAATTACCAAGGGTTCAAAGAATTCCGAAAACGCTGAGAAGTGGATTGATTTTATGTGCAGAGGCGATATCGCTCTAAGAAACTTTGAGTATATCACTTACTCCACTCCAAATGAGGTTGCAAAAGAAAACATCGAGGATGAAGATATCAAAAATTCGGAAGTTGCTTTCCCGGATCTTAATTCATTCCCAACGGAGGCTTACAAGTACCTTGGCGAAAGCGGCGACAGGCTTTATAACGATGCCTGGATGGAAGTAAAATCCGCGGACTATTGATGTTCTATATACAATCATAGATACTGTCTTCTCTCACTTCAGTACATTCATGTCTACATTGCCAGCAATGCCCGGAATACTGCCCTTTGAGGTGTACTGCCAAATATCGTAGCGCGTTGCAGTATAAGTTGGAATGTCGACATACTGCGCAAGCCAGATCTTGTAATTTGTGAAAGCTCCGGCGCTAATGTGATTCTCGAGCCAAAGCTTGTTGGAATAAAGACCGGCACTATAACCTGCATTACTGATGGTGGCAAGGAAAGCTGCGATGGTGGCATTGCGCTCTTCTACACTGATGGCATCACCACGTCCATTACTTTTCTCTACATCAATATAGACAGGCATCTGCAACGAGTAACCGTTAATGAGTTCAAGGACCATTGAGGCTTCCTCGACTGCTTCCGCTTCATTGACGGCCTGGGAAAAGAAATATACTCCTACATTCAGTCCCGCGCCCTGAGCAGCTATGATATTCTGATAAAAAAGAGGATCAACGATAAGTGCGCCGGAGCTGGATCCTCTATATCCGCATCTTATGATTGCAAAATCAATTCCGGAAGCCTTAACTGCTCCCCAGTCAATGTTTCCGTTGTGTTTGGATACGTCGACACCCTTTGAACCTTCATGGGCTGCAACATAAACCGGATCTGACATGATATCAGGAACCTGAGGTGTTTCTGCAGGGGTTTGTTCCTGAACCGGCGCTGTTACTGTTCCTGAGCTTGCACCGGCAGCAGCTTTTTCCTGCTCCTGTGCATTTGTTTCTGCCTCTATCTGAGCAAGAAGATCTTCCGCATCCTCTGAGATGCCTTCATCATAAATCTGCTCTTCTGTCGGTGTGGTTTCCTCAGCAGTCGGCGTAGCAGACGCAGCACTTACATCTGTTGTCTCATCCTGATCCTGAACCTTTGTATCTTCTTCTGCAACATTTATCTGAGCTTCTGTCTTGATCTCGTCTTTGATATCAACCTTAGCATATTGAATTGAATCAGTTACAGTTATAGTCTGAGATTTGTCGCAGTGATAATTTACTCCGTCTACAGATGTATCAGACATGAAGACCGTATAGTCTCCTGCCTTCACATAAGGAATATAGATTATTCCATCCTTGTCAGTATCGTTATAGTTTGTTGTCGCATCCTTGCTTTTTACTGTGACCGTAAAATCCACGTTGTAGATAAGATTACCGGTTGTAGAATCCGACAATTTGATCTTAAGGTCATCCTGAATGGAACGTAATGAGATTGATACAGTCACATCTTTTTTTACCATATCAGTTTCACTTGTTCCCTCTGAGCTGATACCATTCTCTTCCCTTAGAGTCTCTCCATCAATGAGCCCAAGATTAAGGGCTTCAAGATTTGAAACCGACTCAAAAATGGAGCTGTTATCGGAAACCTCAGGCTCTTTTTCAGATCCATCAGCCAGGACCTGTTTAACCAGGATCCCTCCGAGGGTAAGGATGATGAGACCAAGTATGATTCCTATTAAAATATATTGTGTTCTTCTAATCATAACAAAATTACTATTTTGGCTTTACTACGAGTCAAATCTTGTATTGAGTCTTTGATAATGAAGTCAATTTTCATCAATACCGGATTCTACTCTTTTACCTATATTAAAAAATAAATATCTTACTTCTTCACATCCGCAAGCTTTGAATAAGATTTTCTGTAATGGCGGTTCATTTTATAGCACTCAAAAAGAGATAAGTAGTGGCCCTCTCCGTGCCTCATTACAGCTGTGTGAGCAATGCAGCCCTTATCAAGGACAATGGCCACCGCCATTGCATCATCCTCGTCTTTACCTACGCAGTAAGCTCCGTCGTTAAGGGAAAAAATTGCATTTACATTTTTCTTGATATTGTGGTAACTGGTACCATCTTTTCCATACTCATTACTGGGCACTTTGACGCTGTATCCGATGAGCTGAGCAAAATCATCCAAAAGAGGCCTCATATGATTGGCTCTTCTGGACACTGTCATAACAGCTTCTGATTTGTTGTGAATGATGTATTTCACATCAGGACGTCTGTGGTAGATTGCCTCATGAATGCGCTTTACCCTTTCAGGAGTATCAGGTATATCGTAGACTATTTCGCCGTTCTCAAGATGCGAATTAAAGCCTACTTCTACTCCGTGATGCATGTCAGTTTTGCATACGTCCTGAAGGAAATTGTTGCAGGCAACTTCCATCTTTTCAGCTTCGAAAACAGCTTCTCTGGAATTTCTGCCAAAGCACAGCGTACCGTGATTGGCCATGATAATGCCGTTGAGATCAGGGAACTTCTTGATGGTCATTGCAACATTTTCCGCAAGCTTATCGGTTCCCGGAAGTGCGTAGGGCGCAACCGGTATAAAAATGTCCTCATCATCAAAATAGGAAACTATCTTCCTTATTCCCAGCGTTCCTGCGCATGAGGCATAAACCTGATGTGTGTGAACAATAAATTCCACATCAGGCCTGTTTTTGTAACAAGCTGCATGAACAGCCTTCTCACTTGAAGGCAGAATGTTGCCTTCGTATGAGAGATCATTTATATTGACCTTAACAATCATATCCGGTGTAAGGTCTTCATATTTAATTCCACTGGGAGTAATGATGAAAGAATTCTCATCAACTCTCTGACTTATATTTCCCCAGGTCCTGACCAATAACCCCACTTCGTGAAGCTCTCTTGAAACCCTGATAATGTTCTCTCTGGCTTCAAGCATTTCTTCGCTACTTTTAATCATCCCCTAATCTGTCCTTCTCCCAAAATTTCATACTTATAAGATGTCAGCTCCCTAAGCCCCATCGGTCCCCTTGCATGGAGTTTTTGTGTGCTGATACCAATCTCCGCGCCAAAACCAAATTCAAAACCATCTGTAAATCTGGTTGATGCATTAACATAAACGCAGGCTGCATCCACCATATCAAGAAACTTCTGCGCCGCTTCCTTATTCTCTGTAATAATACTCTCGGAATGGCCTGTATTATACTTATTTATGTGATCTATAGCTTCTTCAACACTGGAAACGGTTTTCACAGAGATAATGTAATCAAGATACTCTTTTCCAAAGTCCTCGTCTGTGGCCTTAGTCGCTCCATCGATCAGATCAATTGAATATTCATCAGCCCTGACTTCAACATCACATTCCCTCATGGCTTCGCCAAACAAAGGCAGGAACTTCTTCATGATATCCTTATGAACAACCAGTGACTCAGCAGCATTACATACCCCGATCCTCTGGGTCTTGGCATTTATGATTATAGGTATTGCCTTCTTAAGATCCGCATCCTTGTCCACGTAAATATGGCAATTGCCGGTACCTGTCTCAATTACGGGAATCGTAGAATTCTCTACAACCGCTTTAATTAGTCTTGCACTTCCACGCGGAATAAGAACATCCACGTAGTCATTCATCTTCATAAACTGCGTGGTTACACTTCTGTCGGTATCTTCTATAAGCTGAACAGCATCAGGAGTGATTCCCTCTACTGTCAAAGCGTCCCTTATAACCTTTGTGATGGCAATGTTACTGTTAATGGCATCACTGCCGCCCTTTAACACAGCCGCATTTCCGGATTTAAAGGTGAGTGCAAAAGCATCAGCTGTAACATTAGGCCTTGATTCATATATAATTCCGACAACGCCAAGCGGCACTCTGACTTTCTTTATGAAAAGACCATTTGGCCTCTCAAAATGTTCTATCTCAGTTCCGATTGGATCCTCCAGCGCAGCAACCTCTTTTAGTCCCTCTGCCATGGCTGCAATCCTCTTTTCATCGAGTTTCAGCCTGTCCAGCATTCCCTGATGCATGCCATTTTTTACGCCATTGTCGTAATCCTTTTCATTAGCCTCAATAATATATTTAGCCTCAGAAACAAGTCTGTCAGCCACAGCAATAAGCGCTCTGTTCTTGGCATCAGCTTTCAGTTTCTGAACTTCATATTTGGCAGTTTTAGCTCTCTTACAAATCTCAAGTAATTCCATACCTATCCTCCAAGGCGAAACAAAAACAGCAAAATAATAAAGACTTTCTAAATTATACCTTTGAAAGCCTTTATTTTCAATATAATGTGAACTTTCTATGAATTCATAATTCCTTAAGATTTTTCGATCATATTTCTTAAGATTTATGTGATAGCATTGTCTATGTCGCCAGTATCCTATGGCAACAGGTTACATTTCTTTCTGACATTTCTATTATTACGTATTTACTGATAATGATCCCACTTCTTTAAGAAATTATGTAACAACTTAAGTGCAGGCTCTGATTGTCTGCCCATTTTGGAGGTGCTATAATTCAAGTGAACAACAAACACAATAATAAACAAAAGGATCAAATTGACTGGCATTCCGGTTTTGCTGGAGGTTTAGAACTGGTTTTCAGAGATTACAAAGACCAGTTATCAATTGAAAGAGAACACTCTCTTTCAAAGCAGCCGCTACGGATTGATTTCCTGCTACTTAAACTAAATCCCGGAATCATCATCGATAATGCCATTGGACGGCTTTTTAAAACTCATAACATCATTGAATATAAAAATCCATATGATGAGCTTAATATCGATACCTTATGGAAAGTGATCGGCTACGCTTCTCTTTATAAAGGACTAAGCCATAAAAATAATAAGATTCCATCCACCGAATTAACTATCATAGTATTCAGGCATTCGAAACCCACAGCCTTATTAAGTCAGCTGGAAAAAGATGGATTCAATTTTACAAATCCAAGCAGTGGTATTTACTCAGTGCAAGGCATAATATCAATACCATTGTACATTATCATAACCAAGGAACTGCAAGAAGATATTTTTAAAGTTCTTAGAATTATGTCAAAAGACGCAGATATCGATGATATCAAAGCCTTTATCACAGAAGCATCAAAATATACCTTTCCTGGCGATAAAGGCAACGCTAATGCAGTACTGCAGGTTAGCTCAATGGCTAACGAAAAGCTCTTCGAAGAGATGAAAGGAGAAAACGAAAACATGATGAATGAAGCATTAAGAAGAATCATGGCTGATGATCTTAAACAAGCAAAGGAAGAAGGCATATCTGAAACAACTGTTAAATTCACTACTATCATTTCAGAAAAAGATAAAACCATAGCTGAGAAAGATTCTACAATAGCCGAAAAGGATGCTCAAATTGCTGAGTTGTTAGCCCAGCTTAATGCAAAAGAAAAGCAGTAACCAAAATCCTCATTATCACAACAGCCTGCACTATCGCAGGCTGTTACAATTATGTATCACAATCTTCTTTACAAATAATAGATAGTTTACATATTTGCATCTGGCATAGCATCTGCAAAAATGATGAATAACAAATATAAAAGGATGCATATCGCGCATAAATATGCAGCTTTATTATTTTTGCTATTGCAAATCTATTTTTAGCTCAAGAAATAAGCGCATTTTCAGTAATCATTTTATCCGGTTTTATATCATGCTCTTCGCTGGGAATTTCAAAATCAACTACCTGAAGGTCATACGCAAGGGCAATTGTTTTCACTTCTTTGTTTTTTTCAAGAAATCTATCATAGAAGCCGCCGTTATATCCTATCCTGTTACGAGAATAATCAAACGCTACACCGGGAACCAGAACTAGCACATGATGATCATTAAAGGCCGCAATGCCTCTGAATATTTCAGAGTTTTCAATAATTTCAGGCTCTCTTATTCCTGCAAACCCTTCTTTCAGTTCATCAATAGAATTAATCCTTACAAAAAGCATTTGGCCATTCTTGCGATCAGTTACCTTAGGACAGTATACTTTTTTCCCAACTGCCAGACAGTCAAGTATGATATCGTCTGTTCTGACTTCTGATCCTAGGCTGGCGTAGACTAGGACCCCTGCGGCTTCTTTATACTCATCGATTTGTACAAGACTTTCAAATATGAGTCTGCTTTTTGTTCTTTGTTCTTCCTCGGACAAGCTGTCTCTTTTTTTTATAATTTCTTTTCTGATTTCACTCTTTGTCATTTCTACACCCATTTTTCTGCTAATAAAGACGAAGCGGTATAGATTATTTTCAATTCTATACCGCAAAATATTCAAAGTAATTCTTTTGCCTCATCATACGGAAGATCAAGTTGCTTTTACAATATCAGAAACAACATACTCAGCCACTTTCATTCCGTCCATAGCTGCAGACATTATACCGCCTGCATATCCGGCTCCTTCACCACAGGGATAAAGACCTTTGATATTTACTGACTGGCAGTTCTCATCTCTTGTAATTCTAACCGGAGATGATGTTCTGGATTCAACGCCTGAAACAAGAGTATTATCAGAATTATATCCTTTAATAATCTTTCCGAACTTCTCCATTCCCTGTATGAAGCAGTTATTGAGTTCATCCGGAAGGATCTCATGTACATTCGCAAAGGTATAGTCTCCGCGCATGCATGGATCTATCTTCCAAGAAGATTCTTTATCTTCTATATGCTCGCTTTCAGAACTTTTTCCAGAATTTCTTACCAAATTACTTATATCATTAAATGCACCTTTAAAATCCCCATATAACTCAACAGGGATTTTCCCCTGTCCGATTTCATAAGCTTTTTCCTCAAGACGTCTTTGGAACTCTACCCCGGAGAGAATGTCATCACCGCCAAAATCTTTGGGATCAACAGTAACGATAATAGCTGAGTTGGCATTTGTACCATCTCTTTTTGAATAGCTCATACCGTTTACAGCTAGTCTCCCCTCTTCTGAAGAGGCATTAACCACATATCCTCCCGGACACATACAAAAAGAGTAAACGCCACGGCCATTGTCTGTTGTGGTTGTCAATTTGTAAGGTGCCGGAGGCAGAGTCTTGGGATCCTCAATTCCATACTGAGACTTATTTATTATGCTCTGGGGATGTTCAACTCTGAAACCTACAGCGAAAGGCTTTTTCTCCATGCTCACCTTTCTGTCTTTTAACATATAGAAAGTATCCCTGGCACTGTGACCGATAGCAAGGACTACTCTGCTACATTGGATTTCTTTTTTTTCTAATACACCTGCCTTATCAGTTTCAGCAATAAGTCCCTGTATTTTTCCGCAATCATCTATAATAATATCAGTAACTTTGGTCTCAAATAGCACCTCTCCGCCAAGCTTTTTTATGTCTTCTCTGATATTTTTTACAACATTTCTGAGTACGTCAGTGCCGATATGCGGCTTTGCATCATACAAGATCTCTTCCTGTGCGCCATGTTTCACAAAAATCTTAAGCGCTTCTCTCCCTCTTCCATCCTTGTCTTTAACCATAGTATTGAGTTTACCGTCAGAAAAAGTCCCGGCACCGCCCTCGCCAAACTGTACATTTGTAGATGTATTAAGTTCTCCGGTCTTCCAGAAGTGTTCGACTGCTTCCGTTCTCTTATCAACATCAGCACCTCTCTCAATAATAAGGGGCTTAAGTCCCTTGAGCGCAAGCATGTATCCGCAGAAAAGCCCGGCCGGTCCTGCACCGATGATAACAATTCTATCGTCATTAAAAGCATTGTCACAGGCTTTCTCTTTATTTGAAAATGATGATACAATTTCCCTGCGCTCATCTTTTCTATTTAAAATACTCAGCACCTGCTTGTCAAAATCGTAGTCATCTTTCTCTTTGAGACTCACGTCTTTATTTTTGCATTTGCTGACTACTTTCGTTTCATCAGCACCTTTAACTGCAACATCCACCAGATATATATCAAAAATCTCCGGCTTCTTCCTTGCATCAATCGAGTGTCTGATTATTTCAATATCCTTTATCTGACTTTTATCCACATGCAAAATCTTCGCAGCATGCTTTATCAGCACGTCGCGAAGTTGATCATTACTTATTCTTTTTTCAAGATCATGTCTGATCTTAATCTGATTGATTCTTATCATCTAAACCTTCTTTGTCAAAATCTACTATCAAATTTCTCACAGCGAAGCAACAGTTCCTGCGATAGCGCCACTGGTGAAGGCCCACTGAAGATTATATCCTCCGCATCTTCCGTCAACGTCTAAAAGCTCACCGACAACAAAGATACCATTATCGGAAACAATGGTCATATCGTCACGAATATCCCCCAGGCTGACACCTCCGGATGTTACCTGAGAGAGCTGATAGCCGTAGCTGTCTGATAGCCTTATCTTATAATTCCTGTAGTTATCAAAAATGCTCCGCACCATGCTTTCTGATATGTTCTTCATCTTCATGCTGCGTCCCATCTTTGTTCTTTTTATAATCATCTCGTTAATCTGAGAATTGTGATAACCATTTAGAAACTCTGCCAAACTCCTGTCATCTCGAAGTCTTAGCATTTCCTTCTCAAGAGAAAGGTAATCATCCTCATCATAATCCGGGAAAAAATTGATAGAAGCAAAAATTGGCTTGCCTTCTGCCAAAAACCTTACTACCTTACCACTGGCTTGCATTACAGGTATACCGGAAATACCGTCCTTTGTAAGTTGAAGTTCACCGTATTCTCTGGCTATAACTTCTGATCCCAGCAAAAAAGAGATCTCTGCAGTACATCTGACTCCGTTTTCAGGCATGATTTCGTCCTCTGCGGTCTTAAAGCCCACAAGAGCCGGATAGGTGTCCTTGACGCTAAGCCCAAGTTTTTTGCAGATATAATAGCCATCGCCGGTGGACATTGTACTTTTAGCGCCTGACAATCCGCCGGTTGCAATGATCACTCTGTCTGCTTCATAACTGTTTATATTAGTGATGACCTCATATTTTTCAGCAGCTTCAATTACATTTACCGCCTTGGCCTGTTCGCCGTACACGACCTTTACTTCAAGCCTTTTAAGCTCATTCTTAAAGGCATCGACAACAGTTGAAGCCTGTCCGGATATGGGATACAAATAGCCATCTTCGCTTTTAATTACAATTCCCAGAGACTTAACAAAATTAATTACATCGAGAACACCGTAAACAGAGAGCCACTGCTTCATTCTCTTTTCAGCAGCTGCATTGTACATCTTTTCATTCATATCCAGATTTGAAAGATTACATCTGCCGTTTCCGGTCATAGAAAGCTTTTTGCCAAGCTGTGTATTCTTTTCTATTATTGTAACTTCAGCGCCATTTCTTGCTGCGTAAACTGCAGCGCACATTCCGGAAGCGCCTCCGCCAAGCACAATTACCTTTTTATTCAAAACTAATCCTCATAGCATTCAATATATATTTCTCATCACATCAATATATAAATACTTCTACTTCGGGAATCTGTCATTCCTCATAAAATCTGTCATGCTGCAGAACACTAGATAATCCCATAAAAAGCCTGCCAAAAGGAATCTTTTCAAGTTCCTCCGCACTTACACCTTTTAGTAATATAAGTATTACCATATATAAAACAAAATAAATAACCGCACCAATCAGAACCGTAAGAACTTCTCCTATCCTGTCAACCAACAGTTTTTCAATTAGCAGAAGCATAAGCCCTGAAAGAGCTGCAGAAAGAGCCGGAAATCCTAAATTTCTAACAAGATTGTGCCTGTATTTTAGCATCTTGAACAGCATAACAAAGCTCAAAACATCATAAACACAAAACGAAATCAGTAAAGCCCATATTATACCAAGCAGATCCTTTTTCAGGACAATCACAAACAGTATTACCAGCGCAACATGACTTGCCCATGCAATCGAAAGATTGACTACAATAAGGATTGACTTACCCATGTGATTTAGAAGCCACGAAATAAATACAGATGCAGACAAAAAGAGCACCATAAATGCAGCCCATGGACAAGCATCACCAATAAGTGCAGAATATTTTCCAAACAAAACTATCTGCATCTCTTTGGATGCTGCAAAAAGAAAAATGCAGACAGGAATGATAAGCATAGCCTCAAAGTGAAGTAATCTTTTAAGTCTGTCTCTTGCTCCCTCCAGCTCATCTCTCTCTATTCGCGCCATTACTCTGTTCCAGGATTTAATGAACGGAATACAGCACAAAAACGAAGCCAGGATAACAAAAGAAATAATCCTGCCTGAAAAGGCGCCGATTAAAGGTATAAGTTCCTCAATATCACCATTTTTTATGTGTAATAAATTAAAAAAGACAATGTCAGCAATCAGTACAAGCAGCGGCGATGCATACAGATATATGATTGAGCGAAGTCCCGTCAGCACATCATTCTTATTATCAAGATATCTTGGTGCACCGTTTTTAACGATGTCAGCAATCTCTGCTTTCCTCAACATCATACTGATACTTATCTGAATAAAACCTGCAATTGACCCGATCAAAACGCCGATAACCATCCCGGAGGCTCCATAAATAGCGCTGTATTCGTCTCCGTGAAAAAGAGCATTGACCTTTTTCCCGTAATTATACAAAAATCCCGATATTATCGCCCCTGTTCCAAAACTTATGACAGAGATCAAAAGGTCACTTACAATGATAGGCTTTGTATAGCCAAGTCCCTGCAGATAACCTCTTAATACACCTTGTGAACACAGGAAAATCAAACTTACTCCGATCAATATAAAATGCAAATAAATCTTGCCGGCGCCAAAAAGGTTCCTGGCTATAACCATGCTAAAACCTATAATAAGCGCAGCAATCATAATTCCTGCAAAAATAAATATTCTGAAGGACCTTTGCATATTTATCTCAGCATTTATAAACTGGCTTCTTCTGGCTCTGATCCTGACCATTATGTACACAGCCTTCTGAACTGACAGAACAAATGATACATACAGAAAGAAGTAAAGCGTAAGCGGCCCGGAACTAAAATATGCACCTTTATCCCCGAATATTCTGACTGAAATGATGTTATACAGCATCATGATAACGATAGACCAATACAATGCTGCTGTAAGTATATCAGGTCGTATCCTTTTTTCCTCAGTATAGGTCTTCATTCAGACTCTCCCCAAAAATATATTACTCCCTTGTAATCCCCAAAGACTTAAGCACTTTTTCCTGCTTACTCTCCATAATTGCAGCTTCAACTTCCTCCATATGGTCGTATCCGCAAAGATGAAGCATGCTATGGGCAATCAAAAAAGCAAACTCTCTTTTTTCCGAATGTCCATAGTCTCTTGCCTGTGACCTGACTCTTGCCTCATTTATCACTATATCCCCAAAAGCGATATTCCCGGTGTCAGGATTGAGGCATCCGCTTTTTTGTCCGGATTCAATAACAGAAAAATCGCCCGGCTGCTCATAGTTAATAGTGGGAAAAGACAGTACATCAGTTGGTTTATCCATATCACGATAATCCCTGTTGATAGCCCTTATACCTTCATCATCTGTAATGGTCAAGGAAATCTCAACATCATATTCACATTCTTCTTCCTTCAAAACTGCCTCTGCAACTTCTCTGGCTATTTCTTCAAAATCAAAATCGAATTTGGCTTCAACTTCATTGTCAACGTAAAAAGTCATAGTATAATTTCTCTTTCTTTAGAATTTTTCTCATCTGATCATATTCTCTGTAAGTTATATTGTAGTTCTTAAGCTCACCATCAGCTTCTTTTTTGTCAAAAATCTTATCTATCATCTGATCATAATCGATCTTTACATCCTTATCCTTTTTTACCATATACATGATAGTGGCAACAACCGTCTCGGAAATCGCAACACAAAGGCATTCCTTTGATTTCTCTGCCCCCTTTGGATTCTCAATATACTCTTTTAAAAGAGCTACTGCCTCCTTTGGAAAGTTATTGTTAAGGTAAATTGATTCCACATCTACCCAGTTGTTTTTTCCTTCAAGCGAGCCAATTCTGTGGTAATATGAGCAGTTTTTTACGGCCCTGTCGTTAAAGCCAAGTCCAAGAGCGATTCTCTCCGCAAGATATCCTGTATGTATTGCCCTGAAATACTCATCTTTATTGGTATCACGCAGTCTTGCCAAAAGAGGGAACTCAGTGTCGTTGATTTCCATATAATTGTCATTTGACTTCCTGATAACATAAAGCCCAAACATATTCAGGAAAGCCATAAGAATTATAAGGTTAAGCATCAGGTTTATGATTGGAATAATAATCAGCTTAATAGAAAGCGTTCTGTTCTGGAACAGTACATCAAAGGCAAGAAGCAAAACAGCCTGCATCATAAGTGAAATAGATACTTTCATTCCGATAGTGGTGTCTTCCTTAAGTTCCCTGAAAAGAACTATTGCCAGAACTCCGGCTATTACATACATGAAAAAGCAGCCATAATCACTGTTTTCCTCTAAAAGAACCGAAATAATAACAAATCCCAGCCCTGAAACAATTCCAATCTCTGCGTTCGAAAAAAGAGACAGTATCACAAACAGCGCCATGTAAGGCCATAGCTGATTCGGCACCAGTGAAAATGCGCAGGAAAGGGCGATCATTCCAAGGTAAAAAAGAATAAATCGCATCTTATGCTCGCCGTTATCATAAGAAAACCCCTCATTGCCTCTTACCTGAGCATCTTTAAGCATAAATATGACTGTTCCGGATATTATTAAAGAAACAATAACATTTCTCAAAATAGCTTCATAGCTTTTACCACCAAAAAACGAAAAAACAAAAACCATTAAGCCGGTAAAAATAAAAAGTCCCCCATGGCAAATTGCCACTTTTTTATTTTCATTTTCCATCCCTTGAATGTCTCTCCAATTTCTGAATAGCTTTTTTCTTTTGTCTATTTACATCTTTCTTTTCATAGTCTTCATATGCCTTAACAATCTTCTGCACCAGAGGATGTCTCACAACATCACTGCTTGTTAAGGTACAAAAAGCAATATCATCGATTCCCTTAAGAACACTTTGTGCAACATCCAGTCCGGACTTAACATCCGGTGCAAGATCCTTTTGTGATGCATCGCCGGTAACAATTACCTTTGAGCCAAATCCGATACGGGTAAGAAACATCTTCATCTGCGCTGGCGTGGTGTTCTGTGCTTCATCCAGAATGATAAATGCATTGTCCAGAGTTCTTCCTCTCATATATGCCAAAGGAGCTACTTCAATCAGTCCCTTCTCCATATTCTTGATGAAGTTCTCTGTTCCCATTATCTGGTAGAGCGCATCATACAACGGCCTTAAATAAGGATCAACCTTACTCTGCAGATCTCCCGGCAAAAAACCGAGTTTCTCGCCTGCTTCTATTGCCGGTCTTGTAAGAATTATTCTGGATACCTCTTCTCTCTGAAAAGCCGTGATAGCCATTGCCATTCCAAGATATGTTTTACCGGTTCCCGCCGGTCCCAGACCAAAAACGATCATATTATTTCTGATAGCATCTATGTATCTCTTCTGTCCCAGCGTCTTTGGCTTTATGGGCTTACCTGAAATTGTGTGGCATATAACATCTTTATCAATATCAACAAGGATATTGTCGTTTATGGGAGCTTTTTCCTTCTCATCCTCTTTTAGAGAGATAGCATAGTCCACGCTCTGTTCCTCTATGCTGCTCCCACGTCTTGAAAGCTGCACCAGCTCTCGAATTATTCCTGATGCTTTTCTTGCGCCTTCCTTATCCCCAATAATGTGAAGTTCACCATTTCTGTCAATGATCTCCACGTGAAGGCTCTTTTCAATTTTCTTAATATAACTGTCGTTTCCGCCAAAGATATTCCTCTCATCCTCAGCTGTAAGCGCCAGTGACAGTTCTGTTATTTCACTCATACCTGCTCCGCCCGATTATTTAATTCCAATCTTAAATCAATCGCTATTTATGATAAGGCTCACCTCTCATAATGCGATAAGCTCTGTAAATCTGTTCAAGAAGTATCACTCTCATCATCTGATGAGGAAAGGTCATGTCCGAAAAACTGATCTTTGCATCCGCACGCGCAAGGACCTCGCTGCTAAGCCCCAATGATCCGCCGATCACAAACCCAATATGACTTATGCCCTGTACTCCAAGACTACTTATATATTCCGAAAAAGACTCTGATGAATATTTCTTGCCGTTTATTGCCAGTGCACAGACGAAAGTCCCCTGATCAATATTTTGTAATATACGGTCTCCCTCTTTTTTCTTAATTTGCTCCTCTATGGCAGAAGGTGCATTGTCCGGAGTTTTCTCGTCAGCAACCTCGATAATATTAAGCTTGCAGTATCTGGATAAGCGCTTTGAATATTCACTGATAGCATCATTCCAGTACTTCTCCTTAATCTTGCCAACACAGATGATACTTATTGTGCTCATTTTTTCACCATATTCCCGCCGGTAATAATGCCATGAATGCCGTTATCCTTCATTCTCTCCTGCACAAGCCATATATGATTATCCGGATTGTCTTTCTCATCCATTACGGCACTTCTGCCTTCCTGGTCCTTAGTCGTATTAACCACCTGTTTCCATGTACCATTTTCGCAGTTTCCATACCATTCCTTGGTTTCATAATTGCTGTTTACGGTAATCATGTACATGCGGCCGTTATAAAGCCCGTCCTTAAATTCACCTATAGCATTCTGGACATAAATATCTTCATCATTCATAAAAGCTATGTCATAATCATAGTGCTCTTGGCCCTCTCCGTTTGGAAGGTCATTTAGCCACTTTCCGGTATACATATGCTCTTTTACAACATTCTGATCATATTCCGGGTAAAAAGATATCCAGCAGCCCTCTCCGCTTCGAACGCCATTTACAAAATCGCCATAGTAATACTGGTCATTTGCATAGCATGCAAGCCCTTTGCCATTAGGAAGCCCGTTTTCATTAAGATCGCCATAATAGAAAAAGTCAGATGTGCCTTCCAGCTTATAAGACATAGCCTCAAATCTGTCAAGATTACCCAAATCTCTTACAGCGTCTGTGTTACCCTCACTCCAGTACGACGCCATTTCATTCATCTGAGCTTCTATATCTATGGCAAGTCCTTTATATACATTTCTAATTTCGGCGGATTCTGTTCTGTAGAGGCTGTTACCGGAGATTGTCTTTTTCTTTTTTGTATTCTTTACGGTAGTACTGCTTGAAGAACCCAATGCAGAATCAGACTTATCTTTTGAAGCGTCTATATCTTTATCTGATGCTTCTTTATCTTCTCCGCTTTCGTCCGGCTTGCTTTCACTACTGTTCTGACTTATCGAATCTGTGCCATCCATCGTAGCTGCAATCTCTGTATCTCTGCTTTCAGAATCAGTAGAATTATCCTTATTCTTGCCCGACAGAGCAAGATATAATACCAAAATCAGCAGTATTACACCGACAATTCCCGCTGTAATAGCAACTCTAATCTTTTCATCTCTTTCCATCTATATCACCAAACCTGTCTATAGTTTATGCAATCTTTATAATTATACCATAGTAGCGGCGTTTTGGGTGATTTGTTAGCATGAAGCGCCAAACAAATAGATAAAAAAAGAAGGTCCGACTTGTTCGTATCGGACCTTCTTCGTATTTTTATTATTTATTTGACAGATACTCGTCAATTCCCTTTGCAGCAGCCTTTCCTGCTCCCATAGCAAGAATAACTGTAGCAGCACCTGTAACAGCATCTCCACCGGCAAATACACCTTTCTTGGAGGTCTGTCCGTTTGCTTCCTCTGCAACGATACATTTTCTGCGATTAACTTCAAGTCCCTCTGTTGTAGAAGAAATAAGAGGATTAGGTGAAGTACCAAGTGACATGATTACTGCATCACATTCAATTTCAAACTCAGAACCCGGAACCTCAACAGGGCTTCTTCTTCCTGACTCATCAGGCTCTCCAAGTTCCATTCTGATACATGTAATGCCTGTTACCCAGCCGTTCTCGTCAGCATGGATCTCAACAGGGTTTGTAAGAAGGTCAAAAATGATACCCTCTTCCTTAGCGTGATGAACCTCTTCCTTACGTGCAGGAAGCTCCTCTTCGCCACGTCTGTAAACAACGTGAACCTCAGCGCCAAGACGAAGTGCTGTTCTTGCAGCGTCCATAGCAACGTTACCGCCACCAACTACTACGCACTTCTTAGGTCTCATGATAGGTGTTCTTGAGTTCTCATCAAATGCCTTCATAAGATTGCTTCTTGTGAGGAACTCATTTGCTGAGAATACACCCATTGCTTGCTCACCGGGAATATTCATGAATCTTGGAAGTCCGGCGCCTGATCCAATAAATACGGCCTCAAAGCCCTCTTTTTCCATAAGTTCATCAATTGTAACAGACTTGCCGATAACAACATCTGTTTCAATCTTAACTCCGAGAGATTTAACGTTTTCGATTTCCTTCTTAACAACATCTTCCTTAGGAAGACGGAACTCAGGAATACCATAAACCAGAACACCACCGGCCTCATGAAGAGCTTCAAAGATAGTTACATCATAGCCCATCTTTGCAAGATCTCCAGCGCATGTAAGTCCTGAAGGGCCTGAACCGATGATAGCAACCTTCTTGCCCTTTTTCTCCTTGGCTCCTGCAGGCTTAATGCCCATTTCACGAGCTGTATCAGCAACAAATCTCTCAAGCTTACCGATAGAAACAGCGTCTCCCTTGATGCCTCTTACGCACTGCCCCTCGCACTGGCTCTCCTGAGGGCATACACGTCCGCATACTGCAGGAAGTGCACTTGAAAGGCTTATAGTCTGGTAAGCACCCTCAACATCTCCCTCTTTAACCTGCTGAATAAATGCAGGAATGTTAATTGATACAGGACATCCCTGAACACATTTGGGGTTCTTACAGTTAAGGCATCTTGCAGCCTCTTTCATAGCTTCTTCTTTATTATATCCAAGGCAAACTTCACCAAAATTGGTGGCACGAACCTTGGGATCCTGCTCACGTACAGGAACTCTTACAAATCCATCCATTTGCTAATCTCCTTTTAAAAAATGATTTCCACGACTTTTTTATTGATATCGCATGGCATCACTTCGTTCTCGCCATGCTACATGCATTCGGAAATCGATATACTCATTTCATTCGTATATCTTTTTTCCTTATGCATGTTATGTCTTCAAGGTCTTATACTTCTTTGTGCAAGCACAGAAGCATAAGACTTTGAATCCATTTATCAATTGCAGTTGCCACATCCGCCGTGGTGAGTCTTGCCTTCCTGTTCCCTTAAGAGAAGTCTTCCTTCCTCTGTCTTGTAAAGTTTCATTCTGTTCATAGCCTGATCAAAGTCAACCTTGTGGCCATCAAACTCAGGTCCGTCAACACATGCAAACTTTACCTGTCCATCAACAGTAAGACGACAAGCTCCGCACATACCTGTTCCATCAACCATGATAGGGTTCATGCTGACAACTGTAGGAATTCCCAGTTCCTGTGTGAGTTTACAAACAAATTTCATCATGATCATAGGTCCAATAGCAACGCAGTGGTCATATTTGTTGCCCTCATCCCAAAGGTCCTGAAGAGCCTTGGTAACCATTCCGCTTCTGCCATAAGATCCATCATCTGTTGTAATATGAAGGTTACATACCTTCTTAAATCTATCTTCAAGGATAACCAGATCCTTGGTCTTTGCACCAATAATAACATCGCAGTCTACACCATGCTCTTTAAGGTACTTGGCCTGTGGATATACAGGAGCTGTTCCGACACCGCCTGCGATAAATACGATTTTCTTTTTCTTGAGTTCCTCTACAGGCTCCTCGCAAAGATCTGATGGTTTGCCCAAAGGTCCAACCACATCTGCAAGGCAGTCGCCTTTTTTAAGATTCTTAAGAGCGAAAGTCTCAGCGCCGATAGCCTGTACAACTATTTCTACTGTACCCTTCTCTCTGTCATAGTCACAAATTGTAAGAGGAATTCTCTCCCCTTCTGCATCTACACGGATAATAAGAAACTGTCCGGGTAAACATGCCTGTGCCACACGTGGAGCCTCAACGATCATCTGAATTATGTTCGTTGTCAGCTCATTAGCCTCTAAAATCTTGAACATAGTCATCCTCCTGCCAATTCATTTCTTTTACCAAAGAGAGCACTTTCGCCTAAATTATAAGTCGCACTCAATGTATTATAATATACGAATAAATATGAAATTTCAATCTTTATTTCTTTAAATCATTAAAGTGTTTTTTATTCGTAACTATCTGTTTGAAATCTTGATAAGTGTATATTTGCCGCTGGAATCATATCCCAGTCTGTTAACCGAACCATCGTGAGTATTTACGGCGTATATAAGACCCGTAGGGCTCGATATTCCGTCATAGCTGACATGATTTTCAACAATAACATAATATTCCCCGGCACCGGCTATCTCAATAACATCACTGTATATATACTCATTGTGTCCATCCAGCCCTCTTACCTTACCTGTATTATCCAAAAGATAATCAAGCCGAACCAGAGTGCTGACAAGCGAATTTACCGCCTGTTCAGTTGAAACAAGTCTGGTAAATACAAGATGATAGTTTCGTTCAACTATTTCACTCTTTTCACCATCAACATTAATTGCTACAAACTTATAATGTGTCGTTCCCACCGGCATTGTTATCGGTGAGACATACTGTTTGGAATCTATATCCGGATCTGATCCGTCCGTAGTATAAAAAATCGTACAGCCTTCCTCTGCCACAGCAACTATCATGGTGTTCTGATTATAATCACCGCTTGGTTCCATGATTACAGGCTCTGCCGGAAGTCCATCCACAACAGTATATGTGTTTTGAACAACCTCGCTTGAAATACCGTATTCATTGATACATACGGCTTTTATATCGTATTCACCGGGCGTATCCACCACAATTTCATTCTCATAAAGGATGCTTGTGGCATCCGGTTTATCTCCGTTAACTGTGTAAAAGACCTTGCACTGTCCGGAAGTATTACTATGCTCAAGCGTAATCACAACATAGTCGTCATATTCTCCGGAAACAGGATTCATTACAGGCCCTTGCGGAATATACTTCTCCTTGATTGAAGCTGCTATTTCATTATCAGAAGAATTAAGTATATCCGATATATCATCCAGCTCTTCATCCTGTTTATAGATGGAAATAATGCTCTCATAGGCTGTTGCAACTGTTTCATCCGGAAAAAGAGCTGTATCCGTGATCTTCTTTAATGCTTCAACCGCTTCTTTACTGTCTCCGTTTTCAAGATAATAGTCAGACAACCTGAATATTATTTCCGCATCTTTGGGAAAAGAGCTGTTTCCTTCCTGTAAAATACCAATAGCAGCATCCATGCGTCCGGCATTCTTTTCTCTTTCTGCAGCCCTTAAATATGAATAAGGACTGTTTCCCGTAACAGAAGAAATAATTGCAATAATAGCTATGATAAGTATTACTGCAATGATCGACATATAAACAATATGGCGTCTGTCCTTGAGCGATCCCAAAAAAGAAAGTATTTTTTCTCTGCGTTCTTTTTTTAGTCTCTCTTCCTTATTCAGTTCATCAGCAACTCCTGAAAGAGTGGCATTAATCTGATTTTCTACCTCTGGATCGAAATCCGGTACAAAGTTTATCTCTTTGCCACAGGTATCACAGTACATATGCCCTTCAGGAATTTCCATACCACAATTAGGACATTTCATCAAAAGTCTATTCCAATCTGAAAGTTATGGGCGCATTGGTTACAAAATAGTACCTTTTTACAATTGTTACTTCAAAAGATCGGCATTATGCATAAGTGCTGCTTCATAGCAGTTGTTCATAAGCATTGCAATGGTCATAGGTCCTACTCCACCGGGAACGGGAGTTATGGCAAAGGCTTTATCTTTTACTTCATCATAAAGCACGTCCCCACAGAGCTTGCCATCAGCGTTTCTGTTGATTCCAACATCGATTACAACCGCTCCCTCTTTTACATGGTCAGCTGTGATCATTCCTGCTCTGCCAACTGCTGCAATCAAGATATCAGCTCTTTTGCAGACCTCTTCAAGATTTTTGGTTCTGGAATGAGCTACGGTAACAGTGGCATTTTCTCTCAGCATCAAAAGCGACATTGGCTTGCCAACAATGTTTGATCTTCCCACAATGACACATTCTTTTCCGGAGATTGAATAATCTGAAGGAAGGCCTCGCTTTAAAAGCTGTATAACACCTGCCGGAGTACATGAAACAAAGCCTTTTTCACCGATGCAAAGTGCACCGACATTCATGGGATGGAAGCCATCTACGTCTTTGGCAGGATCAATGGCATCAATAACAGCTTTCTCGTTAATGTGCTCGGGAACAGGCATCTGAACAAGGATGCCATCCACATCTTTTCTGTTATTGAGTTCATCTATAAGCTTTAAAAGCTCCTCCTGCGAAGTTGTAGCCGGAAGCTCGTAGGAAAGTGATCTGTATCCGATATACTCACAGGCTTTTTTCTTGTTTCTGACATAGACCTGTGATGCAGGATCCTCTCCCACCAAAATAACTGCAAGAGTAACTTCCACTCCTTTTTCTTTTAAAAGGGCTGTTTTCTCCTTAAGTTCGTCCTTTATCTGCTGTGAAATAAGTTTGCCGTCAATGATAGTCATGTGTGCTTCACTCCCGTGTCTTCGTGTATCTTTTTTCCTCATGTACGTTAAGTCTGCAAGGTCACATATCACATTGTGCAAGCACAGTGATATGTGACTTTGCATCCTTATATCGCTCAGAAAAGTCCTGTGATCTTGCCCTCTTCGTTTACATCAATATCATATGCTGCAGGATGCTTGGGAAGTCCCGGCATTGTTACGATAGATCCTGTAAGAGCAACGACAAATCCTGCTCCTGCAGAAACATAAGCTTCTCTTACAGTGATGTTATAGTTACGAGGTCTTCCAAGAAGAGCCGGGTCATCCGAAAGCGAATACTGTGTCTTTGCCATACATACAGGCATCTTACCAAAGCCCATCTCCTCGATCTTGGCAAGCTGCTTTGAAGCTGCAGGAGTAAAGGTTACGCCGTCTGCACCATAGATTTCTTTTGCAACAGTCTCGATCTTCTCTTTAAGTGAAAGATCGTCGCTGTAGATCGGAGCATAATTACTTGGCTTTGTGTTAAGGGTCTCGATAACCTCTTTTGCAAGAGCCTCTCCACCTTCTCCGCCCTTAGCCCATACCTCTGACAAAGCAAATCTGCAGTTTCTCTCTTCGCAGAAAGTCTTAACAAAGTCTGTCTCTGCCTTTGTATCGGTAAGGAAAGAGTTGAGAGTAACAACTACAGGAACACCGTACTTCTGGATGTTCTCGATATGCTTCTCAAGGTTGACAATGCCCTTTTTAAGAGCTTCAAGATTCTCTTCTCCGAGATTCTTCTTGTCTACACCACCGTTGTATTTAAGCGCTCTGATAGTAGCCACAAGTACCACTGCATCAGGCTTAAGACCTGCCATTCTGCACTTGATATCAAGGAATTTTTCAGCACCGAGGTCCGCACCAAAGCCCGCTTCAGTTACTGTATAATCAGCAATTCCAAGAGCTGTCTTTGTAGCTCTTACTGAGTTGCAGCCGTGAGCTATGTTTGCGAAAGGACCGCCATGAATGATAACCGGATTATGTTCCAATGTCTGAACAAGATTGGGCTTTATAGCATCCTTCAAAAGAGCTGCCATCGCTCCTACAGCATTTAACTGTCCGGCTGTAACAGGCTCTCCGTCCCTTGTATATGCAACGATAATCCTTGAAAGTCTCTTTTTAAGATCATCCATGTCATCTGCAAGGCAAAGGATAGCCATGATCTCAGAAGCAACAGTAATAACAAAATGGTCTTCTCTTGGAACACCATCTGCCTTTGCACCAAGGCCAACCACGATGTTACGGAGGGCTCTGTCATTCATATCGAGAGCTCTCTTCCATATAATCTGTCTGGTATCTATGCCAAGTTCATTACCCTGCTGAATGTGATTGTCTATAATAGCGGCAAGAAGGTTATTTGCTGAAGTAATAGCATGAAAATCGCCTGTAAAGTGGAGGTTGATATCTTCCATTGGAACAACCTGAGCATAGCCACCGCCCGCAGCGCCGCCCTTGATACCAAAGCACGGTCCCAGGGATGGTTCTCTTAAAGCAATGACAGTCTTATAACCCAGTCTGTTAAGTGCATCACCAAGTCCGACACTTGTTGTGGTTTTGCCTTCACCCGCCGGTGTAGGGTTAATAGCAGTAACAAGAATAAGTTTGCCCTTTTTGTTTCCCTCTGCCTTTTTAAGGTATTCCTCTGTGAGTTTAGCCTTGTACTTGCCATAGTATTCAAGGTCATCCTCAACAATACCGACTTTTTCTGCAACATCTCTGATGTGCATTAGCTTTGCTTCCTGAGCAATTTCGATATCACTTTTCACAGCCATTTAAATCTCCTCCTTTGTGCCATTTACATACTCTTCAAACTGCTGTTTATTCATAAGAACCTTTCTTGGCTTTGTACCTTCCTCATCGCCGACAACCCCGGCGTCACAGAGCTGGTCCATAATCCTTGCGGCTCTGTTAAAGCCAATCTTAAAAGCTCTTTGCAGCATACCTATAGAAGCCTTTTCTTTTTCTATAATTATGTTCCCGGCCTGAACAAAGTACTCGTCAAGGCCAGATGTGGAATCTCCAGAAAATCCGCCGCCTGATGCACCGCCTGTCTGCATGCTGTTTATCTGCTGTTCTATCTCTTCGCTGCTGTATGAAGACTCAATATTCTGATTGCGTAAAAAATCTGTAACAGCCTGTACTTCCTTGTCTGAGACGAACGCTCCCTGCACTCTGGCAGGTTTGGTGTAACCCTGCGGGTAAAAAAGCATATCGCCCTTTCCCAGAAGCTTCTCGGCGCCGTTAATATCAAGTATTGTTCTCGAATCAACACCGGAAGAAACTGCAAAAGCTACACGGCTTGGCATATTTGCTTTGATAAGGCCTGTAATGACATCAACAGAAGGTCTTTGTGTTGCGATAATAAGATGGATTCCGGCTGCTCTGGCAAGCTGAGTAAGTCTGCAAATCGCATCCTCAACTTCATTGGCAGAAACCATCATAAGATCTGCAAGCTCATCCACAATAACAACCAGCTGTGGAAGCACTGTCATGTCAGGATTATCTGAATCAGCAGCCAGTTTGTTATATCCCTTAAGATCACGGACACCGGCATCTGCGAATTTCTTATATCTGTTTGTCATCTCTGCCACAGCCCAGTTAAGCGCTGCTGCAGCCTTCTTGGGATCAGTGACAACAGGTATCATAAGATGCGGTATTCCATTGTAAACGGAAAGCTCAACAATCTTGGGATCTATCATGATCATCTGAACTTCTTCAGGTTTGGCCTTGTAAATAAGGCTCATGATTATGGTATTGATACATACCGATTTACCTGATCCTGTGGCGCCTGCTATCAAAAGATGGGGCATCTTGGCAATATCGGTGACCACTGTCTTACCTGCAATATCCTTACCAACGGCAAAGGCAAGCCTTGAATCGAAGTCCTTAAATTCATTTGATTCAAGCAGATCTCTTAAAGCAACCGCACTGTTTTCTTTATTGGGAACTTCTATACCCACAGCAGCCTTTCCGGGGATAGGCGCTTCTATTCGAATATCTCTTGCTGCCAGATTCATTTTGATATCGTCAGCAAGTCCCACTATCTTACTTACTCTGACACCGGCTTCGGGTTGTAGCTCAAATCTCGTTACAGCCGGTCCCTGACTTATATCTGTTACCGTAACGTTGACACCGAAGGTCTTAAGAGTCTCCTGAAGCTGATAAGCCGTTTCCTTAAGCTGCCTTGCACTGTCTGCATTTTTATTCTTGACCCCCTTCTCCAAAAGATTTAAAGGAGGAAATACATACTTCTTTGGAATCTTCTTTTTGTGAGCCTCAATCTCTTTTTCCATTCCGGGGCTCACTGTATGAGGTCCAGGTCCCTGAGGCATGTGGCTCACAGTTGAAGCTGATGAACTAATCTTTGTAGGTGCATCAGAGCTTCTCGATATGTGATCCTGAGCATGAATCACATAATCACCGTTCATCCCGTTTCCGAGATTCTCTGCATGAATCGGTACATCCGGTAAAATTTCTTCATCTGCGGAAGTTTTTGCCCTGGCTAAAAGTCTGTTAAGCGAAGTATCTCCACTTGCAGCAGGTAGTTTTTCCTCCGGAGCCATTGCAATAACATTGGATGTACCTGAAGCCTTCATCCCTGCATTATCTGAAAAATCATCATAGGCAGCCGAATCTTTAGCATCCTCTTGCAGATCATCTTCATGATCATCGCGAGATATCTCATCATCATATCCCATTCCGTGAATACGAGGTGATGTAACCATTACTCTTTGACCGTCCGGCTCCACATCAGTCTCTATGCCCTTATTTAGCATAATTTCATGTATATCGTCAGATATTTCCTCATCCGGGATAAAGACATTCTTCTTTAGGGAAGGATCTAAATCTGAATGGACAGAAGTTATATCGTCCCCTTCTTCATCGGGGGCTTCCAAAGTAGTGTCAGTTATTACACCGCTAACCTTTTTCTCCATTCGAAGGATCTTTTCATCTTCCTTCTGTTCTATGGCAAGGCGCTTCTCCTCTTCTATGCGGGCTCTGCGCTCTTCCATCTTCTCCCTGCGCCTTTCAGCATATTCCCTGTAATTGGCAGCATCTTCCCTTGTTCGCTCAATCAGTCTTCTGCCGCCCTTTTTAATGCCGCCCACAAAGGAATGCTGGGTAAATACAACGATACTTGCTATTCCAACCACAAGTATCAAAAGAATTGTTCCCACAAGAGACAAATATTTATATGAAAAATAGGCTAAAGAGCCGGCAAAAAAGCCTCCGCCGTTGCGGGCAGAACTGGAATTTGTATAGATGGATACAATGTCATAGCTTTCCAGAGACTGCGGTCTTCCTGTCAGAAGATCCGCCATTATCCCTGCAATAAGGAAAAGAATAATGCCTGATACTATTTTCCTGATAGATGCCTTTGATCCAAAATTCGCAATTCCTATAACGACAGAAATAAGCGCAACAATAGGGGCTATATAGGCGGTTAAGCCAAATAGCCCAAATAAAACGCTGCTCACAGCATTTCCAAATTTACCGCAAATGCCAAAATTGCATAAAAACAGAAAGATTGCCAGCGCTACAGCAGCAATAACCGCAATCTCACTCCTAAGTGAATAATCGATTTCTTCATCGTAGACCTGCGCACTTCTGCTGCGTGTATTTGCCCTTGACGGACTCTTTTTTGTTGTACCGGATTTTCTGTTAGAAGTTCCCCTTTTGTTACTAGAAGCCATTTTTTCCCCACTAAAAACTTTATCAAAACTCTAATCAGTATACCATTTTTAAGGCGTTTATGCTATACTAACAACTGATTTTAGAAATGCTCTAAATTACGGATTTTATTATATTTTAGCCCGCTCAAAGGCTCATATTTAAAGGAGAAAAAAATGGAATTTAAACAGGAACTCGATACAGCAAGTTTTAAGATAATCGGCAATACCGAAACCTCTTTAAAGCTCAAAGATGTTGCAGAAAAATGCAGACTCGTCAAGACAGAAACCGGTGTTAAGGTGGAAATGGCATATACTGGTCCTAACGCCAGCAAATATCTTCAATATATGGAGAAACACAAGGAAGACCTTACAAAATATCTGATGAACCCGGACGAAGCGGATCTTTATGAGTGGATGGAGCTTTCACACCAGACGCCTCTCACACTTAAGAAGTACGAGAAAGAATCTCTTATCCTTTATGTTAGATTTGATCCCGACACACATGATATGCACACAGGAATTGCCGATGATAATGTCACAATGAAGCTCGGAGCTCCTCTTATGGAGATCAATGTTGATCAGCTCACACGCGATGAATTCAAATTAAAGATATTCAACATGCTTCTTTTGGCAGATGAAATATCTGTGCTTATGGGAAATGTCAATCTCCGCAAGATGTCTAACATTCAGATTGTAAAGACATATCTTAACGAAATCTATGACAAGTACCACGAGAATGTCTGACGTGCAGTTTTAAGTCATTATGAAGAGCAGATGAAACACTTATAAAAAAGGCAAGTCCGATTTTCCTGAATAACAAGAAATTAGGACTTGCCTTTTTTATTTTAAATTATTTCAACCTGCCCTACTTTAATTTCTCCGTTTATGTTGTAGGGTCTTTTGCCACAAAAAGTGTGCCGACTTTCTTTTTCTCTATAATGTCATAGAGTTTTTCAGGATTCTTACCATTTGTCACAAGCACATCGATTCCATGAGATGTAGCAAGTTCGGCAGCTTCAAGTTTGGTGATCATACCGCCGGTTCCTCTGTTGGAGCCGGAACCCGATGCAACCGACTTAAGTTCCTCTGTGATCTCTTCTACCCTGCTTATAAGCTTCGCA
This sequence comes from Butyrivibrio sp., assembly GCA_015056585.1. GTDB lineage: Bacteria > Bacillota > Clostridia > Lachnospirales > Lachnospiraceae > Butyrivibrio. The sequence goes on along the minus strand of SVFZ01000062.1, from coordinate 1,555 downwards.
TCAGGGTTTTCCTGCGGATTGCCATCATAGAAGCCGTCAATATCAGAAAAAATGATAAGCTTGCAGGCATTACAGAAAATAGCCACCAGAGCAGACAACATATCATTGTCTGAGAAAAGCTTTTTTTCAGATTCAATCTCTGTATGGCTGACGGAGTCATTTTCATTGACGATCGGAATAATATGATTCTCAAGAAGCGCATCGAAAGTATTCTTTAAGTTCTCACTTCTCTTTGCATCCGAAAAATCCGCGTTATCCAGAAGTATCTGTCCAACCATCCTGTTGTACTCGCCAAATAATTTATCGTAAAGATGCATCAGCTCAGTCTGTCCCACAGCTGCAGCTGCCTGCTTCATCCTTATCTCCTTGGGTTTCTGGGGAAGTCTCATCTTATTTGCTCCAACAGCAATGGCTCCTGATGAAACAAGAACCAGGTCATATCCCAGATTTTCAACTCCGGAAACAGCCCTGCAGAGATGATCTATTGCCCTGATATCGATATTTCCGCTTTCGTTTGTGATCGTAGAAGTTCCAACCTTAACAACTATTCTCTTTTTACTGACGCTCATTTTGCTTTCTCACTTTAATCTAATAAATTATATTCATATCCAAGTTTATGACAAGTACATCTCTTTTTCAAGATGCAAAATTATATATATGCTGATCCCGTCTATTATCAGTATAAAAAAAGAGCAGCTCAAAGTGCTGCTCTCCTTTGGAAATGGATTAGGCGGGAGTCGAACCCGCGTCCAAAAATTCATCCCCTGTCCTTCTACTATCATAGTCAATTATTCCGGAATTCTACATTCCTGTTCCCTCATAGCCCCGGAAATTGACAACCAAGACTAATCAGTAGCTTCATGATACGACCATAACCGCAAAGCTTAAGCTATGTCGTTTCCTACAAAGTTTGACGCCAGTTACTAAATGTGTAGGTGCACTCAGGCTGACGGGCTGCACTTAGGCAGCGTATGCTAAATTATCGTTAGCGTTTAATTTTAATTTGAGGTTTGACGCAACCGTCCTTCGGATAGCTTCTCCAGCTTCAAAATCCCTGTCGAAACCTTTACTAACCCTTATTAAATTTTCAGTGCTCTCTTAGTATATCGTCATTTGATACCCTTGACAATAGACTAATAAATAAATCCGTTAATTCAGTTTTCAGCCAATATATGAGCGGACATAAATGTTTGTTTTCGTCTCCGTCGTAATTCATATAGATTCAAATGAAGGAACAAGCTTCATTTCAGCGTTGTTCAAAGCATTCAGCTTGTTCCCTCATTTTCATCTTATGAATTATCTCCTCGTCCGAGAACTGCACATTTATGTCCATCTCATATTATTGGGCTGACAACTGAATTGCACGATTTTTCTTTTGTAATGATCAAAACTATAAGTAACGATGCATAATTCAAAACTTACGGACGTACTCTTATCAGATCACCTCAAACTTACCTTATAATCTCTTAGTGCCTCTCTTTGCTGGTCTTTCTTGGCCATGTCTGCACGCTTATCGTAGAGTTTTTTACCACGGGCAAGGCCAACTTCAACTTTA
>SVFZ01000061.1 GCA_015056585.1 Butyrivibrio sp. | reverse complement strand
CAAAAAGTAATCCGAAAACGGCTCGAATTAACCCTGTCTCTGTTTGTGCTTAGGGTTGTCACAGATAACTCTGATAACGCCCTTTCTCTTAATAACCTTGCACTTCTCGCACATAGGCTTAACAGAAGACCTAACTTTCATTGTTTCTCCTTTCCTGCATGGTAAAAAGCATGGAGCTCTTAAAGGGCATACTATCCCCCTGCTCCTAAAAAGACCAAATAACATATTATCATATTGAATTTCAAATATCAACTGTTTTTTGAAGAAAGTACAAAGAATTTAGAGATTTTTTGACTTTTCTGAAATGAGCTGCAAGTGAGCAAAGCAGCAACTCATATCGGAGATAACCTGCCCCAAGCACATACTTACTCGCAGGCAGGAAGATAGCATGAATTGAACATTCTCTTATGTCTGTGAAAATCACTGTCAGGTTTGTTGTAAAACTCATAGATTATCGTATCCTTATCATCCCAGGTTACATCCACATTGGCATACTTATCATTCATATTGACGATATTCCAGGCATGCATCCCGCCGGACACAAGTCCTCCACCCCAACCGGCCACAAAATAGGTTGGGATTCCCACCTGCTGCATAAGATATTGGAAAGCCTTGGAATAACCGGCACAAACGGTCTCATTTCCAACTATGCCGCTATAGGCGCTCTGGTCGAGGCTGTTCTCTTTATAAGTCAGCTTATTTGCAAGATAATCATGGATAAACTGCTCTTTTTCTGCTGCTGTTTCAAGCGCGCCTGCCATCATGACAACCGGCTCCGTCGCAGCAGCAAAATTCTGTTTTGCCGTCTCAATGTTTCCAAGCTCAGTCTCATAGAAATAGAGCCTGACTTTTACCACTTTTCCACCAAAATCATACTCAGTATATAGTTTGGTATTTAGCCAAAACAGCTCCGGATGATCGTAAACAACGCTGAGCAGTGCATTGTTCCACTCGCCCGGAGAAGCCATCTCTGCCGGCAAAAATTCCGACCACATATTCAATGTGTTTGCATATATCTGTCTGTAGAGGCTCTTGCATTTGTCGTTTAATATCTGATAATAGGGGTAAAGCTCAGCAGAAAAACTGTATTCATTGCCGTTATACCCCATTCCGATTTCCTTAAGTTCTTCCTGTACCTGAGTCTGATCCTCAAGCTTTATAACATCTCTGGTCGGAAGGCTGTATCCGGTCATTTCATCGATATTGTCATAGTAAGTTACCTGTTCTCCGTTTTCATCCACTTCATCAATATCTTCATTTACTAAAGGATCCTCCTGAAGGTCATCGACTACCCCCTTATCAATTCCGGATGTGCTCCAGTCCCCAAGGTATTCTGCATACTCTTTTTCCTTGTCCGCAGAATAGGTAAAAGAGCTGACAGCAGCCGCTGCATCCGTGATATCGCCTGCAGATGCCACGTCAGTAACTGCCACAGGCTCATTCTCCTGTTTGTCTGTTTCCGAAGCTGCTTCGTCAGTTTGAGATCCTTCTGCGTTTGCAGACGCCTCCTGCACTTCTTCCTCAGGCTTTTTAATATCTATGTGGAGATTAAGTGAATCGGCGAGAGCAGCCACATCTTTTTCCAGAGACGGGTCCATGGCACAAGCCACTATAAGACCGCAAAACGCCACAAGAACTGCGAGAATAGCAAGTAAAAATTTTGATATTATCTTTTTCATAGCGATTCCTTCCTTGTCTACGCACATGAAATCCGGCACATACCAATCCAACTAATTGAGAAATGCCATTTATTCTACATCTGAAGTAAAAAAATAGATAGAACTCTTCCCAGTCATCCATGATTGGCAAAGTAGTCCTATCTATATATCGGTCAGCTATTTAATTATCTTAACCCTTGTATGTTGAAAATGTGTAAAAAAATTCTGTCTGTTGCAAAGGCAGTCACAAATAATATCATGATGCCTCAATCTTGTTGTTAAAGCTCACACCACGGTTAATATCGCCCTGATGGTTCTCACCAAAATTGTAATCATTTCCCGGAAGAATTGCATTCAGCGCTATTCCAAGAAGTGCTGCAATGGCAAGTGATGTAAGTGTTACAGAAGCTCCGGCTATAGTGAAGGTAATTCCGTTTGAGAAGCCAAGTCCGGAAACAAGGATAACTGCAGCAACAATAAGGTTTCTTGACTTTGTAAAATCAACCTTATTCTCAACAACATTTCTAACACCGATTGCAGAGATCATTCCGTAAAGCACAAAGCTGATTCCACCGATGATTGCAGTAGGCATTGTGCCGATAATATCAGCAAGCTTGGGGATAAAGCTAACAACTATGGCATATACCGCAGCGAGTCTTACTACCTTTGGATCATAAACCTTTGAAAGCTCCAAAACGCCTGTGTTCTCGCCGTATGTGGTATTAGCAGGGCCACCGAACAATCCTGCCAGAGCTGTTGCAAGACCGTCTCCCAAAAGAGTACGGTGAAGTCCCGGATCTTCTATAAAATTCTTATCTGTAGTAGCTGATATTGCTGAAATATCGCCCACATGCTCCATCATAGTAGCTATAGCAATTGGTGCCATAACAAGGATTGCTGTAATGTCAAATTTAGCAATTATGAAAGGCGGAAGTCCAACCCAGCTTGCTTCTGCAATAGGAGCAAAATTGATAATTGCACTGCCATCAGCGTTGGTAAATCCCATAAACTGCATCACAAGAGCTACCACATAAGCAATTACCACTCCCATCAAAATGGGAACAATCTTAAACATGCCCTTGCCCCAGATGTTAAACGCAATTACAACAATAAGTGCTACCAGTGCAAGGAACCAGTTAGCTGAAGCATTTGATACAGCAGAAGGCGCCAGTGAGAGACCAATGCAGATAATGATTGGTCCTGTTACAACAGGCGGAAGGAAATGCATTACCTTTTTTACCCCTACAATCTTAATGATAACAGCCAACACAAGATACAAAAGGCCGGCAACCACAATGCCGCCGCAAGCATATGGAAGTTTCTCTCCAAATGTCATATCCGCATATTTACCTGTGTCTAGTGAAGCAACTGTGGCGAATCCGCCAAGAAATGCAAATGACGATCCCAAAAAAGCCGGAATCTTGAGTTTAGAACAAACATGAAACAAAAGAGTACCAATACCTGCAAAAAACAGTGTTACCTGAACCGATAAGCCCTCGCCGTTAAAATATCCGTTGACGAGAATCGGAACCAGGATAGTGGCTCCAAACATTGCAAACATATGCTGCAATCCCAGGAGCATCATTTTAGGTTTCCCCAGTGTCGTGGCATCATAAATAGCCTGTCTTTTTTCTCCCATTTTTCTCCTCCAAAAAATTGTTGAAATGTTCCCCAAATTCCAAAATAGATTATAGCATGTCAGGAATATTTCGTCATAAAAAATTGGTTGAAATTGCTTATGTTTTTAATAAAAATATATTTTGTAAAATGTATTTATTATGTACAATGTCATTAAGCTTATTTGGATGTACATCTCTATTTTTTTATTAATTTAAAATCTATGTGATTAAGCAGTATCCGGCAACAGGAACAGGAGGAGACACAAAATGTATACAGCAAAGAACGAGCGCTATGACACCATGAAATATAATCGATGCGGAAAAAGTGGATTGCTTCTTCCGGCAGTTTCTCTCGGATTATGGCATAATTTCGGAGATAACGATAACTTTGAGAACATGAAGCAGATGTGCTTTACAGCATTCGACAACGGTATTACCCACTTTGATCTTGCTAACAACTACGGTCCCAAGCCCGGCGCAGCAGAGTCCAATTTGGGAAAAATTCTTGAAAGCGACCTGAAAAATTACAGAGATGAACTTATCATCTCCACTAAGGCCGGTTATGATATGTGGCCCGGACCATATGGTGATTTCGGAAGCAGAAAGTATCTAATAGCAAGTCTTGATCAGTCGCTTAAGAGACTTGGTCTTGAATATGTTGACATTTTCTATCATCACAGGATGGATCCTGAGACTCCTCTTGAGGAGACTATGGAAACTCTTGCTCAAATTGTGAGAAGCGGAAAAGCCTTATATGTTGGAATTTCCAATTACGATGGTCCTACCCTGGAAAAAGCATATGCTATTCTTGATGAGCTCCATGTGCCTTTCATCATAAATCAGAACAAATACAGCATCTTTGACAGAACCATTGAAAAGAACGGGCTTAAAGAAAAATCCAAGGAACTTGGCAAAGGAATTATCAGTTTCTCTCCTCTTGCACAGGGACTCCTCACAAATAAATACTTAAACGGAATTCCGGAGGACAGCCGAATCCGCAGAGACGGACGTTTCCTTAACGAAAGTGCTCTCACAGAAGAGAAACTAAAGCAGATCAAGGCCTTGAACGAGATAGCAGAGAGAAGAGGACAGACTCTGGCTGAAATGGCTCTTGCCTGGATCTTAAAAGATGGCTATGTAACCAGTGTGCTTATTGGCGCATCGAGGCCTTCTCAGATTCTCGATAATATAAAGGCCATCGAAAATACAAGTTTTACAGATGAAGAACTTAAAGAGATTGACAGCTTCTCCATTTAAAAGCATTCAAAAAACATTTTTTATATATAACACCATATGCACTAACAAAAAAGAGATCTGGTATCATCCAATTCAAGGATTGATATCAGACCTCTTATTTTTTCATTTTAATTAAGTAATAATTTCATGTGAAAGGATTACTTATCTCTCCAGATAATTCTACCCTTTGTAAGATCATATGGAGAAAGCTCAAGAGTAACCTTATCTCCCGGTAAAATTCTGATGAAATTCTGGCGAAGCTTACCGCTGATATGAGCAAGAACTACATGTCCGTTCTCAAGCTCAACCTGAAACATAGTGTTAGGAAGCTTCTCTATTACTTTTCCTTCGATTTCAATTACATCTGCCTTTGACATCTTTTTCCTCCGTTATAAAATAGTCAATATTTCCGGTTCACCATCAGTGATGGCAATTGTGTTTTCATAATGTGCAGCCAGAGAACCGTCGACGGTTACTACTGTCCAATCATCATCGAGCCAACCAACATATCTCTCGCCCATGGTTATCATAGGCTCAACACATATTGTCATTCCCTTCTTTAGCTTAACACCTCTGCGCCACTGCTTGAAATTAGGCACAATCGGATCTTCGTGAAGACTTGTTCCAATTCCGTGTCCTGTAAGTTCTCTTACAATCCCATAACCGTAAGGTTTAATAAAATCATCGATTGCTCTGGAAATTTCATGTAATCTGTGACCGGCGTAGGCTTTCTTGATTCCCTCAAAAAAACTTGCCTTAGTTACATCAATGAGCTTCTGAGCTTCATCACTGATCTTACCAACTCCCCAGGTTCTGGCGGCATCGGAATGATAACCTTTATATATAAGTCCTGTGTCAAAGGTAACAATATCACCTTCTTGCAGGATTCTATCAGCACTGGGTATTCCATGAACAACTTCGTCATTCACCGATATACACACAGAAGCAGGAAAACCTTCATAATTCTTGCAATTAGGTATCCCTCCCAGAGCACGAATGGTCTTTTCTCCAATCTGATCCAGTTCAAGTGTGGAAATCCCAGGTCTTAGAGCTGAGTGCAATTCCTCATGAACCTTAGCTAAAAGATGCCCTGACTGACGCATAAGATCAATCTCTTCATCAGTTTTTATCGTTATATTCATAGAAAACCTTAATCTTATGCATTCAGGATTTTAACGATCTCGTTAAATACTTCCTGCATATCCTTGGTACCATCAACAGTCTTTAAAATATTTTTCTTATCGTAGTAATCGATAAGAGGCTGTGTCTGCTCATGATATACTGAGAGTCTGTTCTGAACTGTCTCAGGCTTGTCATCCTCTCTCTGAACAAGTTCACTGCCACATTTATCACATATTCCCTCTTTTTTGGGAGGAATATGCTCAATATGATAAGTAGCGCCACACTTAAGGCATGCTCTTCTGCCGGACATTCTGCGTACGATGTTCTCATCCGGAACATCTACATTAACCGCAAAATCAACCTTGTCACCAAGCTTTGTAAGCTCTGCGTCAAGAACATCTGCCTGAGGAATAGTACGTGGGAAACCATCAAGTACATATCCGTTCTTGCAATCATCGTTTGCTACTCTGTCAAGAAGGAGTTGAACAGTAAGCTCATCCGGAACAAGAAGTCCCTTATCCATGAACTCTTTTGCCTTTTTACCAAGTTCTGTTCCATTCTTGATGTTGGCTCTGAAGATATCTCCTGTGGAGATGTGTGGAATATTAAACTTATCCGCGATCATCTGAGCCTGTGTTCCCTTGCCTGCTCCAGGCGCACCTAACATAATAATTTTCATACTTAAAATACCCTCCCCATAATATATTTTGTATAAATCAGAATAAGAGGCTGCAGATTCCTGACTTAACGCCGGGTCTGCCACCTCTTTTTCATTCCATGCATTAGTCTTCCAAGAAGCCCTTGTAATTACGTACAAGCATCTGTGACTCAACCTGCTTGATTGTCTCAAGTATAACACTTACCACGATGATAAGGCTGGTTCCACCAAAAGATACGCTTGCTCCGAACATACCATTAAAGAAAATTGGAAGGACACCAATAATTGTAAGTCCACAGGCACCAATGAAAATGATATAGTTCAGAATGTTTGTAAGGTAATCACTGGTTGGCTTTCCTGGTCTGATGCCGGGAATAAAGCCTCCCTGCTTCTTCATATTATCTGCAATCTCAAGTGGATTGAAGGTAATTGACGTATAGAAATACGCAAAGAAGATAAGCAATAAAATATAAACTACTAAACCAATTGAGTAATTCCAGTGATTAGGATTACACCAGTTACTCTGGTTCAAATATGCAACAAACTTACCCCAGAAACCTGTTCCGTTATAACCAACAAGTTGAGTAATAATAATAGGTGTCTGGAAAAGTGACATTGCAAAGATAATAGGCATTACACCAGCTGTATTGACTTTGAGAGGAATCTCCGAACGGTTTCCACCGAAAGTTTTTCTTCCCTGAATCTTCTTGGCATACTGTACAGGAATCCTGCGCTCAGCGCCATTAAGAAGAACAACCAATACAACCATTGCAACAATAACAGCAATAATGATTATAGCTGAAACAACTCCCCTAGCAATAGGCTTGCCACCAACGAACTGATCGTAAAGGGCTTTTAAATCTGACGGCATTCTTGAAAGAATGTTGATAGTCAGAACTATTGATATACCGTTTCCAACCCCATTTTCTGTGATTCTTTCGCCAATCCACATCAGGAATGCACTACCAGCTGTAAGGGCTGCTACAATCTGGATTACAAGGAATACTGACTGATGAGTAAGGAAGCCTGTGTTCCTGTAAAAACCAATTGCCATTGCAATGGATTCGATAAGAGCTAAAACAACTGTTACATATCTTGTAAGAGCTGTAAGCTTCTTTCTTCCATCTTCGCCATCTTTCTGCCACTCCTCAAATTTAGGAATAGCTATTGTGAGAAGCTGAATGATAATGGAAGATGTGATATACGGTGTGATATTAAGAGCAAGGATTGACATGTTCTCAAATGATCCACCGGTAAATCGATCCATAAAGCCAAAGGAATCGCTGTCTGTAAGACTGTTAAACCAGTTCTGGAACACATTTACATTCATTCCGGGTACTGGAATAGCACTGCCGAGTCTGATCACTGCAAGCATTGCAATAGTAAACAGAATCTTATTTCTCAGCTCCTTGACTTTTAATGCATTCAATAGGGACTTAAACATTAGATCACCTCTGTTGTTCCACCAAGAGCCTCGATCTTTTCCTTAGCTGATGCGCTAAATGCATTAGCCTTTACCGTAAGCTTCTTAGTAAATTCTCCGTTGCCAAGAATCTTCACGCCGTCAAGTTCCTTCTTGATGATTCCCTGATCCTTGAGAGCCTGAATATCTACAACTGCTCCGTTGTCAAATACTTCAAGTGCGCTAAGATTGATGCCTACGATATTCTTGTGGTTGATGTTCTTGAAGCCTCTCTTAGGAAGTCTTCTGAACAGTGGCATCTGACCACCTTCGAAACCAAGTCTTGGAGCTCCTGAACGAGCCTTCTGACCCTTGTGTCCCTTACCAGCTGTCTTGCCGTTTCCTGAACCATGACCACGGCCTCTTCTAAAATTATCGCTCTGTCTTGAACCTTCAGCAGGTCTTAAGTTGGATAATTCCATGATATTCCTCCTTATAAAACCGGAGCTCGTACCGCTAAACGCAGCGCACATTAGTTATTATACACCACTCGCGCATACATGGAACAGCTCCGGACACATTTTTTGTTACATTTCTGAGATTATTATTAGATCTCTTCTACCTTTACAAGGTGTTTGATCTGCTGAATCTGACCTCTAGTTGCAGAGTTATCAGGAAGTTCAACAGAACTGTTAAGTTTCTTGAATCCCATTGATTTAACTGTTGCTACCTGCTTTGGGATAGCGCCGATTGTTGACTTAACCAATGTGATCTTAAGCTTCTTATCTGCCATTGATTTTCTACCTCCCTATCTTATGCAGTAACTTCTGCCACAGATTTACCGCGCTTTGCTGCAACTTCTTCAGGTGTCTTTAACTGAGCAAGGCCATTGATTGTAGCATAAACAACGTT
>SVFZ01000060.1 GCA_015056585.1 Butyrivibrio sp. | reverse complement strand
TTTGTATTCGCATCGCTTGTAGAAACGCGCATTATCTCTTTGAGAACTGAGGAGCACGACGAGCTTTCTTTAAGCCGTATTTCTTTCTTTCCTTCATACGAGGATCTCTTGTAAGGTATCCGGCCTTCTTAAGTGTAGGTCTGTACTCATCTGAATCAGCCTGAAGAAGGGCTCTTGAAATACCATGTCTGATAGCACCAGCCTGACCTGTTGTGCCGCCACCTCTAACTGTTACAACTACATCGAACTTGTCGCTTGTCTCTGTAGCTACGAGAGGCTGTCTAACGATAACCTTAAGCGTCTCGAGTCCGAAATACTCGTCGATAGGTCTCTTGTTGATTGTAATATTTCCATTTCCGGATACAAGGTATACTCTAGCGATTGACTTTTTTCTTCTACCAGTTCCGTAATAACTTGCTGACTTTGACATTTTATTATTCTCCTTCACTTACCAGATTAAAAAGTTAATACCTCAGGCTTCTGAGCTGCATGTGGGTGCTCAGCTCCTGCATATACATGAAGCTTTGTGTACATCTCTCTACCAAGTGATCCCTTAGGAAGCATTCCCTTAACAGCATGCTCGATAACTCTCTCAGGCTTGTCCTGGATCATCTGGCGAAGTGAGAACTCCTTGTGATGTCCAACATAATCTGTGTGGTGCCAATACATCTTCTGATCAAGCTTCTTACCAGAAACCTTAATCTTCTCTGCATTGATAACGATTACATAATCTCCTGTATCGATGTTAGGAGTGTAAATAGGCTTGTTCTTTCCTCTAAGTACGTTTGCAACATTAGAAGCAAGACGTCCAAGTGTCATATCTGTAGCATCAACTACATACCACTTCTTCTCAACTGTAGTTGCACTAGGCATATAAGTTTTCATCGTGTTTCCTCCAAATTAAAAACATTACTTAATTTGTTACCTTGCAACAGAACCCTTCACCTGATCCTGCGCATATATAAGATGTACACATTGAAGCATTACCGGAACCTCAATATGACATTATCGTAAAACATGTGAACATAACGTCACACAGTAAGATATTATAGTGCCTTTAACCCCCAATTGTCAATCATAAAATAAATCATTTTATAAATTATTCAGGTTCAGGGATTCCATCTACAAAAACATATTTCATCAAAAACAATCCCGAAGCAGGGGCTGTAGGACCGGCTGCCGCTCTGTCTTTTTTCTCAAGCATCTCTTTTATATCGGATGGTTTTCCTTTACCACGGCCAATCTGCATCAAAGTTCCTGCAATGATCCTTACCATATTGTACAGAAAACCGTTCCCCGTAATGCTGATGACAACTTCGTCAAAATCTCTTTTCACCGTGATATTTTTTATCGCCCGCACGTGGCTAAGCGCCTGAGACTCCACATTACAAAAGCTGGTAAAATCGTGTTCTCCCATAAGGTACTGAGCTGCTTCATCCATGAGTTTTTCATCAAGAGGCATCCCAAAATGGCAGGTGTATAACCGTCTTGTCGGATCCGGAATCTGCGTATTGCATATCCTGTATTCGTACGTCTTTTCAGTATTGCAGTGCCTTGGGTGAAAATTCACCGATACCTCTTTTGACTGGGTAATACGGATATCTTCCGGCAGTTTCTGATTAAGGGCAAAAAGAAATCTGTCCCCCGGAATAGTTGACTTTGTATCAAAGACTGCCACATTCCCATAGGCATGAACCCCGGCATCCGTCCTGCTGGCGCCGATCACCTGCACTGATTCACCTGTCAGGGCCAAAATAGCATCATTAAGCCTGCCCTCAACAGTGTTAGGTGTGCTGCTTTGAAGCGCCCATCCGTTATAAGACGTGCCATCATATGAAACTGTCAGCATAATTCTGCGATTTTTACTCATTCTATTACTGTAAGAGTCCGTTAAAACAATATTCTTCCAAGTACCACGATAAGCACCAGATAAATAACTATTACCAGATAGGCGATCCTATCTCTTTTCTGATATATAAGTGGTTTCATTTTGGTCCTGCCATCGCCGCCTCTGTAGCATCTGGCCTCCATGGCCATCGCCAGGTCATTTGCCCTTCTGAAAGCTGATATAAAAAGCGGTACAAGCAAAGGAACAAGGCTCTTTGCACGGTTGATTATCGAACCACTCTCAAAATCCGCTCCTCTGGCCATCTGCGCTTTCATAATTTTGTCCGTCTCTTCCATAAGAATAGGGATAAACCTAAGGGCAATCGACATCATCATAGAAATCTCATGCACCGGAACGCGGACAACTTTGAGGGGCCTAAGGAGCCTCTCAAGACCATCAGTGAGGTTATTTGGTGTAGTCGTCAGAGTCATAAGCGAAGACCCTGTAATAAGGAAAATAAGCCTTATAGCCATCATTACGGCCATCTTAATTCCTTCGTAGGTAATTGTTATCTTCCAGAAGCTCACCAGCTCTTTTCCCGGGGTAAGGAACAGATTGAAGATCATTGTTATAAGTAACAGGAAAAAAATGGTCTTCATACCCCTGAAAATGAATTTGGGCGGAACTTTGGACAAGGCTATTCCGGTAACAAGGAACAGCGCTGCCAGTATATATCCCACAAAATTTTTTACTATGAACAGGGAAATAATAAACATGAAAGTCGCCACAAGTTTGACCCTGGGATCAAGTCTGTGCAGCACTGAATCAGCCCTGTAATATTGTCCTAAAGTGATATCTCTTAGCATTTTCCAAACGCCTTCAGTATTTCATTTTTTGCTTCTTCCAGGGTTGTTGCATCTGTGTTGACTGCAAACCCTGCTTTTTTAAGCTCCTGCATCACATAAGTCACCTGCGGAGCAGCAAGCCCAATCTCTTCTAGTTCTTTATAATGGCTGAACACTTCTTTTGGTGTGCCGTCAAAGATGGCTCTGCCTTTATTCATTACGATTATGCGCTGTACATAGTCCGCCACATCATCCATGCTGTGACTTACAAGAATTATGGTGATACCCATTTCCTTGTGAAGCCTTGAAATAAGGTTGAGTATATCTTCCCTGCCCTTTGGATCAAGGCCTGCAGTAGGTTCATCCAAAATCAGCACCTCAGGCTTCATGGCAAGAACTCCGGCTATTGCAACTCTTCTTTTTTGCCCGCCGGAAAGATCAAACGGTGACTGGTAAAATAACTCGTCATCAAATCCAACCTGTTTAAGCGCATCATAGGCTCTAAGCTCCACCTCCTTTTGCGGAAGTCCCAGATTCTTGGGGCCAAAACAGACATCCTTGAAACAGTCGGTTTCAAAAAGCTGATGCTCCGGATACTGGAAGACAAGACCCACCTTAGCCCTAAGGCTCTTTCTGTCATATTCAGGGTCACTTATGTCCTTACCGTTATAAAAGACACTTCCGCTAGTGGGCTTCTCAAGACCATTCAAATGCTGCACCAGTGTGGATTTTCCGGAACCGGTGTGCCCGATAAGTCCCACAAATTGCCCATCCGGTATATTGAGACTCACATCAATAAGCGCAGGATGAGCCATAGCAGTGTCTTCATCATATATGTAATTGACATGATCAAGTATTATTGCCATTTAAATTTTTTCTCCAACTATCGTATCCTAATAAAAGCGCATGTAACTGCCCGACAAATCCGATACATCAGTTAAATGCCTTTAATCCTCTTGAGCTCCTCAACAAATTCTTCTTTAGTAAGAATTCCGTCTTTTATAGGAAGACCTGATTTCTTAAGTTCGTGCGCAAGCAGTGTTACCTGGGGAACTCCAAGCCTTAGCTCTTTTAATTTATCCACCTGGGAAAAAATTTCCTTTGGAGTTCCGGACATCTCAACATGGCCTTTGTCCATAACAAAGACCTTATCTGCATAGATTACTTCTTCCATGTAATGAGTGATAAGAATTATAGTGATCTTCTCAACATCATTGAGTGCCCTTGCTGCCCTGATAACCTCTTTGCGTCCGTTCGGATCAAGCATGGCAGTAGGCTCGTCAAAAATGATGCACTTGGGATGCATTGCAATTACTCCGGCAATTGAAACTCTCTGCTTCTGTCCTCCTGAAAGATGATTGGGGGAAGACTTTCTGAACTGCAACATTCCGACCGTCTTAAGACTCTCTTCAACCCGTTCCCAGATTTCCTTTGTCGGAACTCCCATATTCTCAGGTCCAAAACCCACATCCTCTTCGACAACCTGTCCAATGATCTGATTATCCGGGTTCTGAAAAACCATTCCGGCTTCCTGTCTGATATTCCATATATTGTTGTCATCCTCAGTGTTCATCCCATCCACAAACACTTCACCCTCAGTGGGATACAACAAAGCGTTAAAATGCTTGGCAAGAGTAGATTTGCCCGACCCATTATGTCCAAGAATAGCAATGAACTGTCCCGGCTTGATGTCCAGATTCACATCGTCCACAGCCCTTGTAATACCCTCTACATTGCCCTCTTCATCTCTTCTGATATATTCAAATACAAGATTTTCAGTACGGATCATTTCGCTACCTGTAACTCCTTGCTTCGTGCGGCGTAAAGTTATTTTTCTACCGCAGTACTACAGCATAGTGCTCACTTTTTTATCTGAGCGGTAATCATACCGCGTTACTGTTCACTCGCATACTGCTCGCTCCAGTAACCACTTCGCGCATTCATTCCAAATCGACTTCGTCGATGGAATGCGCTCACTCCTGCATCAGGTTCTCACGAAATGCGCAGCTTAGTGCGCATTTCTGTCTGAACAGTAA
>SVFZ01000059.1 GCA_015056585.1 Butyrivibrio sp. | reverse complement strand
TTGAGCTTCTTTATTTCATTTGTCGCAAGCTGAGCCATTTCCTCAACCTTAGGCTTAATTATCTCAGCAACCTCTTTGGCTGTAATAGACTTATTAAGTCCCATTATATCAACGTAATCGACCTTGTCACTGTGACTGGCTTTTATCTTGATCTCATCCGCAGTGTTAAAGTCCACAAGACAGTTCTTTGCAATGATCTCGGTAATATCATCACCGGCTATCGGAAGCATTCCGTAAGCTGTAATGGAGCCGTCATCCGTTACGCAGATATCCGAAGTTCCTGCTCCCACATCCACCAGCGCAAGATTCAGCATTCTGAATCTGTCAGGAATGGCAACCATCATAGCTGCTATAGGCTCCAGTGTCAGGTTAGCCACATTAAGGTCTGCTCTCTCACAGGCTTTATACAAACCATCAACACAGTCATCGGGAAGGAATGTTGCAATAAGCTCAACACTTACCTTACCAGCATTATGGCCCTCAAGATTGGCAATCTGATAGCCATCCAGATAATAATGCATCACAGAATATCCCACAAGATAAAACTTTAGTCCCGAAGTATTCTGCTCAATAAATTCAGCATATGCCTTCTCAACCGCAGAAGAGTCAAGATTATAGATATCCTCGTCCGTTATCGTATGTCCGTCGGGATATTCGTAATCGTAATTAACTCTCACAGTCTTGAGCACACGTCCGGCTGCAGCTACACAGACATCAGTAAGATGAATATCTGTCTGCTGTTCAAGACTTGCCTTTACGAGGCGGATCGTAGCAGCCACTTTCCCAATATCGTGGATCTGTCCGTCCAGCATCGCTCTCGTCTGATGCTTCTCAACACTCTGGGCAATGACGTTGAACTGTCCGTCATTCATATACCCCACAGTTCCAACTACACTTCTGGTTCCAATGTCCAGACCAAAAACGACTTTTTGTTGCGCCTGTTCCAAACTAGCCATTTTTCTTCCACTCCCCGATTTTATTGTCTATCTGACCGGCCGCTTTTGAAAGCTTGCCGCTGTTATCGATAACAAAGCTGCAATACTTTCTGAAAGTGGCATCGTCAAGCTGCTTTTCGAGGATATCATCTATCTTTTCGTCAGAATATCCTCTTGAAGCCTTGAGCCTTTGCCTTCGCGAATCCTCCGATGCATATACATACCAGAGTTCGTCTACAATCTTGTCATAACCGTTTTCTATCAAAAGAGCTGCTTCCACAAATACAAAGTCATAAGCGCCTTTAGCTCGCTCCTTCTCTATAATATTAATAATAAATGTATTCACTGCCGGATGCAAAATATTATTAACATTTTTTAGAAGATTTTTATTATTAAATATAGCAGATGCCATCTTTGCCTTATCAATCTCACCGTCCTCGGAAAGAACTTCTTTTCCCAAAAGATCAACAAGCGCGTCATAAGCCGGATATCCTTTTTTCTTAATATCATTGGCAACATCATCGGAAAAGATCACAAGAGCATTGTAATTATCCCTGATATAGCCAAGGACTGTGCTTTTTCCCGCCCCTATACCGCCTGTGATCCCGATTATATTAGTACCGTTTTTCTTAAGCATCTGTTATTTCGCCTCGTACCAGTCATTTCCCGTGTGACACTCAGCCTCAAGAGGGACCTTAAGACTTGCTGCCTTTTCCATTTCTCCTGTCAAAAGAGCTGTAACCTTCTCCACTTCATCGGGCGCAGTTTCTATTACAAGTTCGTCGTGGATCTGAAGAATAAGCTTTGACTTTAGATTCTCTCTTTTTAAGGCAAAAAAGACATTTATCATGGCTATCTTTATGATATCTGCAGCAGATCCCTGAATCGGCGCATTCATAGCAACTCTTTCACCAAACTGTCTTAGGTTGAAATTTCCCGATTTCAACTCAGGTATAGGGCGTCTCCTGCCATACATTGTTATGCTGTACCCTTTTTGCCTGGCATCGGAAATTACGCTGTCCTGATACTGTCTTACTCCGGGATAGGTTTCAAAATATTTTTCCATGTACTGTTTGGCTTCTCCCACAGGAATGGAAAGGTCCTGGGAAAGTCCGAAAGAGCTGATGCCGTAGACAATTCCGAAGTTTACAGCCTTGGCATTTCTTCTTTGGAGAGGAGTAACCTTCTCAAAGGGAACATGGAAAACCTTTGATGCAGTGATGGCATGGATATCCTCACCTTCGTGATATGCACTTATAAGCCCCGGATCTTCTGACATATGAGCAAGGATCCTAAGCTCAATCTGAGAGTAATCCGCATCGGCAAATACGTACCCCTCTTTTGGAACAAAGACTTTTCTGATAAGTCTTCCAAGTTCCGTTCTCATAGGAATATTCTGAAGGTTTGGCTCAGTTGAGCTGATTCTTCCGGTAGCTGTTATAGTCTGGTTAAAGCTTGTATGGATCCTTCCGTCAGACTCTATATAATCGGCCAGCCCGTCCGCATAGGTAGACTTTAATTTGGCAAGTCCTCTGTACTCTAAAATATCCGCCACGATCTTGTGCTCGGGAGCTAGCTTTTCAAGCACGTCAGCTGCCGTTGAATAGCCTGACTTTGTCTTCTTCTCCGCCGGAAGTCCCAGCTTTTCAAAGAGTATCTCTCCCAGCTGCTTTGGAGAATTTATATTAAACTCACAGCCCGCAGCCTCATAGATACTTTTTTCAAGTTCTTCTATCCTCACTGCCAGCTTGTCGCCGTAAATCTTAAGCTCATCCCGCTTTGCGATAATGCCCTCTTTTTCCATAGCGTAAAGAATATAGGAAAGTGGCATCTCCACATCGTAGAACAAAGAAAGCATGCCGGTCTTTTGAAGTTTCTTATAAAGGACAGGAGCTGATAAAAGGCATATGTAAGAAACCTTTCCGGCATACTCTGCAATTACCTTTTCATTGGCTTCTTTTATCGAAGCTTTGCCAAAAAGATCTCCTCTTTTCTCAAGGTTTAGTTTCAGGTATTCAGATGCAACATCTGATGGCTCGTAATCGTTCTTTAAAGGATTAATCAGATAAGCTGCAATTAGGACATCAAAAAGACGGGGACTGTTTTCGTATGATGTGTCCAAAGACTTTATCATTCCGTCCTCTTTGGAAAAGACATACTCGTATCCTGTAGTTCTATTCTTAATTTCGCCCGGCTCAAATATCTTATAGCTCTGCTTGGCATCAAAGGTAACAAGAGATACTTTTTCGCCAAGGGATGAAAGCTTCTGCCCAAGGTAATCCGGGGTTATAAAGTTCTCCGCCCTGATAAATACAGCCTCGTTTTCATCAAAACAAAGAGAAAGGCCAATTACTTCCCGGTCCTTGGAATTGTCCCCCTTTGGTGGGTTGTCGTAAAGCACGTAAAATGCCACATAGTTGTCGTTTCTTTTTTCTCCGAAAGCAAGAGCTTTTTTAAAGATATCCTCAACTTCATTAAGGTCAGAGGTAGCCCTGATACTGCAATTAAAAACAGGAGCCGCCTTGATGCCATCGCCCGGAGAAAGAAGTGATAGCCTGAAAGAAAGTGCACTAAGAAGTTCCTCGCTCTTTGCACATTCGCCATTTGGATCAATCTTAAGGCTCTCTGCAATTTCAGTCCATATTCCGGAAAAGTACTCTATCTGATCCCTTACGGAAGGTATATATTCAGAAACAGTTTCAGGATTCTTTACCTTGATGCTGTCATATCCTCCGGTCTTAAGCTCGCTTATAATCTTGAATAACGCGCCGTAGACTCCGCCAAGGTGGCGGCCATTTTCATCTGTAAAGTCCGGAAGCGCATAAAATGCCTTATTTACAAGCGTATCAATATCAATAATCAGTTTATTCTCAGCCATAATTCTCCAGTATAAAAAATTCTTATCTAAACTCCGGTTGAAATAGCAACAACCACAGTAACAATTATCATTGCCACCGCCAAAAGTTCCAGGATATAACTTGAAAATACAACATAGCGCCTTATCTTTAGCTTTTTCCTGGCTTTGAACAGCAATCCGTCAAGTTCGCTTTTAAGATTAAAATTATTGCCGTCCTCAAGTCTTTGCATACCTACTTTGACAAGGAACTGTATAGTCAGTTCTTCTTTGCAGTCAGGGCAGTTTTCTATATGGTTCAAAAAGTCAGAAAGTCCCTGATTGTCCAGTTCATCATCCAAAAATAAAGGGATCATTCTGTCGGATTCTTTACAAGTCATATCCATCCTCATCTGACGGCGAATTATAAAAAGCTTATTATCACATAACAGTTTCAATATATTGTATGAGCAGGCCGAAGCCTTGCGGGCAAATCTACAATATATAGAATACCAAAAATAAGGCAAAAAGAAAAGAGATACCGAACTTAGCGGTACCTCTTTCCACCCCCTGTTTTTTCCCAATACATTCAGATGATTTCGATTACATTTCCAATGCCTTTCTCTCAACCAGTTCAACAGATATTTCCTGCAATTTCTCATCTGTCAGGATATATTTCTTTTTAAACCAGAATATAGCAAACACAAGTCCGCAGATGGGAATTATTGTCATTGTCATTCTAAGTCCCATTTTCTGGGCAGTTTCCACGCCGACTGAGTAGTCAATCTCCGACGCAGTCTCTGCAGTGTCATTTGAAAGAGCAAGAATCTGAAGGGCAAGAGCCGCAATAAATGCAGAAATGCCTGAAGCAAGCTTAACTACAAAGGTCTGCATGGAGAAGATAACGGATTCATCGCGGCGATAATTCCTAAGTTCACCGTAGTCAACAGTATTTGCAAGAAATACTGTTGTTATAACAGCCAGCATTCCGTTCGCAGCAAAGATAAAGAATCCGGGAATGAACAGAAGATAAACATTGTTCATTGCAGTGGATGCCAGTATCAGCAGTGAAATATAGCCCATGATCGCCATTCCCATGCTGATATAATATATCTTAATTGATGTAAAGAATTTTCTAAGAAGCGGATACAGAAGCATCATGGAAAGAATCTGAATACCTCCGCCAAATGTAGAAAACAGTGTGTAATCTCCTCTCCAGCCTGTTCCACCAAAATCATATTTAAAGAAATAGATGACCAGATTGGATGTAATGTAAATTGAGCAGTTAACAATAACTATTGCCACAACAACTGCCATAGCCTGATCGTTCTGTATAAGTGCCTTGAACATCTCACCGATAGATGCAGTCTTCATATCAACTGTGGATTTTTCTTTTACATTAATGCAGCAGATGACTGTAAAGAGAACAAACAAAACCGCGATAATGATTGAAAAATATGAAAATCCGATTCTCTCTACTTCACGATCTGATATGCCTGCTTCTCCAAAGGTGCGTCCCAGAAAAGAAACGCTCATGACAGTAATGATCGTGATAATGGCTGAACCGACACCTGCGCAGGAACGGGCAAGAGTTGTAAGATTCTCTCTCTCTTTTCCTCCCTCAGTAAATGCAGGGATCATTGACCAGTATGGAATATCCATCATAGTGTAAGTAACACCCCAGACAATGTAAGTAACAGCCGCATATGCTACAAGTCCGCTTCCTGTCATTGCAGGCGGAGCTGAAAACATAAGATACAAGACAATGGCGTTCGTTATCGTTCCAATCAAAAGCCATGGACGGAATTTTCCCCACCTTGTCTTGGTCTTTGCTACTATCGCGCCCATGATAGGATCATTGAAAGCATCAAATACACGGGCAACCATAAGAATAACTCCCATAGCTGCTGCGCTTACTCCAAGGATATCCTGAAAGTAGTAAAGCACGTAGGATGCAGAAAGCATATATACCATATCTTTTCCCACAGCTCCAAGACCGTAGGAAGCCTTCGCCGCCCCTGATAATTTAATCTTTTTTTCCATAATTAAGCTCTTCCCTCCTTAAGCCCCATTGCTATCTCGACAACTTTCTTCGCACCGTCGTAAATACCCATTTGTTTGTTAAGCACTATGCTCTCGCACATCTCATTCAAAAGATCTGTCGTAAGGAACTGATCCAGCATCTGGATAGTATGCGGAATATCTCTGCATTCCAGGGTTCCGTCTCCTATCTCAGCGGAGTGGATAGCTCCCCACATCTCATGTTTGCCGACTCTCCTGATAAAAAGCTTCGGTACAGGGTAAAAAGCCAGTTCGCTGGGCTTAGTTACCAAAACATCGGCACTTCTCATGAGAAGATTGGTTGTATAAACAGCTTCAAAAATATCCTTGTGGAAGAATCCGTGAATCCCGCTTATCTCCTCCTTTGGGTCCAAAGCTTTCATGGAAAAAGCAAGTGTATCCTCCCAGTCATCCATATGCTCCGTCTTTAAAGCTTTCATTTCCGGAATCTCTTCTACCAGCTGATCCCAGACATTTTTGTAGTCTCCGACATTAATATAAAGCAGTGCTTTTCCCTTTTTTATGTATGGAATCAGATACTTTATTATTTCAGCAAAAATCTCCTTCTGAGCTCCTGCTCCTCCAATCGTAAGAAGGAATCTCATCGGCTTATTGTTTGCTTTCCTATCAAGTCTTGCCTTGCAATCAGCCTCAATCTGGCTTACCAGCTCATAATCAATATAATGCCCCGTATAAACAAGATCTTTTTGAGGCATTGGACTGCATACCTTTTTCTTGTTCATGCCGTTTAGTATTCTGTAGCCCATATACGCATTCCTGCACTGTATGGTGTGGACACTGCCCTCTGACAGATGAAGCGCCATAGGCCAGTTATCCGGAATTGCATTCACAACGTATTTCATACCTGCATGAATTGCAGCCTGCGCTGGCCATACGTGAGTTGCAATGACCGGAATATCCTTTGGAACATTTTTGTAAACAGGTGCCATAAGCTCAGCATTTTTCTGATCCTTGGCATTATATGAAAGCGCCCTGAAGCCCTCATAGTTTGTGGGTTCCCAGATGAGCTTGTTAAAGATCGGGTTCTTGGAAAGTCTTGATCCCAAAGAATAAAGATCATTCTGATGGCCGATTACCTTAGTACAAGTGGTCTCCGGATAGGAATTAAGATCCATCCAATATGGGGTTAATCCCAAATGTCTTGCGTAGGAAGCCATTGCCATCGATATGCGATAGTGGCCAAAGCCCATACGGATATTGCCGACGATAATGCCCTTCTTGCAATCCATCTCCTCACCGGGATTTTCAGCTTTTGAAGATATCTCGATATTCTTTACACCAAGTATAGGACCGATCACTTTGTTTTCGGAAATTCTTACCTTGTAGTCTTTTGCAGAATCATCGCCGAATTTCCTGATGTAGCTTTTTTTGGACTTTACAGCACTTTTATAATCCCTGTCGCTTACCCTGTTTCCAAAGATTTCTTTTGATTTCTCTGTCATATAATCTTCCATTCTGCCAGCTTCTGTCTCCGGCCCAATACTTATTATTGCGGAAACTGTTTACAAAATATCAGTTTCCTTGACTTTATGATAATATCAGGACGCTCAAAAAACAAGAAACGCTTTTTACAAATTTCGTTTCCTTAATTTGTGCAAAATAACAATCAAAGATGTCAGCTATAGCCTATAAATAGCACCGGAACATCAGATAACAGAAACTATTGAGAGATTTTTCTTTTGCGAAAGATCAATATACTCGTTTCCGCACTTGACCACCGGTTTTGAAAGATATGTTGGATTGATAAAGATGATTTCACCGGTCTGTCCGGTGTTTAACATAACCCTGTTTGCAATAAAAGTATTAACTATGTTAGACAAAAAAGTCATAATTACATTTGGTTCATACTTTTCAACGCCGCACTGCTCAAATTCCTCGATTACCGTAAATGGGCAGATTGAGTTTCTGTAGGGCCTCTTTGACGTCATATCGTCATAGACATTTGCCACTGTGACAATTGAAGATATAAGATCAATCTGATCGTTCTTTAGATGAAGCGGATAACCCGAGCCGTCCCTGAGTTCATGATGCATCAGAATGCAAGTCTTTATGCGGCTATCGATATCCTTGTCTTTAACAAGCTCATAGCCCTTGACTACATGCTCTCTCATAACCCTCTCTTCATACTCGGTAAGAGGTGCATTCTTATTCACGAGTTCAGATGGAATAAGCATTTTGCCTATGTCGTGAAGAAGTCCGCCTGCAGTGGCCAGAGATATTTCATTTTCTGAAAGCTTGAGCCATGTAGCAAGAGTATTGCTAATAAGTGAAACATTAAGAGAGTGCATGTAAACAGTATCACTGTTGTCTCTAAGGTTGTGAAGCATATCAAATACGCCGGCAGTTCCTCCCGCTTCCACAAACAGGTGGTAGACCGGCTCAGTGAGCTTTTCAACATCAAGCTGCATTGAATCGTTGGCAATCATCTTAAAGGACTCCTCTAAAGCCTCCGCATGTTCTTCGATGTGCTGCTTGAATTTTATGAATTCCTCTGAGTTTCGCAGTTTCTGCGCATAAGAAAGATTGTCTTCCACCTGCTGTTTCTTTTCAACAGCCTGCTTTTTGTCCTCGACAAAAATGTTGTAGAGAGAATGAGCCTTGATCCTGGCTATATCCTTTTCATCAAGCACAGTCCCCTTTGGAAGAACAAGCCTGTCATCAATAGTATATATGTTTTCTGATACTACAAGCCCGGGTTCAAGCTTATCAACAGAAACCAGCTTCATATTTTTTCCTCTTTGTTGTTTTCCGGGATCAGGTATTTATCCCTGAACGCACTCCCGGGAAGTTATTCGATATTACATATATAGTATATCATAAAAAAGAGCATTACCACCTCTAAGTGATAATGCTCTGCAAAAATATATAGTGCCGGCGGTGGGACTTGAACCCACACGCCCTTGCGGACAACAGATTTTGAGTCTGCATCGTCTGCCATTCCGACACGCCGGCATAAAAGCGCCTGTGTTAAATCAACACAGCTTAATAAATATAACACAGTAAAATAGGATATTCAAGACTTTTAGTGCATAGTTCCAAAAAGATTAATCAGAAAAAGCCATCTCCGCATCTCTTATCATATTGCTAAGGTCAAGATCCGACACGTCAAGAACCCACGCAAGCATAGTTATGTTGTGCGCATGCTCCTCCACCGAAAATTTGGGACAGGTAAGGTATGTATCAATTTCATCCTGAAGCTTTTTTCTGATATCTTCCTCTGATCTCATAATCTTTTCCTCATAAATGCCCTGATCACATCTTCATTAAGTTAACAATTTTAGCAAAAGGTTCAAATTATTTCGCTACAGCTTCTTGCATTGAAGCCTTGTACAAATAGTATGCTAGTACATGCAGCGATTGTTTGAAGTCACCCCCGTTTATTCTCTCAAGCAGTTCATCTTCCGTAAGAAGCTTCACATATAAAAACTCTGAATCATCAAGGTCCTGCTTGCTTACCCTTACGCAGTCATCAGCCCTGTATATATGCGCATAACTGTTGGACAGTGTTGCATTTGCAGGCAGCGACATAAGATGCTTCCAATTATTTGATGTATAGCCGGTCTCCTCGATAAGTTCCCTCTTTGCAGCCTCAAAGGCATCTTCATTATTCGCCATTATGTTTTCATAAGTGATATACGGAACATCACTTTTTTCCATATATTCAATGGCTCCTGCCGGAAACTCGGTTGTTATCTCATCTATACCGTGTCTGTACTGTCTTACACAAATAAACTTCCCATCCTCGTCAGTTGCCACAATTATGGAAAAACTATGCTTGGAATAATTGTAGACAGGACCTATTACTTCGCCGTTCGGCAGTCTGTAATCGCATTTTCTGAAATCAATCCACTGATCCTGTACAACGTGCTCCACGTTTACTTCTTCCCAGGTAAGATTGTCATTTTTATTATCTTTTTCACCACTCATTTTATAAATCACCTTTATTTTATTTTCTCAAACAGATAATACGTAAAATCATACCCGCTGTAAGAATATTCCGCTTTATCGATAAGACTGTAGTTGTCAAAAATGTGCTCCGGATAAGTATCCCTGGCCAGAACAAAATCCGTAAGAGCCTCTCTCACATATCTGTCCTGTTCATAGTAGGGATTATTTTCTTTTTCAGGAATATCAAGGGTCTGCGTCTGAAACCATCTGCAGCTTGGCACAATATCTGTAAGGGTATAAAGCCCTGCGTCAAGGCAGCCGATGTTAAGAAGCGTTGGATCTTCTTTTTGAAGAACCTCATCCCTGAATCTAAAAAGGAAGTAGTCATCCTCTTTCTGAGACAGAAACTGAACATTCATGGACAAAAGATATATCAAAGCCATTCCTGCTATGTTGCAGATAATATATGCTGCTATAAAAAGGCTCTTTTCCCTATGATTTCCGGATAGAAAAACTTCTATAACACTCCCCAAAAAAGCAAAGCCAAAAATCAAAAAAACAGAAAGAGGCAGAGAATAATAGGGAAGAGTTCTTCCGCCGGCAAAAATTCCAAGGAAAGTAAAGACAAACAATATCGGAATCGCAAATCTTGATAATATCTTCTGCTTTTTCCCGAAAACCCAAAAGAAAAGCCCAATGATCACAGGTATAAAATATATAAGGTTATCCAAAATAAGCCAGTAAAGGATCTTGGCCTCATTATAAATAAATGTATATATTCCTCCATCCGAAGTGTTTGGATAAAGAAATACATTTATATAAATATATCCGTAATACCAGTAATAAAGGCTATTCTTTATAACAAAGTAAATAATCCATGGTACAAAGGGAATAAACATTCCAAGCAGAAAAACAAAACATGCTTCTATCCCTTTTAGGAATTTTTTGTGTACCAAAAACGAAATAAAAGAAAGCATCATCCAGGCAAAGAAAAAGCCCAGTCCGGTAAACTTGATATTAGCCACAATTCCCGCAAGAAGACCTGCGCAAAATACAGATTTTAAATCCATGCTTCTTTCACTGTAGTCTGTTTTAAAATACTTAACCAAAATATACAGTGCAAAAATGTATAGCGGTAGGCAAAGCTCCTCTGCGGATCCGCCCCACCAAAAGCTCTTTGAAACTATCAGAAAAAGAAACGAAAGCGGAGAAAGAATGGCAGATACTTTCTCCGAAACATAGAGCCTTAATATTTTGTAAAAGCCAAGAATATCAAGGCTTCCGGCAACTACTTCAATAAGATACACACCCAGAAAAGAAGTGTGTGAAACAAGATACGCAAGGCCGTAGAGAAAATATAGATACATCCCCTTCTGATCAAACACTTCACGGTAAGGAATCTTACCGTTAAACAAGGCCTTGCCCATGGAAAAATAGCTGTTTGCATCATCCCAGTTATTAAAAACATACAAAAATGACGATCTCGTTGCAAGCATCAAAAAAAGAGCTGCAGATATGATAAAAAGAAAATACTTCGATCTACTATCCTTTGCTGTCATGACATTTCCTAAATTATTATTTTTTCGCATGTATACCTTTAATCAGTACATTGCATGTTCGCAATTTATGCTCGTACCGTTAAACTCACAATCTGTGATGGTATACTTCATGCCTTTCTGCCCCAGGGTCTTTCTCCCGGTAAGAACAAGATGGATTCTCTTGTCCTCAGTCATGTACTCCTCAGATACTTCATCCATAGAATCGGAATCATCAAGTACTTTCTTAAAATCCCCCATAAATGCAGGTACAATAACCGCCCCAATGCTCTGTCCCTGATTAGGTCCGTAAATCTTCATGATCTCATGTAAAATCTGTGTTCTTAATTCGTCCATACCCGTTGTCATCCCCAAAAAGAAAAAATACCCATTATTGCTGAATTGTCTCTACGATTGAAGGAAGCAGCTGTTTTTTTCTTGAAACAACTCCCGGCAGATAAGCAACATTCCCCTCTGCATTAACCCCAAATGCCGAGCTCAACGTATGCTGTGCCTTTGCTCCTGCAAATACAACCTCTGATGACTCATCAATAATATTGGTCAGCATAAAGAAAAGCATATCAAGACCATCAGCCTCTGAAACAGTCTTAAGTTCAGGCATGATCCTTTCTTTTATCTCAGAAAGCTCATCTGCGCTCATGGAATTTATCTGACCGATTCCGATTGTCAAATCATCCACAGTAAACTTCTTGAAATCCTGATGAAGGATCTCTTTTGCACTTTTACCTGAAAGATTTGAACCTGCATGGAACATCTCTTTTGCAAAAGCTTCATAGTCTATTCCTGCTATAGCTGCAAGATCTTCTCCTGCCTTTTTGTCTACGCTTGTACAGGTAGGTGATCTGAACATGAGCGTATCTGAAAGGATTGCTGCAAGTAAAAGTCCGGCTGTGGTCTTATCTATCTCTACGTTGTATTCCCTGTACATGTTATAGATGATGGTACAGGTCGAACCAAGAGGCTGATTTCTGAAAAATACAGGGCCTGCGGTCTCAATAGTGCGAAGCCTGTGATGATCTATGATCTCCAGAATCTCAGCATTGTCAGCGCCGTTGACAGCCTGATTCTTTTCATTGTGGTCCACAAGAATAAGCTGTTTCTTCTTGGCACCGAGGAAGTTCCTTCGGCTGACCATACCGATGTAATGGTCATTCTTATCCAGAACAGGGAAGTATCTGTGTCTCATGGAAGCCATTACTTCCTGGATATCTTCAATAAAATCGTCCATGTGGAAACATACAAGCTTATCCTTCTTCATGACATGCTCGATAGGCATACTCTGATTAATAAGTCTTGCCACTATGAATGTGTCGTGAGGTGTAGTGATTATCTTTGTGCCATGTTCTCTGGCCTGAATCTGAATTGTCTTGGCCACATCAGCACCTTCACATACAATGATGCACCCGGCGTTCATCTCTATGGCACAAAGCTGCATATCATATCTGTTTCCGAGGATGACCACATCTCCCTCTTCGATGACATTTTCCATCATATCGGGATTGGCAGCTGCAATCACTACTTTTCCCTTGGTAAGAACATCCTCTATATCGCCTACAATAAGTTCACCGTCCAGAGTCTCAACTATATTTCTGTAACAGGTTTTTGCTTCCGACAATATCTTGGGATCAATAACATCCATATAGGTTTCAACTATGTCATTGGTAGTTACAATACCTGTAAGCTTATCTCCCTCGGTAACACATAAAGTCACAACTTCTGCATCTCTCATCTTTGACCAGGCATTTTTAAGGGAAAGATCTTGGCTGCTTCCCTCCAGCATTCTGATCTCCATGTCCCTTACCTGAGTCCTGACATCCTTGACATAAGCCGGCGTCTCAACATTAAAATATGACATCACGAACTGGGTCTCTTCATTGAGATGCCCGGCCCTGCAGGCAATATAATCATCACCTGTTATCTGCCTCTTTAAATTGGCATAGGTGATAGCTGCACAGATTGAATCAGTATCCGGGTTTTTGTGCCCCATTACTATAACAGGTCTCTTCTGATCATTCATGAATCATTCTCCTGAAATTCCTTTAATCATTTAGGAAATACATTTGGGTCTTTATAACATATTAACGCATTATGGTGCACATATGCTACACTTTTAAAAATAATCTTTACGAAGTATGTTATGCAAACTGGCTGTTATACAGATCGAAATAAAAGCCCTTCTTGTCAATGAGCTGCTTGTGATTGCCCTGCTCAATAATATGTCCGTCCTTCATAACAAGAATCACATCTGCTTCACGGATGGTAGAAAGTCTGTGGGCAACAATAAAGCTCGTCCTTCCTGTCATCATCTTATTAAATGCCTTCTGTATCCTGATCTCAGTGCTTGTATCAATTGAGGATGTAGCCTCATCCAGAATGAGCATAGGCGGAATGCTGAGCATTACTCTTGTTATGCAAAGAAGCTGCTTCTGTCCCTGGGAGAGATTTCCTCCGTTCTCACTGATAACCGTATCATAACCGTTTGGAAGTCTCTTTATGAAGCTGTGGGCATGTGACGCCTTGGCTGCAGCAATAATCTCCTCATCGGTAAAGCCCGCTCTGCCAAGAGTGATGTTTTCCCTGACAGTACCATTCTTAAGCCAGGTCTCCTGGAGCACCATTCCAAAGTTGCTCCTTAGTGCACTTCTTTTTAGATCCCTTATATCTGTGCCGTCAATGGATATATGGCCTTCATCTACGTCATAAAATCTCATGAGAAGATTTATAAGTGTGGTTTTTCCGCTTCCTGTCGGGCCTACAATCGCAACTCTCTGTCCCTTTTTGATATCGAGGTTAAGATCCTCAATCAGCTTTTTGCTCTTGTCGTATGAGAAGGACACATCCTTCATATCAACAATGCCCTCCGCCTGCAAAGTATCAGGCGCATTCTCTTTATCAGGAGTCTCGGGCTCCTGCTCTATAAGACTAAATACCCTCTCTGCGCAGGCAAGAGCGTTCTGTAGTTCTGTTACAACTCCGGAAATCTCGTTAAAGGGCTTCGTATACTGATTGGCATAGCTTAAAAAGATTGTCAGTCCGCCCACTGTCATCTTTCCTGAAATACATGCAAAAGCTCCGAAAAGGGCTACCGCTGCGTAAACCAGGTTGTTGATAAAACGTGTACTGGGATTGGTAAGGGATGAGAAAAACGTAGCCTTTACACTTGTATCCTCCAGTTTGTCATTTATCTCATCAAAAAATTCAAGGTTCTCATCCTCGTGGGCAAAAGCCTTTACCACAGACAAATTTCCTACCATTTCATCCACAAAGGACGTCTGAGCTGCTCTTGCTTCGCTCTGCTGTTTAAAAAGCGTAAAAGATCTTGTGGCTACGAACTTTGCAACAAATAAAGATAAGGGTGTAAGTACCACAACAACCACTGCTATTTTGGCATTTAGATAAAACATGAAAACCAATGTGCCAAGAATAGTAACTATACCAGTAAAGAGCTGTGTAAAGCCCATAAGCAGACCATCGGAAAAAAGATCCACATCAGATATTATCCTGCTGACTATATCTCCTGTCTGCTTGGTATCAAGGTACTCAAACGAAAGCTTTTGAAGCTTGTCAAAAGCCTCTCTTCTGACATCTCTTACAACCTGAAAGGTGATCCTGTTGTTTGCCTTATTCATGATCCACTGACAGATCGCTACGATCAGTACAGAAACCACCATTTCCGTAAGGATCATTATAACTTTTCCAAAATCCACTGCTCCTTTTCCAAGGAGCTGATCAACTGCTCTTCCTGCAAGGATAGGCACATACAGTGACAAAAGAGCTGTCACTATAGCCAGAATCATCGAAACAGCAATCAGGATGCGGTATTTGCCGGCATATCTGAGTACTTTTTTAAGCGTTCCCTTTTTCATACCGCTCCCTCCTTTTTAAACTGTGAATCATATATTTCTCTGTAAAGCTCACAGCTGCTTAAAAGCTCATCGTGAGTTCCGATTCCCGCAACAGCCCCGTTATCAAGAACGATAATTTTGTCACAGGAAAGAACACTTGATGTTCTCTGGGAAACAATAAAGGTAGTGGGCGGATTCTGCATTCCGGCAATAGCCTCCCTGAGTTTTCTGTCCGTTAAATAATCAAGAGCTGAAGCGCTGTCGTCAAGGATGAGGATTTCAGGCTTTCTTACCAGTGCTCTGGCTATTGTAAGCCTCTGCCTCTGACCACCGGAGAAATTCTTTCCGCTCTGCGCAACCATATAGTCAAGGCCATTTTCCTTTCCATCCACAACCTCTTTTGCCTGCGCTATCTTAAGTGCTTCATAAAGCTCTTCGTCAGTAGCATTCTCTTTTCCCCACTTAAGGTTATCTCTTATGGTTCCGTGGAAAAGAACTGCCTTCTGAGGAACGATTCCAATCCTCTCCCTCAAGGCTTCCAGCTTATATTCTTTAACATCTCTTCCGTCAATCTTAACGTTTCCGGATGAAGTGTCATAAAATCTGGGAATAAGACTTATCAAAGATGACTTACCACTGCCGGTTCCGCCAATTACACCGATCTTCTCGCCTCTTTTAACGGTAAATGAAATATTGCTAAGGGACTCTTCACTGTCGCCCTGGTATTTCATTGATACATCGTTAAATTCAATATGGTTTTCGTAAGGGATAAACTCAGTGACAGTTCCGTCCTTCATGGAGGACTTCATCTCCATGAGCTCCTCTATTCTGTTTCCGCAAGCAATCGCCTTTGTTATGGTAAGTACGAGATTTGCAAACTTAATGAGCTCAACAAGTATCTGTGACATATAGTTGTAAAGAGCAACAACCTGGCCCTGTGATAACTCACCCATATTCACATAAATTGCACCCTTGTAAATAAGATATGCCACAGAGAGGTTCAGTATCGCAAAGGTGACGGGATTCATAAGAGCGGAAACACCTCCCACATGCCTCTGCAGCTTCATCAGCTCATCGTTGTGGCTGTGAAAGTTCTTTTTTTCCTGCTCCTCAAGGCCAAAGGCTCTGATAACTCTTACGCCTGTATGATTTTCTCTGGTGAGTCTAAGAAGTGTATCAAGACCAGACTGAATCTTCCCGTATCTTGGTATGCTCCACACCATTATTGCGCCAACAACGGCGAATAACAAAATGATCGTAACAAGGAAAATAAGGGCCTGCCTGAAATCAATGGTAAATGCCATGACCATTGCACCAAAAACGACAAAAGGAGACCTTAAAAGAAGCCTTATTGTCATATTGACGCCCTGCTGAACCTGATTCATGTCGCTGGTCATTCTGGTTATCATTGCAGAGGTTCCGACCCTGTCCATATCGGAGAATGACAGTTTTTGAATATTATCAAAAAGAGCTCTTTTGACCTTTGCAGCAAAGCCGGCAGCCGCCTTAGCTGCGAAATACTGGGCTGTAACTGCACTTATGTATCCCACAACCGCTAAAAGCAAAAGCAGAAGGCACATTTTGATGATCTGAGAGTTATCATGACCTGCAATACCCTTATCAATTAAAGCTGCGATTACCAGCGGCACAAGAAGTTCAAATGAAGCCTCCAAAAGCTTGAACAAAGGTCCAAGGATAGCCTCTTTCTTATAATCCTTTAAATACACCAGTAATTTACGCATTGTCTGTCGTTTCCTTTATTTATAGTCAACATGTGTTTATGAGACCAAACTATTATATGGGTTTTTGTGACTTAAATGTTTATTCTAAGTCCCTTAGGATAGTGGTTTTTGAGCATGGTATCAGCTCTTTTTGCCCATCCGATGGAATATCCGTCTACAGTAACTAAAGTCCAGCCCTTACCTGATTTATCACCGGTTCGTAAGGTCTGCCCATTTAAATACTGCCTGATATCCGATGAGTTTTCGGAAAAGTCTGCCGTATTTACCGCATCCTCAGCTTTCATGGCAAGTGCCAGTGCATGCGACGGTTCAAACCTGTCTTTTTTGACAGTTCCAAGATGAAGCCCCGGGCGCATAACCTTCAGACCGTTTATTGACGGCATATAATCGGGAGCAAGGTAAAGCTGATCTCCGAACTGGAAAATCGTCTTACCAAAACATAAACCACTCTTTGTAGTATTAGCCGAATCCTCTGTAAATACAAGTGTTTCCTTCAAAAAAGTCTCAAAAATCTTTAGAATTTCTTTTTTTGCCGGAAGATTTTTTCCACCGGGTACATAACTGTCTGTGCTTAGCCTCTCTCCGTCTCTTTTAAGAACGCACAAAAAATGTCCTTCGCCGCTTAGTTTATGTGGCCAGAGCCTGACTGCCTTTTTAACCTCTTGTATCTTTGCTGTATCTTCTCCGTTTTCTTCAAGGCATTTCTTTGAAATAAAGGCCTCTCTTGCATTTTCCATGCCCTCTGCAAGCGGAATGTCCTGAACGTGAAAATCCGGATGATTTACGATAAATCTGTAGATGCTCTCCTCATTTTCCGCAGGAGCAAAGGTGCATGTCGAATAAACAAGTACGCCTCCGGGGGAAAGCATCTTCGACGCCAGATCCAGTATCTCCTTTTGACGAAGAGCGCAGTTCTCTACATTTTCAGGGCTCCACTCTGTCAGTGCTACCGCGTTTTTTCGAAACATCCCCTCTCCTGAGCAGGGAGCATCCACAAGTATCTTGTCAAAAAAGCCCTCAAACCGCTCTGAGAGATTCCTGGGAGTTTCATTTAAGACCATACAATTGGTAATTCCAAGACGTTCCACATTAAGGGAGAGGATTTTTGCTCTGTCCCTGTTTATCTCATTAGATATAAGGATTCCCTTTCCCTGCATTCTGACCGCTATCTGTGTGCTCTTTCCTCCCGGAGCAGCGCATAAATCAAGGATCTTTTCCCCTGGCTTTGGGTCAAGAAAGTGTACAGGCGCCATAGCGCTGGGCTCCTGGATATAGTAAAGCCCGGCTTCATGATAAGGGTGTTTTCCGGGAGATATCCTATCGTCGTAGTAAATACCGTTTTCTTCCCAGGGAACCTGCTCCAAAAGTCCCTCTCCAAAGCATTCATAAAGCTTTCCTTTAATCTCTTCAAAGCTGTTTTCTTCTTTTGCCTTTAAGGTATTTATCCTAAGTGCATGATATCTTTCAGAAGTATCTCCAAAGCTGTCAATAAAGGCTTCGAATTCTTCTTTTGGTAAAAGATTTTTCATTCTGTCAACAAATAATTCAGGAAGCATTTTTCACCTCATTCACACGAATTTACTATTTTCTTAAATCCCGGAAGAAATATCCAAAAGTAGCTGTATTCCTAATATGCTGTCTGCCTTTATAAAGGCCGGTTTTAGCATTGGAAATTCATTTTAATGGCTTTTCATAACTCTGTCAATTTCTCGAACACACCGAAAAAGGCTTTGTATAGATGAGTGCCATCATATACAAAGCCTCTGTTTTTATTTTACAAAGCTTTTTATGCGTTGTCTTTATGTTCTTTTAAAAACTTCTTTATCCCTTTAAAAGTCTCAGGACTTATAATGTGCTCGATTCTGCAGGCATCAGTCTCAGCTATATCTTCGTTGACTCCTGCTGTGAGCATTAAAAATTTGGTAAGATTTGTATGCTTTTCGTATACACTCTTTGCCTTTTTAAGTCCAAGCTCGGTTAAAACCAGTTCGCCGTCATCCTCTACAGTAAGAAGTCCGTCATCCTTAAGAAGTCCAACAGCCCTTGAAACACTTGGTCTTGAAAAATTCAGTTCATTTGCAACGTCAATCGAACGAACCATACCCTTTTTCTTCTTTAAAAGATATATAGTTTCGATATAATCTTCCCCTGACTCGTGCATAACCATTCTCCTTTTTATATATAAGAATCACCTTCAAATTAAATTATATTGTATGCAACCATTTTTGACAAGTATTATATACAAAAAGGTTTATGATAATAATTATTAAAAATACCCGTTGTTTTATTTTTCTTCGTACTTAAAACCAACAATTTCTCTGTTCTCGTTCTGAGTATCTTCACTGCCGGCCTGACGATCTGATGAGTAATTGTCTGTATATTCACTTCTGTAGTTTCTTTCTCTTTCATCTTCCGGAATATAATCAGGAGCATCCTCCATGATTATAGAAGCAAGGAAGTAAAGTAAAACTCCTGATCCTCCGGCTAATACTACTAATGCCCATATGAGACGAACCAATGTAGGATCAAATCCAAAATATTCTGCAATGCCACCGCATACGCCTGCAATTTTTCTATCATTGCTCTTATACAATCTCTTTGTGTTCATAACCATCCCTCCATAATGCTATTTAGCAACTCATCAAAGCTTATCTACAGAATATTTGATATGCTTTAATGTTTTTATCTGATAATACTATTATAGTTACCTTAATCGTATTTATATATAATTACTTATGGAAAATATTTTATTCTATTTTTCCATTTTGGCGGTTTTTTTCACTTAAGTTTACGCAAAAAACACCGATATATATATCAGAAAGGAGGAAGGTAAAGAATGAACTATCTTCCAAACACATAAAGTATCGTCACTGCGGCAGGCTCCCGGTGGTGGTACTTTTTTATTGCATAATATATGTGAACATAATAAGAATTAATGATAAGATGATGAAAGAGTCAAAGGCTCTTCTAAAAAACGTTATATTGGGGAATCGGTATGAAAAAAAGATATAACTTCATGAACCTCTTAAGGATACTATCCATGTTTGCCATAGTATTCTATCACATGGTATTTACTCTTTATCTATATGGAATCCGGCAACACGACAGCATCAAATTTCTCTTTTCCAATGCAAATATGCATATAGCCAAGGTGGGCGTAAGCCTCTTTTTCATCCTGTCAGGGTGCGGACTTATGATGTCATCAGATAATGACCGCTTCCGAATAAAGGATTTTTACAAAAAGAGGTTTATTAAGATCCTGATTCCTTTCTATGTGGTATATGTCTTCTACTTTGCCTATCACATAGTGACAGGGCATTTAACACTTCCTCATCCCTTTGCGGAAAGACATCTAAAGCCCTACAGTTTTTTGTTTACAGTATTTGGAATGGATTCATATGTTGACAGCTTTGGTATTCCCAGCTGTTCACTTGGAATCGGCGAATGGTTTTTAGGATGTCTTATCATGATGTACGTCCTGTTCCCTCTTCTCAGGATTTTGATAATGAAGCGTCCATACATGACAATTGCAGTCGCCACTATATACTATGCCCTGATGATAAACAAGTATTACAATTTTAAGGTATTATCTACAGTTCCGATGTTTACGAATTTCACCATAAAGATATACGATTTTATACTTGGTATGTTTATAGCAAGAATCCTTACAAAAATTCCGTCAAAGGCTGCTATTTTGGGACTTATCATTAACCTCTTTTTTGCAATCTATCCAAAAGAGCTTCCGGGCATAGATAATTTCCAGATTGTAATACAGAGCGTAGCAGCATTCCTTGCATTTTACGGACTTGAAACATTCCTGGCGAAAAGAGAAAAGTTTAATGCTGTTGTATCAAAGATGTGCGAATACAGCTATGAATATTTCCTGATTCATCACTCAGTTATCATCTACATGCATATGAAGGGAATGAATACAGACTTTTCAAACGGGGACATACTTCTTTTGTTTATCACAGAAATTGTCCTTACCACTACACTTACATTCTGTCTTAAGTTTATGACCAGGCAGATTGAAAAATTGTTAATAAAAGCTGCAAAAAATAAAACAGAATAATGCTTACAACTTAAAAGAGGTCATCCTTTCGGATGACCTCTTTACTACATTTTCGTCTTTAATTTGCAGATGATTACTTGGCGTAATCAGTTGCTCTGCTCTCTCTGATGATATTAACCTTGATCTGTCCCGGATATTCCATCTCGTCTTCGATCTTTTTGGCAATATCGCGTGCCATAAGAACCATATCTGCATCAGATACCTGTTCAGGAACTACCATTACTCTGACTTCTCTACCGGCCTGAATAGCAAATGAGTGATCAACACCCTTAAAGCTATTAGTGATTTCTTCGAGTTCTTTTAATCTGGATGTGTAAGTTTCAAGAGTCTCTCTTCTAGCACCAGGTCTAGCTGATGATATAGTATCAGCGGCCTGCACAAGAACTGCTATAAGTGACTGTGGCTCTACGTCGCCGTGATGAGCCTCTACTGCATTTATTACTACCGGTGATTCTTTGTACTTCTTACAGATATCAACACCCAGCTGGATGTGTGAACCTTCAAGTTCATGATCGACAGCCTTACCGATATCATGTAAGAGACCTGCTCTCTTAGCAATTCTCACATCAAGTCCAAGTTCAGATGCAAGAAGTCCGCACAACTGTGCAACCTCTACAGAATGCTTCAAGCAGTTCTGACCATAGCTGGTTCTGAATTTCATACGACCAAGAATCTTAATAACTTCAGGATGAAGACCATGAACACCTGCCTCAATAGCGGCATTCTCACCTTCCTCCTTAATCTTGGCAGCTACTTCCTTCTGTGCCTTCTCAACCATCTCCTCGATTCTTGCAGGATGGATACGACCATCTACAATAAGTTTCTCCAGAGCGATTCTGGCAACTTCTCTACGGATTGGATCAAAGCCTGAAATAACTACAGCCTCAGGTGTATCATCAATAATGAGATCTACACCGGTCATTGTTTCAAGGGTTCTAATGTTTCTTCCTTCTCTACCAATGATTCTACCCTTCATCTCATCATTTGGCAGCTGGACAACAGATATTGTAGTCTCGGAAACATGATCTGCTGCGCAACGCTGAATCGCATTAACAACAATTTCCTTGGCTCTCTTATCTGCTTCTTCCTTAGCTTCAGCTTCCATGTTCTTGATCATGACAGCTGACTCATGCTTTACATCATCTTCTACGATTTTTAAAAGATACTCTTTTGCCTGTTCGGAGGTTAAGCCAGAGATTTTCTCAAGTTCCTGTAGCCTTTGTTCATTGAGCTTAGCAACCTCTTCACTCTTCTTGTTAAGAGCATCCTCTCGAGCATTCAAACTCTGCTCTTTCTTCTCAATCGCTTCCGATCTCTTCTCAACGTTTTCCTCTTTCTGCTGAACTCTTCTCTCAGAACGCTGAACCTCATTTCTACGGTCCTTAACTTCCTTCTCGAGATCGTTACGTGTCTTCATAGCCTCTTCTTTTGCTTCAAGAAGTTTCTCACGCTTAGTCTCTTCAGCAGTCTTGAGTGCTTCGTCGATAATCTTTCTTGCCCTTTCCTCAGCACTTCCGATTTTCCCCTCAGTTACCTTTTTATGGTAATTAGTCGATAAAATCCAAGTAACAAGTACAGAAATGACAAGAGTTGCTACTACTGCAATAATTATTCCAAGCATTACAGGAGCACCTCCTTATTCAGTTTTCATTGTACAATATTTTGTATAGTGAGCGGCATAAATGCCCACCTGAATACAATTTTTACAACACCTTAAATTTTACCTTGTATAAAATGCAGTGTCAAGGATAATCGGTTATTATGCCAGCTCATTTGCATACAGTACGTGCCATTAAAAAGCCGAAAATACTTTATTCGTCCACACTGTGATCAGCACTCCATTGCACGTTTTATCTTGTCCATGGAATACCCTCTGCGCATGAGAAAAGCCATAATTTTCTGTTTGTCCTTGTATTCCATATCCTTATCATAATGCTTCTTGATAAGGAGCTTCTGTATCTGTTCAAGTTCAACGTCAGTATCAGCGTCTCCTCCAGCCTCTTCATAGATTTCCTCAACTATCGGCATAAGAAAGTCTTTCTTGATTCCTTTCTGTACAAGGTCCTGAATTATTCGATTTCTGCTGCGCATGGACATATGATATGTAATATAGTCTCTGGTATATCTCTCATCATCCAGGTACTTGTATGATTTCACATAGTTTATTGCTTCATCAACAAGATTATCCGGATATAATCCCTCTATAAGTTTATCGCGAAGCTGCTTCTCGGTGTAATCCTTCTTCTGTAAAAGGTTCATAGCTCGGAGTTTGACTCTCTTGGACAGAACCGTGCCTGTTATCTCATCGTATGTATTCAGTGACAGGTCGCTCCCCACCTTGATTTTGTAATCTCTAAGTTCTCCCTTGTAAAGGACAAAAGCAAATTCACCGTCAAGAAAAACTTTACTTCTCTTCTTATCAAGTTCTATAACATCAGTTACTATCATAGAATTCTCCTAAAACAATCGGTGACCCGAAGGTCACCGATGTATGCCGAGTTCTGTTTAGTTTCAAATTCATCAATGAATCAAATCTCTATTTACTGCTAATCAGCCTTACTTAGCTGCCTTTGTTTTCTTAGATGTAGCAGATTCAGCCTCTGCCTCAGCATCGCTCTTTGCAGGTGCAGCCTGACCGTCAACAGGAAGACCGTAATGAGCTCTGACCTTGGCATCAAGTTCAGCTAAAATAGCCGGGTTGTTCTCAAGGTATAACTTGGCGTTCTCTCTACCCTGTCCGATCTTCTCTCCGTTGTACTGATACCATGCACCGCTCTTATTAACGATATCAACATTTGTGGCAAGATCAAGGATATCTCCGGTTGCAGAAATGCCCTTACCGAACATGATGTCAAATTCTGCCTCTT
The DNA here is from genome assembly GCA_015056585.1 of Butyrivibrio sp. Classification (GTDB taxonomy): domain Bacteria; phylum Bacillota; class Clostridia; order Lachnospirales; family Lachnospiraceae; genus Butyrivibrio. The sequence continues at coordinate 24,325 of SVFZ01000059.1, read as the reverse complement.
TGAAAGGAGGCGCAATCTTATTCTTAACAACCTTTACTCTTGTTCTGTTACCTATATTCTCGCCATTCTGCTTAATAGCCTCAATTCTGCGGACATCCATACGCACTGATGAATAGAATTTAAGCGCACGTCCACCGGTTGTAGTCTCAGGGTTACCAAACATTACACCAACCTTTTCACGAAGCTGGTTGATGAATACTACTGTACAGTTAGATTTGCTGATAACAGCTGTAAGTTTACGAAGAGCCTGGGACATAAGTCTTGCCTGAAGACCAACATGAGAATCGCCCATGTCTCCGTCAATCTCTGCCTTCGGAACAAGGGCAGCAACTGAGTCAACAACGACTATATCAATAGCTCCTGAACGAACCATAGTTTCTGTAATTTCAAGAGCCTGCTCTCCAGAATCAGGCTGTGAAATGTATAAATTATCAATATCTACACCGATATTCTTGGCATATACAGGGTCCAATGCATGCTCGGCATCAATAAAGCCTGCAATACCGCCTCTCTTCTGAACTTCAGCAATCATGTGCAGAGTAACGGTTGTCTTACCACTGGACTCAGGTCCATAGATTTCAATAATTCTGCCCTTTGGAATACCTCCGAGACCCAGGGCAATATCAAGGCTGAGTGAACCTGTTGGAATAGTCTCAATATTCATAGTATTTGATGGATCACCAAGCTTCATAACAGCACCTTTGCCGAACTGTTTCTCTATCTGACCAAGTGCTGCCTCTAATGCTTTTTGTTTATCTTCTCTTTCCATACTTTTCTCCTTCCAAGAACACCCGTTCTGAATATAATTCAATGTTAAAACAGATGTTCGATTGTGTCAACATATTTTTTCCAAATTTTAATCTTTTTTACAATAACAAGTGCCTTTTGGTGCACACCTATTAAATTAAATCAATGAGATTTCCGGCAGATGCGCCAGATATTATTACTCTGATCTGTAAATGTACCAGTGATGATCAGAGTATTATCAGTTCCCCGCAGAACATACACAAGTCATTGCCCATATCGAACAATGACTTGAATAAAATACCATATTATAACCCTATTAGCAACAATCGTTTTTTAGTTAATCATGCTAATATCAAACTGTCTACACAGCATACTGTATTCTTCGTTGATAAGCTGCACCATCTGGGCATCTCCACTGATATTGTCCGGATGGAACATCTTCATAAGATCTTTATATCTCTTTTTGAGGGCAAGTGGATTATTGACACCTCTGAAAAGAAGATCCAGGGCATCATACTCATTCTCACGCTGATATGACTTTTCGCGTTCCAGCCTGATAAATTCGCTTTCAAGCTTCTTTTTGTCGCTGTTGAGCTGATCAAATCCATTGTTAAGTATACGCAGTCTCTGATCAAACAGAGCCTTGTCATTGTTGAGCTTCTTGCTCATATTCTCAAGCTTTCTCTCAGCCTGGTCCATTCTCTCTTTGAAAGAAATCTCGTCCGCTTCAAGCCTTTCATACCTCTCGGCCAGCGAGCTTTCCATATTTTCCAGTCTGCAGCTCTCTTTAAAAAGCCAAAGCCTTAGCTGTGATAATTCATCTTCTGTTCCGTTTAGAATAATTTCCTCGATATTTCTCTTCTCTTCCATACGGAGCCCCCTTAATCATTATTCCCTTTATTCTTCCTTCTCAGGAAAAGCTATTTCCACAGCTTCTTCGCTATCCATCATGTTCTCTTTTTTGGCTGAAAATCTGTCCACAATATCCGGCACAAGATCAAGAACCTTGGTAACAGCATCCTGATTCTTGATATTTACAAGCTTGGTTGAACCATTCTTAATAACAAGAACCGCACTTGGAGACATCTTTGCTCCAAATCCGCCGCACCCGCCGTTTTTCTTGTCAGCGCTACTGGATCCTGCACCTACACCAAAAGAAACATCAACCAGTGGAACTATGATAGTATCGCCGACAGTTGTAGCCTCTCCTACCACTGTCTTGGCTGCCATGATCTTATTCATTCCCCCAAGTAATGACTCTACAACTTCATTAAAATTACTCACGTTAATTTCCTCCCCAAGATAGCCTATGCAAGTCACTTATAAAAAAACCGGTAACTTAGCGCTTATGAACTTATGACTCCATAAATCAGTAGTTAACAAATATTAATTCATGAAGCAAAGATTTTTTTAAATCTTTTAATTGTCTTCTTAACGTCTTTATTGAAATAACATACTAAAGCACAATAAAGAATTGTAAATAAAGTAATATGTCCCTTTACGTGAATATCGCCTTTTAGGACCTTCCGATCAAAATCCGGTTCAAAAGAAACCTTTTTATACAGCATTGGATACAATGCGCTATAAGCAGCCAATACCTCTGCAGTATCCGCCGGATCTCCGGTTCCGAATAAGATATCCGCCCTGATCCTGTCAGGTAATATCATCTTCAAAATCCTAATGAGCTTACGTTTTACAAGAGAAAATGCCCGCTTGAAAATATCGTTTTCAAGTGTAGTTTTTATCATCCCTATCTTACCACAAACTCTAGATATTGTATATTGGATTTTTCTGAGCACAGTTTGTGGTGTTTTAAGAATATTTTCAATCTTTTCAAAGATGTCAGTTATTATCTCTATAAGTGCCTTATCTTCAGGCTCGTTTTCTGAGTTTTCGGTAAAATTAGCACTATTTGACTCCGGCGCATTTCCGTTGTTATCAATACTATTATCGGATGAAAGAGACGTATCTTTATCAGCATTATTGTCTAGAATTTCATCTTCGTTATTATCTATATTTTCTTCTTCAGCTTTAGCCAGATCATCTTCAGTTTTCTGCTCTGTTACCTGATCATTTTCTGAAGCCTTCTCTGTATTTTTTTCCTGCTCTTTATTATCTGTCTTCTCTTTTTCCCGAGGCTTCTCTTTTTCATTAGAATCCTTATTTTTCCTCGGAAAGACCTTTATGCCGAAAACCCTTACCGTAAACTCTTTGCTCGCCGGATAGTCAATCCCTCCGGTGAGAAAATGTAGCAGCCAGGAAAAGCCCGCCTTAATCTGTATCTTTTCCACATCAAATCCATTATCAAGCTCTGTCTCCGGTATATCCACGTCCGCTTTATATCGCACCGGAACAAAGAGCACGAGAAGGATCAGGAAAAGAACTATCAAAAGAATCCACAATAGCACTATGCCTATGATCTTAAGTACTGTTAAAAATCCCGCCAACATACGATCCCCAAAACTTCAAAAAATATAAATAGCTTTATGGCCGAAACCTTAATTATCAGATTCAAATTCTGAATTATCCAAACGAACCGATACACTTTCAGGCTTCCTTAGACAATAGATAGTCAAGAAGCCTCCCATCCATTCCGGCAATGGAAGCTTCCTGAGAAATGCGAAGTATAATATCCATTGCTTCTTCATATCCACCGGCAATTCCATATACATACGCCGGATGATACAGATAATATTTCTGTCTTAAGAAAGCACAGTTAATGATTTCAAGCTGATTTAAACCGCCTTCTGCCTTTACTACACAGTAAAGACCAAACTGCCCTCTGCCTGTTTTTAATTTCCACTTTACCAAAACGTGGTTTTTAACAGACTGTCCGTAGTACAGCTGTTTATAAAACCTGCAAAACCCCCGCTTTTTAAAACTCATCTTACTCTCCGTCTGTACTTCTTTATACATGCGTAATACTGAGCATATATTATTTCATACCATATCCATTTTAGCATAAAAAAATAAATATCCTGACTAAATCTCAAAAAGCTCTCATTCAACCTCAAAATATGCGTCAAAAATCCTCTTCGCAATAGGAACCGCATAACTTCCGCCGCTTCCTGCATCTTCAACAATTATGGTCACAGATACTTCCGGGTCCTGGGCCGGCGCAAATCCGGTAAACCATGCATGTGAATCGGAGGTTGATGAGTTAAACTCAGCAGATCCTGTCTTTCCGGCTGCAGTATAAGACAGCCCCTTTAGTTTCGTACCTGTTCCCGAAAGCACAACCTGTTCCATCATCTGCGATAGTGTAGCAGCCTCTTCCCTGGTCATAAGTCTCTTGTAGTTTTCAGGCGAAAAGCTCTTTATGTTCTTTCCGTCCTCACTTTTAACACCTGTCACAAAATAAGGCTTTAGAAGCATCCCATCATTTGCTATCGCGTTTGTTATCATGTTCATATGAATAGGAGTAACGCTGGTTGTACCCTGTCCGATAGAGAGCTGCATTATATCATCTGTGGTGGAGTCCTCATTTACATTGGCCGTGCTCTTTGAATACCTCACATCCAGTGGCAGTTCGCTGTTAAACATCAGAGAGGTGATCGTACTTCCAAAAGTCTTTCTGTCAACTGACAGCCCTATGTCAGCAAATGCTGAATTACATGATTTGGCAAAAGCGCTGAAGAAATCCACATTTCCATGATTCTCACCATGAAAACAGGATATGGTACTTCCATCCTTGCTGAACTGTCCGTTACAGGTAAACTTAAAGTCTTCGTATTTTCCTGCATTATCCTTAAGATAAGCAAGAGCTGTCACGATCTTGAAGGTAGAACCGGGAGGATAAAGACCTTGCGTCGCCCTGTTAAGCAGCTTAGCGTCGGGAGATTTATCCGCCATAAGGCTGTCCCACTCAGCAGCAATCTCATTTGGGTCAAAATCGGGCTTCGAAACCATTGCAAGAATTTCTCCGGTCTTCGGATTCGAGACAATTATCGCTCCTTTTCTGGCGGAAAGAGCATTATAAGCCACCTCCTGAAGATGCACATCCAGCGTCGTATATACGCTGTCTCCGGGATACTTTAAGCCTTTCGTGTCGTATGAAACCTTGTCGTTAAGATCAATACTCGTATTTATCAGGTAATAGTTGGAAAGAGCCTCAATTCCCATCTTTCCGTTCGTGGAATATCCTACAACATGGGCAAATTCCTTGCCGTAGGGATATACTCTCTTGTCATTACCGTTCTCATCTTTACCGGTATAGGCTAAAACCTCGCCGTCTCTTGAATAGATACTTCCTCTGGAATTCTGTTTAAGCAAAATCTGCTGTCTTGTATTGTAGTTGTTATCCATAAGGGTCTGTCTGTTCAAGTACGCATATCTACCCACATAGATCATAAGTGCTGCAAACAAGGCGCTATAAAACAGTGTTATAACAATGATCGGATAGGATCTGATTTTTTTCTTTTGTTTAGGACTCTTTACCCTGTCCTCTTTCTGATAATCTGGCACGCCTCTGCGCCTCCAATCTTCTGCGTCTTCTTTCCATTGCCTCGTATCTCTCATCGCTTCTTATCATGCAGATCCCCTCTGCGATCATAACCATGATAATAGTGGTAAGCACGCTGGTTCCACCGTAGCTTACAAGAGGCAGTGTTACACCGGTCAGCGGAATAAACTTAGCTCCGCCGCCTATTGTCAAAAAAGTCTGGAAAATATAGGCCACTCCGATTCCTGTAATGATGAGTCTATAGAACTTGTCTCTAAGAAAATAGCCCTCATACATAAATGCCAGGAAAGTTCCTATGCATATCAAAATCATCAAGAATGCAAATACCACTCCCAGCTCTTCAGCTATTGCTGAAAAAATGAAATCTCTTTCAACATAAGGAATAGATTTTGGGCTTCCTCCGTAAAGGCCCAGGCCAAACCAGCATCCGCTGCTAATTCCGAAAAGTGACTGCGAAATCTGATATCCCGACCTTTCTATGTCGCTGAAAGGGTCGAGAAAGGCCTGAACTCTGACCTGTATATGGGAAAAGAGCTTGTAAGAAATCATACTTGCAATCACTCCCAGTGAAAGTCCTAAGATCAGGTAGCCGATATTTTCTGTGGAAATATAAATCAAAGCCAGGTAGATCACAAAGAAAATAAGGGCACTTCCAAGGTCTTTTGATAAGACAAGGATAATGACATGGGCTGCTGCAATCACAGACGCAAGAAAAAGCTCCAAAAGGCTTTCCGCCTCGTATAGAGCTGCCGACATAAAGAAAAGAAACAGTATCTTGACAAACTCAGATGGCTGAAAAGTTATTCCTGCGACAGTAAATGAAATCTTCGAGCCATGAGTTGCAGCTCCCAGGATCAGTACCGCTCCTATAGCAATAATTCCGGCGCCGGCATAGATCCACGTACAGTTCTTTAGAAAATCAAATCTGAATATTATCTCCGGCACAAAGAATCCGATGATAAAAGAAGCCACAATTATAAAGAACTGTCTGATTGCTTTATCATAAGAGAGCCTTGTTAAAATGATCATGCCTATCATCAGAAGGATACAACAGTTATTGAAAATAAGCCTGTTTCCTTCCGGATAGATGATATAAAAAAGCATCAGTGCCGACGCAAAAACAATTATCTGAAAAGCAAAGAAAAAGCCGTATGCAACTTTCCCTGTTCTTGCAAGTATCTGTACAAAGCATGAAATCTGCATTAAAAACATGCTTATGATCTGCCCGGCATAGATGAATTTTCTCTTTTTCTCAGTCTTATACTTAAATGCCCAGAAAGCAAGGACTGTATATGCCAATAAAAAGAGTGTTATAACATATTTTGAAATCTCAGTAACGTAAAGTTCCATCTTTTATTCTACTGCGCGTTTAAAATGCCCTGTCGTGAAATCCATACGAAGCATTTCATCGGCCGCGCTCTGATCCCCCATTATAAACGCCTTTATAATGCGCGTTGTTTCTTGTTTATCTTCTGTCGTAAGATCAATCCTGTAGTGATCAAATCCGCAGACTTTGCCTATATTATCCAGTTTCCTGTAAAGAGAGGTCGGATGCACATTCCAAATGACATTGTAACAGTTCCTGCAGTTTGTAGTCACATCTAAAATATTCCCCATTCTGTCTACAATCTTCAGCTTTTCCCTGTTAAACTCATTTTTCTTTCCGCTGCAGCTTTGCAATGTCTTCCTTATGCATCCTGCGCTTATCATCATAGGCGTTTTGCCATACACATTATATGAAACCGGGATATTTCCGTCTTCCCTTACTCCCAAAACCATCTCTTTAGCCTCGTGGATAGTCAGTTCGTAAGGAACAGATATCTCAAAAGATTCAAATCCGGCAATTTTACAGATCTCTGAAATAAGTAAAACAGCCTCTCTGTTCCAGGTATAAATCCCGTAATCAAAAACAACTTTTCCCAGATAGCCGACTTCTCTGAAAAATCCAAGTTGTTCAAAGTTTCTGATGAGAATGCCGTCAAAAAGCCCCTCATCATAAGATTTTTTAATTTCCAAAAGATCTCTTGAAGCATCAAAATCTTCTTTTCTTGTTACAAACGGAAGCGCCACAAAGAATGAAATACCGCTATCTGTTTTCTTGTATTCCATAAGCTTTTCCCTAAGCTCTCTATCAAGCAAAAAGAAAAGATCACTGTCCACATAGATCCTATTGAGCTTATCTGCCGGAAAACAAAGGTCAAGCAGAGTATAAAGCTGTTCAGTGGTATTTACGAGAACATTGTAATCACTTTTTTTTACGCCGCCATCCCTTTTTTCTGATGACAAAACCGGTTCTGTGACAGCAGAAGGCTCTTTAACATCCAGAGCCGTATCTTCATGTACATCGGCTTTATGATTGCCCACATTTTCTGCATCCAAACTGTCATCAGCTTCTTGCAAAAGGAGCCTCTCAAGCATTTTCTCACACAGCTGCCTTCTGAGATCATTAAGTTCACTGACCGGAACAAAAATGCCTCCGCATCCCTTATCATCAATATTTATTTCTATTTCTGTCGCCTCGAAAGGTGTATTTCCAAGTCTTGAAAGCTGCTTATATACGCTTTCTTTGTCCATGGGTCTTTTTGAAGCCGCCTCAACTTTGCTGCCTGTAACTGATTCTATGATAAGTCCGCCAAAAGAATCTTTATCCTGAGCAACATCTCTGCCGCTTCTATCAACCTCCATGGATATCCACGCCTCTTCGCCAAAAGTAAGGCCGCAGGAAATTTTGCACTTTATCTTTTTTTCGCCGCCAAGATATTTGCTGCGGACATCCTTAAGCACTTCTTCTGATGTACCGTTGTAAGCCGGAGAAGATATGGTCACCATATCCCTGCCATTATGCTTGTGATAGTATCCCTGGCTGATGCCTGTCCTTAAGTACAAAGATCTGAGCATTTCCATATCATCGTCTGATACAGTAAGATTCTTGCTGCCTTTCGGATCAGCATAATACATATCGATGTATTTCCTGTAAAGGGCTGTTACGCCGGCTGAATACTCAGGCTTCTTCATGCGGCCTTCAATCTTGAAAGAATCAATCCCTGCCTCTATAAGTTCAGGGATCATATCTATCGTACACATATCCTTTAGACTAAGCGGATAGACTTCATTTTTATCTTTCCTGACGCCATAAAGCTGATAAGGCAGTCTGCAGGGCTGAGCGCATCTTCCTCTGTTTCCGCTTCTCTCCCCCACCATTGAGCTAAAAAGACATGCCCCCGAATAGCAATAGCACATAGCTCCATGAATAAAGGCTTCAACCTCAATATCTGCCTGGGTTCGTATAGCCTTCATCTCTTCAAGACTCAGCTCCCTTGCAGGAACAACTCTTGAGCAGCCAAGCTCTTTTAAAAGCTTAGCCCCATACACGCCGGTTATAGTCTGCTGAGTGCTGGCATGAAGTTCCACATGTGGGAACTCATCCCTTATAAAGCGCATGACACCATAGTCCTGAACAATCACGCCATCCAGTCTTTTTTCCGCAAATGGCTGCATAAAATCATACAACTCGCCAAATTCCCTCTCTTTTACAAGAGTATTGACTGTCATATATATTTTTTTACCGTGTAAATGGGCATAGGAAATAGCGTCCAGAACCTGCTCCTTGTCAAAATTATCAGCATAGGCTCTGGCGCCGAATTTAGAACCTCCAAGATAAACGGCATCGGCCCCTGCATTAAAGGCCCCCACCATTGTTTCATAGCCCCCTGCGGGAGCAAGTAGTTCTACTTTTTTGCCCATTCGTCTCACCACTTAAAAAAAGGACTGCCTCGCGACAGCCCTAACTTTTTTATTTCTTAGTTCCGTTTCCTTTTATCTGTGTCTCAAGCTGAATAATCTTCTTGGAGGAATCATCGAGCTTGGTCTGGAGATTTTTACCGTTTTTCTCCGTATTCTCGAGCTTGATCTGAGTTGCAATAAGCTCATGCTTAAGATCATAGAGCTCTTTCTCTTTCTCGGAAAGCTGTTCCTCTAAAAGTTCTATCTGCTTCTTGGATTTAAAATAATCATCGGCAATATTAAGCTGCAAGAGGACATTCTGAGTATCAATTGGCTGTCTCTTGAAACCGTCTATCTTATTGTACTCAGCAATCTTGTTGTTGATGTAGGACGCAACCTTCTGAAGGTATTCCTCACTCTCATATCCGCTTAAGGTAAATACCTTACCGCCAATAATTACCTCGGTATCTGTCTTAGAAGCCATCTGAATCATCCCCCTGTTAAAGTAATCTCGAAAGTCCAAGTATTTATGACTTTTGACACCTATATCATATATTACAGATTATAAATCCTCATTAGAGGGCATTTCAAGTCCCAAATGGTGATACGCTTCATCCGTTACAATGCGCCCTCTTGGAGTTCTGTTAATGAACCCGTTCTTGATAAGATAAGGCTCATAAACATCCTCTATGGTACCTGAATCCTCACCAATCGCAGCAGCAAGAGTATCCAGTCCTACAGGTCCTCCGCCGAATTTGTCTATCATAGTCATAAGGAGATTTCTGTCTGTGTGGTCAAGTCCCATTTTATCCACATCCATAAGATCAAGTGCCGTAACAGCTACTTTTTCTGTGATCCTGCCATCATATTTTACCTGGGCAAAATCACGGACCCTCTTAAGTATTCTGTTGGCAAGACGAGGAGTTCCTCTGCTTCTTCTTGCCATTTCCACAGCGCCTTTTTCATCAACCTCAACATCAAGAACCTTTGCTGACTGAAGTATAATGGTGCAGAGCTCATCTATATCATAAAATTCCATTCTGTGGATCATTCCGAATCTGTCTCTTAACGGAGCTGAAAGCATTCCCGCCCTTGTGGTAGCTCCTATCAGAGTAAACCTTGGAAGATCAAGTCTTATAGACCTGGCTGTAGGGCCTTTTCCTATCATAATATCGATGGCATAATCCTCCATGGCAGGGTAAAGAACTTCCTCCACCTGTCTGTTAAGACGATGTATCTCATCAACAAACAGCACATCCCCCTCCTGAAGGTTATTAAGAATCGCCGCCATATCTCCGGGCTTCTCAATTGCAGGTCCGCTGGTAATCTTAATGTTTACCCCCATCTCATTTGCAATGATCCCGGCAAGGGTCGTCTTGCCAAGTCCGGGAGGTCCGTAAAAGAGAAGGTGGTCCAGACTGTCTCCTCTCTTTTTTGCTGCCTCTATATAGATTTTGAGACTCTCCTTGATCTTCTTCTGGCCAATATAATTATCAAGACTCTTTGGCCTAAGTGAACCCTCTATTTTAGAGTCCTCAATATTTGCCTGGGTATCAACTCCCCTGGCAGTTGTGCTTATCTTTCTTTTTTCCATACCAATCCCACTTAAAATTAGCAGACAAAATTTTTATAAATAAATTCAGGCTAAAAGTATCTTTTGATGCCCTGTGATAAAGGCCCTCAAAACATCTCTTTTAACGCGAGTTTCAAAAGCTTCTCCGTATTTTCCGCCGCATCAGGATTTGCTCCAAGTACCTTGCGGACAGCCTTCATGGCAAGAGCCGAATTATAACCAAGGGCAACAAGAGCTGCCACCGTCTCATCCCGTGCCGGGAAAGTACCATCTCCTGAAATATCAGGGGTTAATGCAGCACCTCCTGAAAGCATATCATCTTCTGAAACCTTTATCTTGTCTCTAAGTTCCAGTGTGATCCTCTCTGCAGTTTTTTTGCCGATTCCGGGAGCCTTTGAAATAGAAGCACTGTCCCCTGCCATAATGGCGAACCTTAAATCATCCGGTGACATTACTGATAAAATAGACAGACCGCCTTTTGGTCCTATTCCGTTAACCGTAATGAGCATCTTAAAGAGATTCAGCTCATCTCTTGATAAAAATCCAAATAAAGTGAAGGCATCCTCTTTTACATTTGTATAAGTGTAAAGCTTGACACTTTCCCCGATTCCGGGCATTTTGTCCATGGTGGAACCTGAAATATTAACATTTATGCCAAAGCCGTTTACGTCAACAACAGCATTCCCCTCTTCTAGATTTTCCAAAATACCATTTACATATGCAATCAAAGCACTCTCTCCCAACAACAGACTAAAAAAGCAAATATTTGTTCGATAACATTCATCTAATTCTAACACACTTATTCGCCCATGAAAACACAAAAAAGCCGATGCACTCACAATCATTTGCGAATGCATCGACTTACCTTTGCCGAGTTACTGTTTTTACTTATTTGATTTCGTCTGTTGTTCCGTCTTTCTTAACCACTTCCAGCTTGCATCCAAGTCCGAAAGCCGCCACTGATCCGGCGATAAGTGCCCAAGGCGCTGCTGCAAGTCCGATGATTCCTCCAACAATTCCCACATTTACCGGGACGCTCAAAACAATTTCATCCCCTTTGCGAATCTGAACTCTGCTGACATTTCCCTCTTCGACTTTTCTTTTGAGCTTCTCAACAAGAGCCTTTACTTCCTCTCCAACATCAACTGTATCAGGGCAGATAAGCTTGATTGCTTCATCAACATTTCCATCAGTCTTTGTCAGAGCCTCTTTTGCTGTCTTTAAATCAGCTCCTGTCTGCTCCATAACCTTTTCTACTGCTTCCAATGTAATATCCATAATACTTTTCTCCTTTCATACTTGCTGCTACCTTTCACAGGCAAATGTGATCTCTTGTTGATAATAAAAGTATATATTGTTATTTCGTCAGAATATACATTGGAGAGTGCAACTTTCCATGCCCTATTTCACTTTATAGGAGAAATAACTTATGTTCACAGTATCTTTTTTATCTTAAAGAAGGTCAGACTTCCTGCAACTATCAAAAGACTTATGATGATAACAACAGGATAGCCAATTTGAGAATCCAGTTCCGGCATATATTTGAAGTTCATTCCATACCAGCCAACAATAAGTGTTAAAGGCATAAAAATTGTCGTCACCACCGTAAGGACAGTCATTATCCTGTTCTGCTTAACATCAAGCTGTGACTGATACAGGTCGTTTAGCTGGATCGTGTAGTCCCTAAGGTGAGTTGCAGCTTCGTATAATCTGTCCACTCTGCTGGAGAACATATGGAAGTACCTTATGTTGTCCTCATCAAAAAAGCCGTTTTCATTTTCTTCAAGCTCCTGTCCGAAGTCCAGAAGCTGCTCGTAATGAATACGCAGATCCCTTATATCGCCGCGAATCTCATTGTTGCGCTGGATATGAGCCTCCTCAATATTTTCCATGATTTCACGCTCAATACTCTCAAGCTCCCTCTCATATCTCTGCATGATCTGAAGGTCGTTATGTATAATTGTTTCAAGAAAATCATAGAGAAATCTTTCAAGCGACGGCTTTCTCCACCTCTTATTTCTCTGTATTCTCTTCACAATTGAAAGTGCATTTTTGCCGTCGTCAATAAAGACAATTCCTGTCTCATCCAAGGCAAATGAAAATCTCTGCTCGGTTCCTGAAAGGGACGACTGCACAGGGATACAGAAGGTTCCTGTCAAAGAATCATAGTTTACTTCCGCTTTGGTGGTAAAAAAGTCATCGGATCCCATGTCAGTATCAATGCCCATATCAAAGTTTTCATTCTGTTCCATCCACTGTTTGGTAGTCAAAACCGCAACATATGGTGAACCTGCATCATGACACTGCTCTGCACTGCATTCTTCAAGAGTATTCCTAATAAGATAATACATAACCACCTCCGGATCGCCACCTGTATTTTCAACAGGTAACACATACTTTTCCTAATAGTTATAATAAACTTGTGGAGCTTTAAACGTCAATCTGATACTATAGTGAAAGGGTCTGAATACGTTAAATGAAGATGCTCCAACTTTTTAGTGTATCAGGCATAAAAAGGAATAATACAAACTGCAGGGAAAAGAAAAATGGATGTCAGGTGCAAATACGAAAAGCTCACAAAACTTCTTATAAAAAATAATCTAAGTATCACAACCATGGAGAGCTGCACAAGCGGTCTTATCGCATCTCTGCTTACCGATACCGAAGGTGCTTCTCAGATTTTAAAGGGTGCCTGCATAACCTATTCCAATGAAGCCAAGGTAATGGCAGGGGTTCCAAAAGACATCATAGAAACCTACGGTGTTTATTCAAAAGAAACTGCTTGTGCCATGGCAAAAAAATGCCGTGAAGCCTTTAACGCAGACATAGGGATCGGCATTACCGGCAGCTTTGGAAATGTAGATCCTGCCAACAAAGACTCTGTCCCCGGGCAGATTCACTACTCCATAGCTTTTGATGGTGAAGCAATAGTCAAAAGCGCATTTCTGCCGGCTCAGCCTTCACGTTTTGATTACAAAATGTATGCTGCAGGACTGGTTGTTGACGATATTTTTGACTTTCTGAAATTGAAAGGAATAAACAAATAATGAGACTTTTATTTATAAGACACGGAGATCCCGATTATTCAATCGATAATCTCACAGAAAAAGGAAAAATCGAGGCCAAGCTTCTTTCTGATGTAATTGGAAGCTTTGGAATTGATGAAGTGTATCAGTCACCTCTTGGAAGGGCAAAGGCTACCTGTAAGTACTCTTTGGATGTTCTGGGAAAAAAGGCTGTTACATATGACTGGTTAAGAGAATTCCCGGCGCTCTTTGACCCAAATCTGTCAGAGACAGCAAGAGAAGCCTATGCAAATGAACTTCAAAAAAGTCCTGTTACCGGGGAGTATGAAAAACGTATTATGTGGGATGTACTTCCCTCCTATTTCGGAAATCATGAGGAACTCTTTGACAGATATAAGTGGAGAGATTCAGAGCTTGTAAAATGCAGTAATATGGCAGAGGTCTATGATTATGTCAGAGAATCTTTTCTTACGTTTCTTTCAGATCACGGCTATGAAAAGGACGGCGATATTTTCAGGGTAAAAGAGGGAAACGCCAAAACTCTTGCTCTGTTTTGCCACTTCGGTATCACTTCTGTTCTCCTCTCAATACTCTGGAACGTTTCACCTTTTGTTCCGATGCAGTATCTGGCCGCTGCACCAACTTCAGTAACTGAAGTGGTTACAGAAGAACGTGAAAAAGGCATTGCCATTTTCAGGGCTTTAAGGATCGGCGACATCTCGCACCTTTCCACTGCCGGCGAAAAGCCCTCCTTCTCCGCACGCTTTTGTGAGCGTTATGAGAATGAGAACGAGCGTCACTAACATAGCATGCCAAAAGACAAGCTCATCACGAAAGATCAACGCTATAAGACGAAAACAGCATGAGCCAGATTCAATATTTTTATGAGTCATACGCACAAGGAAGATGATTTATGAGAATAAAAAAATAGCAGACATCCTCTGTTTATGATTTACCAAATTTTAAATCATAGAGGATGAATGCTATTTTTTTATTCCATAAATCACGACGCGGAGTAGCGAATAAAAAAATTGAATCAGCTCTGCGTCTTATTTGATTACGTGGATCCAGCCCTCAGGTGCTTCCACAGTGCCCATCTGGATACCTGTGAGTGTATCATAAAGCTTCTTAAGCACAGGACCCATATCATCCATTCCGCTGGCAAAGCAGATTTCTTTGCCATGATCATTGATCTTGCCAACAGGACTGATAACAGCAGCTGTTCCGCAAAGTCCCATCTCAACAAACTCAGAAACCTCAGAGAGTTTAACAGGTCTTTCAACAACATCCAGATGAAGGATATCTCTTGCAACCTGGACAATTGACCTTCTTGTGATTGAAGGAAGAATAGAGTCAGTATGTGACTTGGGAACAACAAGTCCGCCGTCCTTGGTAACGAAGATGATGTTTGCTCCACCGGTCTCCTCGATATATGTTCTGCTCTCTGCATCAAGGTAAACATTCTCTGCAAAGCCTTCCTCATGTGCAGTAACAATTGCATGAAGACTCATTGCATAGTTAAGTCCGGCCTTTATATTACCTGTTCCGTGAGGTGCTGCTCTGTCAAAATCACTGATCTTAACAACGATTGGCTTAGCGCCGCCCTTGAAGTATGGTCCAACAGGAGTTACGAAAATTCTGAACTGATATTCATCAGCAGGCTTAACACCGATAACATTTCCTGTAGCGAACATAACAGGTCTGATATAAAGTGTTGCACCGCTTCCATATGGAGGAACCCAGTCTTCATTTGCAGCCACAACCTCTTCCACTGCCTTAATAAATCTATCCTCAGGGAAAGGAGGCATTTCAAGTCTTTTTGCAGAATCTACCATTCTACTGGCATTTAAGTCCGGTCTGAAAGTTACAATCCTGCCATCCTCAGTTTCATATGCCTTAAGTCCCTCAAAGCACTCCTGTGCATAATGGAGAACACCTGCATCCTCACTAAGTGTGATCATACTGTTTGTTGTAATCTCACCATCATCCCACTTGCCGTCCTTATAGTTTGAGACAAATCTCTTATCAGCTACCATGTAGCCAAATCCAATATTTGCCCAGTCTAGATTCTTTTTACTCATATCTCCTCATCACCCTTTCGTCGCTTGATACTTTAGCGCGTTGACGCACTAATAAATATCATTATAAACCTTTGCAGGCATGCGTCAAGATTAAAATTATTCTTTTTTTTCTGTATTTTCAGCCTTCTTTTTTTCGGTATTTCTCTTAAACCTGAACATCTTTCCGAATGCGGAAGTATTGCGTCTTACATTGTGCTTGGTATTGGACTTATCGCTGAGAAGCTTGTACTCTCCCTGTTCAATATATGCCAGGTCTTCATAGCTGACTGTATTCGTGGAAAGCCCGCGTCTTGCCAAAAGAATATTTGTAATTCTGGATACAAGCGCATAGAACACCGCAAAAATAGGAACTCCCACAAGCCAGCCGACAATCCCCCACAGTCCGCCAAACAATGTGATGGAAAAAATAACCCAGAAGCTTGAAAGTCCTGTGGAATTTCCCAGAATTGTAGGTCCTAAGATATTTCCATCAAACTGCTGAAGTACAATTACAAAAATAATAAATACCAGTGCCTTAACAGGACTTATCAGCACCAGGATGAGTCCTCCCATTATTCCTCCAATATAAGGACCAAAGAAAGGAATTATATTTGTGACTCCGACAATCACTGAAATCAGCACAGGATAAGGAATCTTCAAAATCATACAACCAATGTAGCAGATTATACCTATTACAAGCGAATCCAAAAGTTTACCGCCGATAAAACCTTCGAATGTGTAATTCACAAACCGAAATCCGCTTACGACCTCATTGGCATAGTCTTCTTTCAAAATCGCATAGACAATCTTTTTGCCCTTTGTGGTAAAGCGCTCTTTGGAATTGAGCACATAGATTGAAACGATAAATCCGACCACCAGATCAAACAATACCTTGATAACCGAAACCACACTTCTTGATGCCACTTTAAAAATCGCATTGGCATTGCTCGGAAGAAGCGGCAGAAGCTTTTTGGTCAGGTAGCTGCTGAGTGTCGCATAATAATTGTCCAGCTGGGAATCAATAAACTGCTGCAGACTTGGATTATTCGCCAAAAAACGATTCGAATAATCATCCAGCTTTTTAACATACACAGGCAGCATATATGTAATCTCTCTTACACTGCTGACAAGCTGAGGAAGAATAATGCTGAACAAGCTGTAAATGAGTGCAAGCGCAATGAACATAGTGGCAGTCAGTGATATTTTTCTCATCTGCGATCTTTTTTTAGGATCAGCATCTTCTGAAAAAGAAACGTCGATTCCACTCTTTTTGTATATTGGTATCAGTATTCTCTTTTCTATTCCCTCCATGAGCGGGATCAGAATATAAGCAAATACTATACCGATGATTATACCTGAAAGAGAATCAACTATACCTGAAAAAAAGGCTATCACGTTATTTCCATTGAATATCACATAATATGTCAGCATCAGCGCCACACATAATACAAATGCCGTAACTGCCCATGTTACCTGATTTTTTCCCGGTTTCATCTTCATAATAAGACACCATCCGCTTAAAAATAATGAATTAAGATAAACTTATTCAATCATGCCGCCAAGTACATATGCAAGACTTTCCAGATCCTCAGGATTTAGATCGTCAGCTTTTCCTGCGTCACAAAGCTTTGCCACTTCCGGATCCAGCGGGAGTTTTCCAAGAACATCAATTCCGTGAGAAGCTGCATACTGCTCTATTTTACTCTCGCCAAAAATGTTTATAGGTTCACCGCAGTGAGGACATTTCATATAGCTCATGTTCTCAACTATTCCAAGAACCGGAACATTCATCATGGAAGCCATGTTTATAGCCTTCTCAACAATCATCTCAACAAGCTCCTGGGGAGTTGCAACGACAATGATACCATCCACAGGAAGTGACTGGAACACTGTAAGAGGCACATCACCTGTTCCCGGAGGCATGTCCACGAACATGAAATCCACATCGCCCCAGGAGACATCTGTCCAGAACTGCTTTACAATTCCAGCGATGACAGGTCCTCTCCAGATTACAGGGTCTGTCTCATTCTCCATGAGCATATTCAAAGACATTACTTTAATTCCACCTTCAGTAACAGCGGGAATCATTCCGGTTTCATCCGCAAAATTGTACTTGCCGATGCCAAACATCTTGGGTATTGAAGGGCCTGTGATATCAGCATCCATAATAGCTGTCTTAAAGCCCTTTTTATTCATTGCAACAGCAGAAAGTCCTGTGACAAGGCTCTTTCCCACGCCGCCCTTTCCGCTTACAATTCCGATAACCTTTTTTACATGAGAATACTCAGATAAGGATACCTTGAAATTCTCCTCCATCTGTTTCTTGAAATCCTCAGGTTTTTTGCCATGTCCGTTAGCCATTTTTAAAATCTCCTAAAATCTGTATTCTAAATTTCATTCAAATGAATGCTTTTATACTATTTGTTTGATCCGGAATTTATCTGCGATCGCTCCTGCCAAATACTTCTTCATCTTTTTCATCAGCGATATAGGACTCTATGATAAATCTCGGTCTGTTCTTGGTCTCAAGATATATCTTGCCCACATATTCTCCTATTACTCCGAGAGATATCATCATAAGCCCGCCTATAGCCCATACTGAAAGCACTGTTGTGGTCCATCCGGGAATGGTATGACCTGTAAAGAATCTGATCAGGGAATAAACCAGTACCACTATGCTCACAAAGAAAATGAAAAATCCAAGTCCTGTGATAAGCTTGATCGGTTTGGTGCTGAGACTTGTGATGCCCTCGATTGCAAAGCTGAGCATTTTTTTAAGCGGATATTTGCTCTCTCCGGCAAAACGGTCCGCTCTCTCATAGTAGACCACATCAGTGTTGTAGCCGACCATCGGAACAATTCCTCTAAGAAAGAGATTAACCTCTCCAAACTCAGCAAGTCCCAACAGAGCGCGCCTTGACATAAGCCTGTAATCAGCATGATTATAGACTGTATTGGCTCCCAGGGCGTTCATTAACTTGTAAAAACTCTCTGCCGTGAATTTCTTAAAGAAAGTATCCGTTGCTCTCTTGGAGCGGACACCGTACACTACATCTTTTCCCTCATGGAACTTGTCGATCATCTCATCGATGGCATCGATATCATCCTGAAGGTCTGCATCCATTGAAATAGCCACATCACACACATCCTTGGCTGTCATAAGCCCTGCCAGAAGTGCATTCTGATGTCCCATATTTTTTGATAGATTAATCCCCTGGAAAAGAGGATCCTGAGCATGAAGCTCACGAATCATCTTCCAGGTATTATCTTTAGATCCGTCATTTACAAATAGAATCCTGCTATCCTCAGATATTTTGCCATCCTTTATAAGACCGAGAAATTTTTCTTTAAGTCGTTTTGATGTCTCCGGCAAAACCTCCTGTTCATTGTAGCAGGGTATTACACAAAACAATCTGTCCATACATCCTCCATAAAACCACCTCTACTATAATAGTATAAAATAAAGGATTTTGAAAGGTCTTGAAGGATATAGCCATATAGTTTCACTGAGCGTTAATATAGTTGATAAGTCCTTCGGAATCGATTATCTTCTGCATGAAAGGAGGAAAAGCCTGCCCCTTAAAGTTCTTTCCCAGAGTTTCATCTGTAATAACTCCTGTGTCAAAATCGATGCTTACAGTATCTCCGGCCTTAATTGCCTCAGCAGCTTCTTCACATTCAATAATCGGAAGTCCGATATTTATGCTGTTTCTGTAAAAAATTCTTGCAAAGCTCTTTGCTATTACGCAGCTTACTCCTGCAGCCTTAATTGCCAGAGGAGCATGTTCTCTCGAAGATCCGCAGCCAAAGTTCTTGTCGGCTACTATAATATCTCCCGCCTTAACCTTTGAAACAAAGTCCTTGTCTATATCTTCCATACAGTGTTTGGCCAGTTCCGAAGCCTCTGTGCTGTTTAAGTACCTTGCAGGAATGATTACGTCAGTATCAACATTATCGCCATATCTAAAAACTGTTCCCTTAGCAGATTTCATTTTTGTTCATCTCCTTATAGTTTCAAATCATGTCAAAAATCACTTTTTAAGTGCCATCTCTGACCATTTTTATCAGGTTTTAAAGTCCCTACGAATTTACATTCCCAGTTCAGAAGGCTGAGAAAGCTTGCCTGTAACAGCACTTGCTGCCGCAACAGCAGGTGATGCAAGATAGATTTCAGAGTCGATCGCACCCATTCTGCCCACGAAGTTTCTGTTTGTTGTTGAAACGCATCTCTCTTTTGACGCAAGAACACCCATGTATCCGCCAAGACAAGGTCCGCAGGTAGGAGTTGATACAATTGCTCCTGCCTCGATAAAGGTTTTAATAAGTCCCTCTTCCATCGCTTTGAGATAAATCTTTTGTGTAGCAGGAATAATGATACAGCGTATGCCATCTGCCACGTGATGATCTGTAAGAACCTCTGCTGCAATCCTGAGGTCATCAATACGACCGTTTGTACATGAGCCGATGACAACCTGATCTATGCTGATATTATCAATATCATCAAAGGTGTGTGTATTTTCAGGAAGATGCGGGAATGCAACTGTGGATTTAAGCTCACTAAGGTCAATAGTATACTCTGCATCATACTCTGCATCCTCATCTGCTTCATATACCACAAACTTCCTGTTTGGAGCATGTTCCTTCATATAAGCTATTGCCACATCATCAACAGGGAAAATACCATTCTTTCCGCCTGCTTCGATGGCCATATTGGCAATTGTAAATCTGTCGTCCATGGAAAGATTCTTTATTCCTTCTCCCACAAACTCCATAGACTTATAGAGAGCTCCGTCAACACCGATCATTCCGATGATATGAAGAATAACGTCTTTTCCGCTTACCCACTTTGAAGGCTTACCGATAATGTTAAATTTAATAGCCGACGGAACCTTGAACCAGGCCTTTCCCGTAGCCATTCCGGCTGCCATATCCGTTGAGCCGATACCTGTTGAAAATGCACCGAGAGCTCCATATGTACATGTATGAGAATCAGCGCCTATGATAAGGTCTCCTGCCACTGTGAGCCCCTGCTCAGGTAAAAGAGCATGCTCAATGCCCATTTTTCCAACTTCAAAATAATTTGTAATGTTGTTTCTGATAGCAAATTCTCTGACGCATTTGCAGTTTTCAGCTGATTTAATATCCTTGTTTGGAACAAAGTGATCCGGAACAAGGGCAATCTTGTCCTTGTCAAACACTCCCTCTTTTGTAAACTTCTTAAGTTCAGCTATAGCCACCGGACTTGTAATGTCATTTCCAAGCACCAGGTCAAGGTTTGCCTCTATAAGCTGTCCGGCAGAAACACTCTCAAGTCCTGCGTGAGCAGCCAGAATTTTTTGGCTCATGGTCATTTTGCTCATACTCTAGTCTCTCCTTAATTATCATCAATATTATAATAGCAAATATAACATAGGGACCGAATTAAAAGAACATAACAAATTTAATCGTTTTTATTGATATTTTTTAATCTGAGCATGTAAAAAATATAACCTGTAGCGATGATCACTCCTGCAATACTCATAAAAATACCGGTTTTAAGCCCTTCCGGGGTATAGGTTACTCTGATATCATGCGATCCGCCCGGAACAGGAATTGCCATAAGCCCAAAGTCAGCTTTGATGATCTCTGTCTCTTTTCCGTCTACTGTGCAAGAAAAGCCTTCGGTTGCAGGCACAGAGAAAAATACAAGGGTATTGTCCTTAAGCATTCCGGTTTTCGCGCTAAATCCATTTGTGTCGGTTTCAAAAACAGTGCAGCTTGTGGCAGCTCTTTTCTCACATTCAGCAGTAAAATCCAGGTAACCCATTTCGCTTTCCGAAAGATCCTCTGCTGTCAGTTCCTGCATGTTTAAAGAATCACCGTACTTAATCGCTGCCTCATCCGGTATAATAAGAGCCCTTACAAGATCATAGTCATGGTCCTTGGCATCCAGATCCTTCCACTCCGACTCTGTGATGTAATAATCAAAGGTAAATCCCATAGGAATGAAATTCAGGTTCTCAAACACGTCAAAGCCGTTCTCATTTTTGAGGAACACATAGCCATCAGTCCCCTCTTCTTTGTCAAACAGGCGATCTTTGCTTATTTCCGCGTTTTCAAAATAGTACTTTGCGGATAAAAGAGCCTTGGCACCGGCACTTGTGACCGGAATATTGGTCTCAACAGTTCTGGTGATACCACAGCTTCCTTCAAGGAAATCAAATATTTCAGAAGGGACCGTGCTCAAAAAGCAGTGAATAGAAGGAATCCCCCAGACCATATCGTAATTGGTGGATGTGGAATCCACTTCTCCCCTGCAGAACATACTCTGATCAACATTAACCTTATTAAAGAGCATCTGCTCCTGCCACATTTTCTTTCCGCTATCGCTTATTATACCGCTTCCGTTTCGAACAGGAACAAAAGTTGCAATTATGCAGCCTGCGATAGTAGCAAATAATATTACAGCATCTCTGCAGGCGGTTTTTTGGCGAGGTCTCTTATCTCCCTCCACATATTTGACTCCAAAGCTCTTTGGCAGCGCAAACACCACCAGTAGCAGAATAAGGCAAAGCACTGCAGTTCCAACTGCATCCCTTAAAAAGATGGTCTTATTTTCCGTCATGTTGAAAAAGACAATGTTTCCCGCATCGTTCTTTGATGGCAGGAAAAAGACAATCATAAAAAAAATAAAGAGAAATACCGCTGTCAATGCTCCTTTCTTAAGCTGTGGTGTTTTTCCTCTCTCCAAAGTCTGAGCCGTCATAAGGCACATCACAAGGATTGGCATATAAAACCATCTTGCATAGTAGGATGAATTAAACATTGAAAAGGCAGCGTTAAAAATCGGGATAAAAGAAATAACAAAACATGTGGTCAAAAGATCTTTTTCCCAGTTTCTCCTACGCTTGTTAAGAAGATAATATGCAACAACTCCGGAGATACCAAACAATGGCAAATAAGCAGCAAGAGAAGCATTTTTGACAGTTCCGGTATAAAACAACGTTCCCTTTCCAATGATGTCAGGAAGCATGGATACACTTTTTACAATGTCCCAAAGGAGTTTCTCACTGGGATAAACCAGCATATTGTAGCCGTTTATGTAATTATCAAGTCTGGTATTTCCTTTTACCCCGGCGTAGGCCTGCATAATGAACACTCCGGCTATCAGTATTCCAAGAATTCCTCCGGCGAGTGCTCTTGCAAACATTTTCAGATTCGCAGCTTTATTGTTGTTTCTTGCATATCTGACAACAAAGTACAAAACCAGGAATACTGCCTGTCCAAAGAAGAAGTAATAATTTACTACAGACATAAACGCCGTCATAAGGGCAAAGGCAATGAACCTTCCACCTGAAGGCTTAAACTTTGGTGACGGATTCCTGTCATCTGCAGCCATAAGATTCTCAAATGTAAGCAGATAAAGCGGAAAAAAGGCCACTGAATCCGTAAAATGGTTAAAGACTATATTGCAGGCATTAAAACCCGAGAACGCATACAAATAGCCGCCAATCATGGCATATGGATATTTTTTGATATACCGTCTTATGTAAAGGTACGCACATGTGGCAGAAGCTCCGTACTTAAGCGCCATAAGAAACGGCATCATATATGGCAAAAGGCTTTCAGGGAAAAGAGTTGTTATCCAAAAGAAAGGACTACCCCAGAGATAAAAAGAAAAATCTCCCGCCATTGAGCCGCCCAGATCAACATTCCAGTTCCAGAAAAATTGTCCGCTCCTTACTGCCCTGTGAGCAACAATGTAAAACGGAACCTGTTGCACATTGTAATCTCCGTAATAAAAGAAAGGCAGTCCTCTCTTAATAAAGATCGGAAGCAGCGCAATTATGTACATTAAAAAAGAACTTAAAAGCATGATGGAGGGTACATACCATCTCTTCTCTGTTCTGTCGACATTACTATTCATATTCAAAACTAACATCTCCCCTTAGTGATACTTTTATGTCATGACTTACATTGTAGCACCATTTTCAATACATATGGAAATAAAAAAAGAAGAAAGCCCGATTGCTTTGAGCAACGTCGAAATGAGGACTTTCTTCTTTCTTTTATTTTCAATGAATCTCCACGCAGACGAAAACAAGCATTTTAGGAATTGCTAAAAAACGTCTGCACCAAGCGTAAATTAGTTGTTGATGAGCTTGTCAGACTCGTTGTTCCAACTGTAGAGCTTTCTGATTTCCTCGCCGATCTTCTCTGATGGATGCTCAGCGTGGAGCTTACGCATAGCCTGGAAGTGAACCTGTCCGCCAGCCTCTGACATATCAAGAAGGAATTCTTTTGCGAATGTTCCATCCTGGATGTCTGAAAGGATCTTCTTCATAGTCTTCTTTGTCTCATCTGTGATGAGCTTAGGACCTGTTACATAATCGCCGTACTCAGCTGTGTTGGAGATTGAATATCTCATTCCTGCAAAGCCTGACTGATAGATAAGGTCAACAATGAGCTTCATCTCATGTACGCACTCAAAGTATGCGTTTCTTGGATCATAACCAGCCTCAACAAGTGTATCGAAACCAGCCTGCATAAGAGCACAAACACCGCCGCAAAGAACTGCCTGCTCACCAAAGAGGTCTGTCTCTGTCTCTGTTCTGAATGTTGTCTCAAGAAGACCCGCTCTTGCTCCACCGATACCTGCACCATAAGCAAGTGCAAGATCAAGAGCCTTACCTGTAGCATCCTGTTCAACAGCAACAAGACAAGGTGTTCCCTTACCTGCCTGATACTCGCTACG
>SVFZ01000058.1 GCA_015056585.1 Butyrivibrio sp. | reverse complement strand
GCAGAGCTTGCTAATACCATAAGACCTGAGTATGTCATCCCTACCCATTACGGTAGTATCGTCGGGAAGCAGAGTGATGGCCAGACTTTTGCATCACTTGTAAAAAGCCCGGTGAAGGTTGTTGAGAAGATAAAGTTTGATTAAGGAACAGATAATGAGTTCGAGCTTAACCTGACTTATGGAAACGATAAGGTCGGGTTCTCACCCTTTCTTAAGAAATTCAGGGAGGCCATTCGGGAAGAGACCCTTCATAAGATAAATGAATCTGCCGGTGAGAAATGATATCAGAATAAGAAAATGTGGAGTTTGCGTAAATGTCTGTAGAAAATGGCGAATGGATCATGCATGGTGTGTCCTGGAATGACCCGGACTGTATACATACTGTGGAAGATCTTGAGAATTACATAGAGGAAATAGGGTTTCTGCCACTTTTTGGAAATGAAGTGGCAGGCTTTTCTGTGGAGGAATGGACTGATCCAAGATACTGGTGGACTGATATTACGGAGAAAGATCCCTGGAGATGGCGTGAGATAATCGCAAGACGCGGGAAAATCGCGTATGGCAAATTCTTTGATAAAAAGGCAGGATTCATCAGCCTTAAATGGCTTCCATATTTCGTGAATTACAGGCGCAGTGGATATGACTTTGATGCCAGATGGGAAGACGGTCTTGCAAACCGCAGAGAGAAATCCATCATGGATGTCTATTTCTATGAGGATGAAGAGGGAGATACAGTCTACAGCACAGAGAGGATTCTTTCAACAGACCTTAAGAAGAAATGTGGGTTCGGTAAAGAGGGAAGCAAGAACTATCCCGGTATCATAACAGGACTCCAGATGCAGACGTATCTTGTGATCACAGATTTTGTACGCAGGAAGAATAAACGTGGTGAATACTATGGAATGCCTGTGTCAATCATGATGACTCCCGAGGCAGTATGGGGCAGGGATGTAGTGACATCTGCCTATAATGAGACACCTTCTGAATCCTGGCAGAAGATATTTGACCATGTAAAAGAACTCTATGGGGAATCAGAGGAAGAGGCAATAATCAAACTTATTGGAAAGAAACCAGGGAGAAATTAAGGCTGTATGTTCCTGCGTGCAAAGAGCAAGCAAAAGAGGCGATTATGGGGATATTTGGTGATGACTGAGGAGAACATTAAGTGAAAAGAAGATATTTGGCGCTGGTGATGTTTACGCTAGCCATGGTATTGATGGGTGTGGAGCAAAAACTGAGTTTGGTGGAATTATCGACTGGACTGGAGAGGTTATTACAGAGGAGGCAAAAGAGACAACTATGACACTTTCTATTGATGGAAAAGAAATGCCGGTTACATGGGAAGATAATACTTCGGTAAATGAGCTGAAGGAAATCTGCCCTCTCAAAGTAGATATGTCAATGTATGGTGGCTTTGAGCAGGTTGGATCGATAGGTCAGAGCATAAGCCGGGATGACAAGCAGATCACAACAGAGTTTGGTGATATCGTGCTATATTCAGGAAATCAGATTGTGGTTTTCTATGGCTCAAATTCCTGGGCATATACGAAGCTTGGGCATATTGGTTTATCTGAGGAAGAGCTGACAAAGCTCCTTGGTAATGGTGATGTTGTTTTAGAGATAAAGTAGGATGAAATGGTAAGGGGTGAAGAGATAAATGTTTTTTATCATGGGGATTACAGATGGAAGGAAAGATTTTGATTTTTGCCCGAAATATGGAACAAGATTTTGAGGGAGGCAAGCATATATGGAAACGTGGTATTACGTGGTTGTGAGCATAGATGGTGATTATGCCAATTTGAAAAGGACAGATATTGAATCTGAGGACCTGAAGCTGGTAGCAAGAGCACTTTTACCTGAAGGAATTTCGGAAGGTACTAAGCTAAAGTACGAGTTGATGCAGTATTCAATTGTGTGAGACTGGACGCAGGCCACTTCCTGCCGATGTAGTAGCTTAGAGTGTTAGCAAAAGCTAACAAATAGTGTTATTATTTTTTAGAGAGTTGTTTTTAGCAAGGAGTTAACTGCAAGAATCCCGCTAATGTATGCTGAGTGCAGGAGAAAATGAAGCCCGTGCGGTCAGACCGGGCTTATAGTTTGAAGTAAGATGAGAGGAGAAGAAACATGCAATTTGAAGAAATGGGGAAGATGAAGAGTTTTTTTCCTTATGAGTGATGAGGCGGCTGAGAAATTCATGGCCTGCTTTTCTACATTTTCTCCGGTGTCCGTAAAGAATGAATACTATACAGATCTTTTGACGCATCTTAAGGATGACATTTATGTAGAGCACACAATACCTCATTTTATATATGCGAATAAAATGGGTGAGAAGTATTTAAAGCGCTACAAAAAGTATTTCCGGAATCCTGATATCAGGGAGTTTGACATGCAGCATGAGCAGTGGCTTTTTAGTGGCGAAAAGTATGCAGAGCCTGTGCTTAAGGCTATAGATGAGTTTATGGAAATGCCTGTGTGAAGTGAGAATAAAATGATAAATGCTAAAGTTAAGAAATTTCTAGATAATAACGGGCTGGGTGACAGACTTACAGAACATTCTGAAACAATAGATACTGTTGAACATGCCGCACAGCAGATAGGATGTACAGAACCTGAGATTGCAAAGACGCTGTCTTTTATTGTGGATGATAAGCCTGTGATTGTTGTAATGGCAGGCGATGGTAAGGTAAACAGCTCCAAGTTTAAGTCTGTGTTTCATACTAAGCCTCATATGATACCAAGAGAACAGGTTGTTGATATAACTGGTTTTCAGCCCGGCGGGGTCTGTCCATTTGCAGTGCCAAAAGACATACCGATATGGCTCGATGTTTCTATGAAGAGATTTGAATATGTACATCCTGCAGGAGGAAATGAGTTTACTTCGGTAAAGATTACTCCTGATGAACTTGAAAGGGTTACTGATACACAAGGTTGGTGTGATGTGTGCAAGGGATGGGAAGAGGAATAGCCTATGAAGTCTATCCTTATTAAAGATACAACTAAAGAAGAACGTGAACAGATAATAAAAAATTCTCTCGATTGCGGTGGCGGTTGTGAGAACTGTTCTTCCTGCTGGCTTGGCGGCGGAAGCCCCTGGGATATTTACCAGGATTATATTGATGGGAAAAAGGAAATCCGTGAGATCAACATGGAGTACATGGAAAAATACCGCCAGGACAGGCAGATACACTAAGGGGATCAGTGAAATGGTAAGTGCACCCGATATAGTAAGCTCAACTATAGAAGAACGCAGAGCATATATTAAGGAAAGATATCCATGTATATCTGACTGCGACATGTGCGGGCTATGCAAAGTATTTCGTGGAAAAGATGCTGAGACTGCGTATAAGGATTATATAGATGGCAGCAAAAGTTTTCTTGAAGTTTCAGCGTATTACAAGTGAATAATGATAAAAGAGACCTCTTGAAATCGAAGAACGATGCGATATGCTCATTGTTTGATTTTTTAATACAACAGCAACATAAAGGAAACAAAACAAAAATAATCTTTTCCTAGAATGTGAAACATCAAATGAAACGTAAAACATTTAAAAAACAACTCACACGAAAGGAAAAGATAACATGTCAGAGAGAATATATTTAGTAACAGGCGCAGCAGGATTCTTAGGAGGAACAATTTGCAGAAAGCTGGTGGAGAGAGGCGATAAGGTAAGAGCCTTTGTGCTTCCTAATGACCCGGCAATGAAGTTTGTTCCCAGGGAAGCTGAAATCGTAGAGGGAGATCTTACGGATAAGGCATCTCTTGAGAAGTTATTTGCAGTAGACGGTGACACAGAGACGATCGTACTTCACATTGCAAGTATTGTGTCGGTGAATCCCGAATACAATCAAAAAGTAATGGATGTAAATGTAGGCGGAACACAGAACATCATTGATCTTTGCCTTGAACATCCGGAGTGCAAAAAGCTTGTTTATTGTAGCTCAACAGGAGCAATCCCGGAGCAGCCCAAGGGGATAAAGATCAGAGAAGTCAGGGAATTTGACGAAACAGAGGTGCTTGGCTGCTATAGCCAGTCAAAGGCACTTGCAACTCAGGAAGTTCTTGATGCCGTAAAAGACCGAGGCTTAAATGCCTGCGTTGTACATCCCAGTGGAATACTTGGACCTGAAGATTTCGCAGTTGGTGAGACCACAGGAACACTTATAAAGATCATTAACGGAGATATGCCTGCCGGAATCGATGGCTCTTTTAACCTCTGTGATGTAAGGGATCTGGCCGATGGAACAATTGCAGCTGTTGATAAAGGCAAAAAGGGCGAGTGCTACATCCTTGGTAATGAACAGGTATCTTTCAGGGATTTCTCCAAGATGATCAGCGATGAATCCGGCTGCAGGCCTATTAAAATGTTTCTCCCGATCTGGGCAGCAAACCTTATGGGAAAAGCGATGGAAACCATGGGTAAGATCCGCGGTACAAAGCCGCTTATGACCACATTCTCGGTATATAACCTTGCAAGAAATAATGCTTTTGATTCCTCAAAAGCCAAAAAGGAGCTTGGTTATCATACAAGATCATACCGTGAGACCATCCATGACGAGATTGAATGGCTCAAAGCCGCCGGAAAGATTGCATAATAGTTTCATATAGAATAAATATGGAAACAAAACTCTAACATTTCTATGGTACTATATTATCGTAAAAACGTATCAGGAGGTGTTAGAGTTTGTTTAATTTACTGATTGTTGAAGATGATACAGATTTAAATAAGACCGTTTGCGAATACCTAAGGGATAAAGGATATGAGACAGTTGGCTGCTTGAGTGCCCAGGATGCCTATGATGAGATGTACGGCAAGACGTTTGATCTCATCATTTCAGATATAATGATGCCCGGGATTGACGGCTTCGAATTTGCAGAAACCGTAAGAAGCCTCAATGAGAATATTCCTATATTGTTCATGACCGCAAGAGAAGACTTTGAAGCAAAGCAGAAGGGCTTCATGGCCGGAATTGACGACTACATGGTAAAGCCAATAAATCTTGAGGAGCTGACCCTTCATGTTGGAGCACTTCTTAGAAGGGCAGGGATAGCCAATACCAAGAGACTTGAGATTGGAAGCCTTGTCATGGATACGGATGAACATATCGTTACTGTTAAAGGCGAGGAGATTCCCCTTACTCAGAGGGAATTCAACATCATATTTAAGCTTCTTTCTTTTCCGAAAAAGACCTTTACCAGAGGACAGCTTATGGACGAATTTTGGGATGCGGACTCCGATGCAACTCCCAGAGCAGTTGATGTTTACATGACCAAGCTCAGGGATAAGTTTGCAGACTGTGATGATTTCGAGATCGTTACCGTAAGAGGTCTGGGATACAAGGCAGTGCCTAAGGAGTAAGGATATATGGAAAAAAAGACTACTAGTATTTTTTCGTTTAAGAGATATGTGATCATCTTTGTTCTTATAGCATTTGTCGTGACCTGCAGCTTTTACCTGTTTTTGAGCTCAATGGAATTTACAAGGGAGCAGATTCAGGAAAACGCAATCCTGACTTTTCTTAACATTCTCTTTTTAAGCCTGATTTTTTGTGTTATAGATGGCGTGCAGAGAAAGCTCATGATAGAGCGCCCTGTAAAAAAGATTCTGGCAGCCACAGAGGAGCTTGCAAAGGGTAATTTTAAAGCAAGAGCAGAAGGAGTATCTGTTATCCCCGGAAGAAATGAGTTTGACATAATTGCTGAGAATATCAATAAGATGGCACAGGAATTGTCAGGAATAGAGACACTTCGAACGGATTTCGTCTCAAATGTATCTCACGAGATAAAGACGCCTCTGTCTGTCATCGGAAACTACAGCACAATGCTTCAGGCGCCGGATCTTTCGAAGGAAAAGAGACTGGAATACGCAAGGGCTATTTCTGATGCGACGGGAAGGCTCTCAGAGCTCATCACAAACATACTTAAGCTGAACAAACTGGAGAATCAGCAGATCTATCCGGAAAAAGAGACTTATGATCTGGGAGAGCAGCTTGCAGAGTGTATAGTGGGTTTTGAAGATATCTGGGAAAAAAAGAGTATAGAATTGGATACCGATATTGATGATGACCTTCAGATAACAGCGGATAAAGAGCTGCTGTCTCTGGTTTGGAACAATCTTTTATCCAATGCATTTAAATTTACCGAAGCCGGGGGTACAGTTAAGGTCACTGCGCATGGCGCAAACGGCCATGTTCAGGTTGAGGTAGCAGATACTGGCTGTGGTATTTCTGAAGAGACCGGTAAGTATATCTTTGACAAGTTCTATCAGGGAGATACCTCACACGCTACAAAGGGCAATGGCTTAGGGCTTGCACTGGTTAAAAGAGTCATCGACATCTGCGGAGCAGAGATTACGGTAAAAAGTGTTCTGGGAGAAGGGACGTCATTTACAGTTTCTTTTTAATAAAACAGAAACAATAGCGAAACAAAACAAAAATACTTTCTCCATATAATTAAGACCATAGAAAGCAAACAAAAGTAAAATCAAATGGAGGAAGAATATGGATAATAAAGATACTTTTGAGTACAACTACAGCGCAGAAAGGGCGAAGGAAGTCGAGGCCATCAGAAGAAAATATGAAGAGCCGGCGGAGGATAAGTTTGAGCAACTTAAAGCTCTGGACCGGCAGGCAGAGAGAAGAGGGCAGATTCTTTCAATTGCAATCGGAATTATCGGAACGCTTATTCTGGGAATAGGAATGAGCATGGTAATGGTAGGACAGGCTCCTTATTTTATTCCGGGCATAATCATAGGAATAGTAGGTGTTTTGACGCTCAGCACCGCCTATCCGGTTTATAAAAAAGTTACAAAAAAAGACAGAGACAAAGTGGCCGGTCAGGTTCTGGCACTTGCAAAACAGATTCAGTAAAAATGCAGAAGTGATCAGAAAGTAATAGTGAATAATTAAAATTGAGCCAGGGCAATTCATATAATTGCCTTGGCTAATTGCGATATAAGAAGAAAATCGTATCTAAAAATTTCTTTAAACATGTTCAGATATGATGATTGTAAGTGTAAAATGATTGTATGCAAAAGTATGATATTTGAGAATGTGAGGGCATTGTGAAATGGGATCAATTCTGATAAAAGATACAACGCGCCAAGAGCGTGAGCAGATAGTTGCAGAGTCCATAGGAAATATAAACGGTTCATGTGATGGCTGCATGTCAGGGCTTGCTGACATGTATCAGGACTACATTGATGGTAAAAAGGAAATCCGTGAGATAAATATGGAATTCAGGGCACACTATGAATCCGGAGTAGATGGACCTGAAAAGGCGGATTGCGGGTACAAAAGATGACTGAGAATCAGATCGAATGGTCCAGAAAACGTGATGAACTGGTATCTGCAATAAAGAAACTTGGCTTCCCCAAAGAGCTTGGTGAGCAGATTGCTAAGCAGCTTGGGAGCCCCAAGGCTATGGATAGAATGTTGGCTTATCTATACAACGTGAAGCCACGGACAGCAGAACTTGTTGTGGATGAGATGCTTGCAATCTGCAGTGATATCGATACATGGCATAATAAAAAGGCTGCAGAGGAAGCAAACGCCAGGTACAATGAAATGCTTTACTATGGCCTTGGAACGGAGGAAGAAGAGTAAGGAGAACAGAAGATATGAAAATGAGGAAATCCAGAGACTTGGCAGCGTAGTGACTAACAATGGCTATTCTGATTGGTCGTCAACGGATGTTGATGCAAAGATTAAATCTGTATGGTTTCGATTTAGTAGACGTGAGGATGATTTCTGCAGGTAAACGATTATAACGGTGAGGAATTCGAAATTTACAAAAACAATTTTGAATTCCTCATTTTTTTGCCTAAATAAGATTTCTATAATGAGTACTGTAAATAGCAAACAGGTTTCACCGGTGATTTTGAAACCTGATTAAGAGAAGGGAAGGATATATATTATGAAAAAGAGAATACTCAGTACTCTTATGTGCGCTACAGTTGCATTAACATCTCTTATCGGATGTGGTAGCACAGAGGCACAGACAACAACTGACACACCTGCAGCTACGGAGGCACCTGCAGCTTCAGAAACAAAGACAGAAGAGAAGGCTGCAGATACAACAGCTGATGCTTCAGGGGATAAGGTTACGCTTTCTATCTATACACAGTATGCAGATGATGACACAAAGGTTCCTTATGATTACGCAGTAGAGCAGCTTAAAGAGGCTTATCCAAACGTTGAGCTCAACCTTATTGTACAGGCACAGGATGACGGACAGACGCTCAAGACTCTGGCTGCTACAGGTCAGCTTCCTGATATTTATCAGGCAAGTACAGATCTTATCAATACATTCCGTGAGTCAAACCAAATCATGGTACTCAACGATGTTGCAAAGTCAACAGGATTCCTTGATAAGCTCTATGATGCAAATAAGGATCTTGCATATGCAGAGGATGGCAACATTTATGCATTCCCATTCTCAGGTCAGGAATATGTTCTTTGGTACTACAACAAAGCTCTTTTTGAGGAGAACGGATTAGCTGTTCCTGAGACATACGATGATCTTTTGAACTGTATCGAAGTATTTAAGTCAAAGGGAATCACACCTCTTGCGCTTTTCGGACAGGAAGGCTGGAACACAGCAGCAGCTTATGATGTAGTTGCTACAAGATATGCTGCAGGCGGAATAAAGGCTCTTGATGAAGGAACTGCAAAGGTTACTGACGAAGGTTATGTAAAAGCAGCAAAGAAACTTGAGGAGCTCGTTGCAGCAGGTCTTTTCCAGGAAGATGCTACAACAACAAATTATGACCAGGCTTCTGAGAAATTCCTTTCAGGAGAGGCAGCTATGTTCATCAACGGACAGTGGTACATCGAGGATGCAACAAAGGCACTTGGTGAAAATGTTGACTGGATGTTCTATCCTGCAGAGGATGCTGCTTCATACGAAGCCGGTAAGGCTGCATTCTCAGGCGGCGGTTCTGCTTCAGGCTTTGCTGTAAATCCTGATTCAGCTAATGCTGAACTCGCTGCAGAAGTTGCTGAGTTCATCACAGAGAAGTACTGTGAGGCTAAGGTTATGTACAGACACAATCCTCTTGTAGCACTCAATACAGGTAAAGAGCCTGATTCAGAATATCCTGCAATGATGAAGAAGCTTTCTGATACACTTCCTTCAGTAACATCAACAACAAAGTTCACATGGGGACTTACAAATTCTACATTCAACGATGGCATTCAGTCTGAGTCACAGGGACTTGTTTCCGGACAGTTCACAGCTGACGAATTCATTGAGGATATGAACGACATTATGGAGTGATAAAAGAATTCATAGTCTATATATGTTAAGCATATAGATAACAGAATGACTGTAATTGCATGGGGCGGGTAAAAGTCCGCCCCATGTTTATGAGAAAAATGGGAGATACCCAATGAAAAAATACATGGGAAATAAGCTGGCTATCATTCTTTTTATTTTGCCGGCCCTTGCAATCTTTATTACATTCGATTTTATTCCGATCATTCAGGTGTTTGCATACAGTTTTACGGACTGGAATGGTCTTACGATGCCGAATTTTACAGGTCTTAAAAACTACATAGAGCTGTTTACAGATAGAGTGTTTTACACGTCAAATAAGAACCAATTAATCTTTGCCATTGTGATCACTGTTTATCAGATGTTCTTTGCTACAGTATTTGCTATTACAATTTCTGATAAAAAGATGAAGGGCAGAAAGTTCCTGAGAGTTGCATATTTCATCCCGGTTATTTTGTCTGTAACAGTAGTCTGCCAGCTCTGGAGCGCAATCCTAAGCGGAGAGGGACTTCTTAATAAGCTCTTTGAAGCTGCAGGCTCCGGCTTTTCACAGAACTGGCTTGGAGACAGATATAAAGCCATATATGTAATTGCCTTTGTTAATGCATGGCAATGGATGGGGTATCAGTTTGCGCTTATTGTTGCAGGTATCAAGTCAATCCCTGCTGACTACTATGAGGCTGCAAAAATTGATGGATGTTCAAATGTTCTTGCACACCTTAAGATCACAATTCCGCTTCTTGCAGAAACCTACAAGTTCTGCCTTATCATTTCACTTACAGGAGGTATCAAAGCCTTTACTGAGATGAATATCCTGACAGGCGGCGGTCCAAACAAGTCAACTTTCACGCTCACATATATGATGTACAACGCAGCGTTTAAGAAATCAGATTATGGATACGGTCTTGCAGCTGCTTCCATAATGGTAATTGAGTGTATGCTTGTAATGCTGGTGATCAACTTCATTTTCAGAGAAAAGAACCAGAAGAAAGAAGAAGAGAAATCAAGGAGGAGACGAAATGCGTAATGAAGGCAAAAAATCAGCTTTGCATTATATATTTGTAGTATTCTGCTGGATGTATGCAGCGTTTTCACTTTACCCGTTGATATGGATGCTTTTTTATTCATTCAAGACAAATCAGGAAATTTTTGTAACTAATCCATTTGGATTTCCATGGCCTCTTCATTATGAGAACTATATAACAGCATGGACCAAGTATAATGTGCCGCTTTATTTTCTGAACAGCTTACTTGTTTCAATTGGAACAGTTGTAATAACTATTGTATGTGCACTTCTTTTCTCATATGCCACAAGCCGTATGGTATGGAAAATGAAGACATTTACAAGGCTTTTCCTGGGACTTGGAATGTTTATTCCGGTTCAGGCTATTATGATCCCTGTTGTTAAGGTTGTACAGAAGTTTAACCTGATGGGAACAAGATGGTCACTGGTTTTCCCGTATATAGCGATCAATCTGGCATTTGCATGTATGGTTTATTACGGATTCTTTAAAGGTATTCCGATTGAGCTTGAAGAAGCTGCATGTATGGACGGAGCAACAATTTACCAGACTTTCTTTAGGATTATCGAGCCACTTGTTCGTCCTGCAACTGTTACACTTGTAATCTACATTTTCCTCAATGCATGGAATGAGTTCATTCTTGCAAATGTAGTAGTAGGAAGTATTCCAACGCTTAAGACACTTCCTCTTGGAGTCTTGTTCTTCCAGGGAGAGTTCACTACTGATTGGGGCGGAATGGGCGCAACAATGGTTATTGCATCATTCCCGGCAATCTTAATATACTCAATCTTTTCCGAGCAGGTTGAGAACGCAATGACAATCGGTGGCGCAGTAAAAGGGTGATTAAAAATAAAATTTACAAGACCTTCTACAAGACCTTCTATTGGCAAAAAAGCTGATAGAAGGCCCTTTATATGTTAAAATAAGCTTTATGGAGAACAAGAATCTAAAGGATATGACAATCAGGGACATGGAAGCCTTCGACGCCGGACGTAAGATTTCCGGAAGAGAAAAGGCAAGGAACATGTCCATCAAATATAAAATTGCATCAATGACAATTCTGGTGGCACTGATACCTATGATAGTGCTTACTGCTTTGATGCTTTTTTTCTATAACAGAGCGATAATGCAGAGAGCGGATAATCAGATCAATGAAAATATCCGCATAATGTCTGACAGAATCTCTTCAGTTCTTGCAAATGGTGAACTCTGCTCCAACAATCTCACCATTGAATTCAGCGGATATTACAATGACAAATCTATGAAGCAGGTCACCAGGGACAATAAGATCATAAGCCAGCTGTCTCAGTCACTGCTTATCTATAATGGGATTTCTTCTATAGTCTTTTTGGACAAATTTGGCAGAATGTATACAACTGATCCGGCGCTTACAGATTTAAAGATGGAAATACTTTATTCGGATTATGTGAAAAATCTCTCCGGCGAGGGCGGCAAGACCATAATGATGGAACAGGCAAAAAACCCCATGAACCGTGAGGGTAAAGAGATTATAACAATGGGAAAACATGTGATAAATATTGTAACAGGTGTACCTATTGGCTACATTTTTATAAACATGGATAAGAATTACCTCATTGAGTCTTCACAGAGTGAGATAAGCTATTATTTTCTTTATGATACTGATGGGAATTTTGTTTCGGAGACAGAAAAGAAAGATAAGATCTATGAAGATACACAGCTCATTGAAAGTCTTTTTAGCACAAAGCAGAACCTTATCAAGTACAACAATGAGTCCTATCTCATAGCAAAGTATGAGGTAAAGGGATTTGCATGGACAATAGTAGGTATTACTAATCTCAACAGATTTAATGTTACAGGTAAGGATTTGCAGTTCATTCTTTTGACGACAGGTACAGTGACGGCAATCCTGCTTCTCATATCAGTTCTGTTCTCGACTAATTATGTCACCCATCCGCTAAAAATCCTTCATGACGGCGCTGAGCAGATTGCTGAGGGGGACATGAGCTTCAGGTTCAGATTTAAGTATAAGGATGAGATAGGAAGACTCGGCAGGATTTTTAACTATATGACGCAGCGCAATTTAGAACTCTTGCAACAGGTTGATGAGGAGGCCAAAAAGAAGCGTGAATATGAGCTCGCTTTGATGCAGGAGCAGGTTAAGCCACATTTTCTATATAATACCCTGGACATTATAATCATGCTTATTGAGATGAACAGGGCAAAAGAGGCTTCTCGCGTCACAAAAAAGCTTGCCAACTATTACAGAAATTCTCTTTCTGGAAGTGAAGAGATAGTGACTATCGAGAGAGAAATCCAGATAATCCAGGATTATCTGGACCTTCAGACAATGCGCTACAATGATAAATTCAGCTATGAGATTGATGTTGAGGATGCAATAAAAAATGCAAGTATTCCCAAGATGACACTTCAGCCGCTTGTTGAGAATGCAATATATCATGGTCTGAAAAACAAAGAAGGCTGGGGTAAAATTACCGTGACAGGAAGAGCAGATGGAGAGGTGGCTCTGATACAAGTTTCCGATGACGGCATTGGTATGAGTGAAGACGAGCGAGATAAACTGGAACAACTCCTTGAAGATGATAAGCTTTTTGATGATGAAAAGAAAAAGCTTCGTCAGGAAGCGGAGATAACCTCTCATGACTCAACAAAAGGCGGTTCTCATTTTGGATTATATTCAGTAGCACGAAGAATAAAACTCTACTTTGGGAGAGAATTTGGCGTATCAATAGAGAGTAAAGAAAACATAGGTACCACAATAAAAATACGTGTACCACAGGGAGCGTTGCTGCATGATCAAAATTATGATTGTTGACGACATGCCTATTTTTCTGGAATATCTTAGAGGCTGTATAGATTGGAATTCATACGGCTTTGAGATTTGCTGTGAGGCGCGTGATGGAAAAGAGGCGCTTGAGAAAATTGAAGAGTTCTATCCTGATGTGGTTCTGACAGATATAACCATGCCTTATATAAATGGTCTTGAACTTGCTGAACGCATAACTTCAGACTACCCTGACATATCAGTAATACTTATAACAGGAAACAATGAATTTGAGTATGCCAGAAAAGCTGTTAAGATCGGAGTTTGCGATTACATTGTCAAACCATTTGAAAAAGAGGAACTGATACTTAGCCTTCTTAAACTGCATGACAATATCGGGAAGGCGGTTGAAACCCAGATAATTCAGGATGGGGAAGCTGAAAAAGAACTTGATGAAGAACTAAAGACTGTAATCTACGTCGGTAATAATGACAAGGGTGCACTGGCCGGGATTGAGAAGCATCTTTTTCCTAAAAAAGAAGTTGGAAGTGCATATCTTCTGGCTTTATTCAGATTTGATACTGCCGGATATTCCAAAGGCAGGATAGATGCAAGAGAAAAACTCATGAACTGGGAAAACCTTATCGCAAAGCTTCTTGGCGATATGCTTGAGCTTGAAGGATCTTTTAGGATATTCCATGATTTCGAGAACAATATTGTTGTTTTAATGGATTTCGATTCGGATACAGCACTTGATAACTATAAGGGATATGAGTTTACAGATATCATTCAGGTAGTAAAAAGTCAGCTTGAGATTAGCAGTTCTGTGGCTATAGAGAAGGCAACCGGTTTAGGAGATATAAAAAAAGCCTATGAAAAATGTCTAAGCTTTTTATCACAAAAGGGCTATGGTCAGCTATGGGACCTTCGTAAGAGTAATGATGAAAAGGGATATGCTTCCCTCGATGCAATCATCAGGCTCAACAAGGACATTGAGACGCTTCAGGCTGACGATGCTGAGCTTGTGATAAGTACGCTATGGACGAGGCTTCATAAAAAAGAATCTGTGGATGGCAACG
The DNA here is from genome assembly GCA_015056585.1 of Butyrivibrio sp. GTDB lineage: Bacteria > Bacillota > Clostridia > Lachnospirales > Lachnospiraceae > Butyrivibrio. The sequence continues at coordinate 7,002 of SVFZ01000058.1, read as the reverse complement.
TTTCTATAACTGACATGAACCTTCTCACCAGTGCCATCAGTATTTTGATGACAAATATAATAAGCTCAGGTTTTTCTATTGAGAGAATTTACGGCGAAGGTTTTTCTCCCGAGAAATTTATGGCTGATGCCAAGTCTTCCGAAGAAATGCGCGACAATGTGATATATCTTTATAAAAAGCGCATTGAGTTTGAAAAAGGAAAAAGAGAGTCAAAGACACATTCAACGGCACAGGCTGCAAAACAGTATATTGAAGAAAACTATGGTAACAATGAGCTTTCAATCTCGGATATCTCGGAAAAACTCTGTGTTAATCAGACATATCTAAGAAAGATGTTCAAGAGCGAGATGGACATGACTCTTACAGAATATATTACACAGCTGCGTATGCAGGAAGCGAAGAGGCTGATAACGAGTACCGACTATAAACTTACAGAGGTAGCTGAGAGGGTGGGCTATAATGATGTGAGCTATTTTTCAAATGTATTCAAGAAGTTTTATGGTATTTCACCGAGAAGCATGGGTAAAGAGTAATTGACAAGCTGAATCTTTAATATATATTTAAGAATAAAAATTTGCGGAATATAGTATTATTTATAGTAGGTGATTATTTTATAGAGAAAATTATGTCTTTTAGGAGGAATATTATGTCCGAGAAGATAAAAAATATATTTCGCAAGTTCCTGATTGTAGCATTTTCTATTGTGATTGCAGGTACTAGTAGTGGATATTCCAATGATACTGAGATAAAAGCGGACGATACCGAGGGCGCTGTAGATTTTGAGCATAGCCTCGATGATTATGTGCCGGCTAAGAATAGATATAATTTCTACTTTACTTACAAGATAGTTCATCCATGGTGGGATGCTGTTGCGCTTGGAATGGAGGATGCTCAGCAAAAATATCTTGAAAAGGGGATAGTCATTACTTATGAGTATATGGCTCCGGATGCAGCTTCTTATGAGGATCAGACAAAGAGATTATTAGAGGCGCAGAAGGGCGATTATGATGTGATCGGAGTGGATGTGGCAGATGAGGAGAAGATATCTCCTGTACTGGACGAAATGGTCGCTGCTGGAAACAAGGTCATGACGTTTTCCAGCTCTGATGCAGCTCCTGATTGCAAGAGGATTGCCTACGTTGGAAACACTCATAACTATCAGGACGGAGCAGATTTAACAGAAGCACTTTGCGAAAAGCTTGGCTACAAGGGTAAAGTGGGCATACTGGTAGGAAGTAACGGAGCTCCCTGTCACGAAGACAGAGCAAAGGGAGCAAAAGACACTATTGCCAAATATAAAAATATGGAGATAGTTGCAGTTGAGTATGACCAGGACTCCATTGATCTGGCATACGATCTGGCTAAGCAGATGCTTGTAGACAATCCTGATATTGCAGGCTTTGTATGCTGCAATATGAGTAATCCTGTCGGAACAGCCAGAGCGGTTACTGAGCTTGAAAGCAGCGCAGTGATCGTGGGAATGGACCATGATCAGGAGGCACTCCATTATCTCAAGGATGGCGTTATCTATTGCCTTGGTGTACAGGATTGTTATTCAATTGGCTTTGATACGCTGCAAGTTGCGGTGAAAATTGCAGATGGAAATTTGCCGGGAAATCTTTTCCCTGATAAGACTGATGAAAGTACAACTATTATTTATCAGGAAGATGCAGAACCGATGCTTGAAGTCTTGTATGGAGATGTTACGCAATGAAGAGCAGGAAGATTACTGAAAAGGCAGTGATTATAACCGCGGCGATAGGTAGTGTTCTTATCTTGATAATGCTGATTGCCAATACTTACTGGGCTTATGAGCAGTCTACTGCGTCTACAAATCAGGCAGTTTCTGCTGTGAGTGCTTTTTATCTCGAATCGATGGCAGACAGACGTGCCAAGACAATTACAAACCTGATCAACAATAATTTTGACTACATGGAGAAGGCTGTAAGCGTCATAGATGATGAAAAGATAGAATCGCAGGAGGATCTTCGTGCGGCTATTGGTAGAATGAAGAACCTTTTGTCTCTTAGCCGTTTTGCGCTGGTAGATGAGGAAGATATAGTTTATACGCAATACACCACATATACCGGCCGTAGCAGACATCCTTTCCTTGCGAATAAGACTCTGGATGGCAGAATGATAAGCACTGTATTTCGCTATGGTTCATCCAAGGATCTGTGTCTGGCAATCCCGATAGATATCAAGATAATGGGCAAACAGTTTAAAGCATGTTTTGTCCAGATAGATATCAATGACATAGTTGGTCTGCTTGCTTTTGATGATCAGGAAAGTACACATTTTGCGCTGTATTCGGAAAATGGTGGGAATATATCAGAAACAGAGCTTGGCCAATTTATTGGAACAAAAAACATTTTTGATGCCACAAACGGGAATGTATCCGAGGAAGAGTGGAATTTATTTCGCGATGATTTTGCGAATGGTAAAAAAGGAACGCTGACTTTTACCATAAATGATGTAGTGGATACTATATACTATGAACCTGTGCCTGACACCGGTTGGGAACTGGTTGTAATGATCCGCGAGAGTGTTATTCAGGATCAGATTCGTGAGATCAGTGAAAAGAGTCTTGCAGCCAATCGTATGCAGATATTATTCCTGCTCATAGTAGCTTCATTGTTCTCGACTATATTGTTCTACATGATGAGGCGTATTGCCAACGATAAACTGAAAGAAGAAAAAGAAAACAGCAAAGTTTTCAAGAGCATGGCAAATACTGATTCACTTACGGGTGTCAGGAATAAACATGCCTACATGGAGACGGAAGCCCAGCTAAACAGCTGGATTCGTGAAGGCGCTGTTTATAAGCTGGCACTTATAGTATGTGATATAAATGGTCTTAAGTATGTCAATGACACGCAGGGACATGCTGCCGGTGACAAGCTTATCAAAGACGCATGTTCTCTTATCTGCAATGTTTTCAGTCATGGTTCGGTTTATCGAACCGGTGGTGATGAGTTCGTAGTTCTTTTGTCAGGAAAAGGATATGAAACCAAAGATGAAACGATTGCCGACTTTAACAGGCAGGTGGAAGAAAACATCAAGAAAAATGAAGTTGTTGTTTCTATCGGTTATACAACGTTTCAGCCGAATGATGAACAGGTACATGATCTGTTTGAACGAGCGGATCATATGATGTATGACCGCAAAAAAGAATTAAAGAACATGGGAGCAAAGACAAGAGAATCGTAGCAATGTGGAAAAAAGTACTTACAAGACAGTCGTTTTTCTGTTATAATCTCCAATTGCTGATAAAAATAATGAAGATTTCAATGGTATTATTGGAAACGCACATCCTGGCTGGGTGATAACGAACAACACAGAGGTCTTCCCTGAATGAGAAAGAGAGGAACCCCATATGTTACCACAGAGCAAGTTACAGGATGTGTTTTTTACTGCCTTCATGGCATTTGTCATGGTTTATGCTATGATCTGCTACAACATCTCACTTAGTGTAGGCGGTCTGCAGAACTTTGTTTTTCTTGCAGCATTTAATGAGGTTATTATCATGTGGCCAATAGCTGTAGTCCTTGAGCTTTTGTTTGTAGGAAAACTTGCACAGAAGCTGGCATTTAGATTTGTGACGCCGGGCCAGGATCCTATGATCATGATCGTTCTCGCGATTTCTATGATGTCTGTGTGCCTCATGTGCCCACTCATGAGCCTGGCTGCAACGATCTTGTTTAAGGATGCAGGAAGTGAGTTTGTGGCTGTCTGGCTTCAGACTACAGTATTTAACTTTCCCATGGCACTTTGTTGGCAGATATTCTTTGCCGGTCCTTTGGTGAGAAATGTTTTTGGATTTATCATGAAAGTTAAACATTAGATGATGGCCGGGTAAACATATATATCATAGTACCTTCATGAGAAAAACAATAAGGCTATAATTGGAATTATGGCTGATGGAAATATAATATTTGAATAGTTGAGATTTTAAAGTAATGGGGCTGTCGCACTAAGCGATATGCTCCATATTTCGTTAAAATATTGAATTTGTAGTATACTAAAGGCAATATTTGATTGTGACTAAAGGAGGAAGCAGATGAGCAGAGTTAATTTTGGAGCGAAACCACTTATGTACCCGCAGCCGGTTCTTATCATTGCGACATATGATGAGAATGGAGTGCCCAATGCAATGAATGCAGCGTGGGGCATAACAACTGATTTTAAGGAAATTACAATCAGTCTGTCTGAGCACAAGACTACTGACAATCTTGCTAAAAGAGGCGCTTTCACGGTGAGCCTGGCAACAGAAGATCAGGTTATACCTTGCGACTATGTAGGAATTGAATCTGGCCGGAAGGTACCGGACAAGTTTGAGAAAGCCGGATTCCATGCAACCAAGAGCGAGTTTGTTGACGCTCCTCTAATTGATGAGCTCCCGGTTGCTCTTGAATGTAAGGTAAAGAGCTTTGAGGATGGAATTCTTATTGGCGAGATAGTAAATGTCTCTGCAGACGAAAGCGTAGTGACAGATGGAGCTGTTGATATCACAAAAGTTAAGCCTATAAGCTTTGATCCATTTTGTAATGCATATTATGGAATTGGAGAAAAGGTTGGCAATGCTTTTAAAGATGGAGCAAAGCTGAAGTGATGCCGCTCAATCCATGTTTATAGCGATGTAACGAAAAAATACAGAAAGGGAGTTTGGCACCTGTAACGTTACAGCTTCTTTTTCTGTTATAGTAAAAATATGTTTTTGCTGGAGGATGATTATGGAATTTGGGGAAATTTCTATTAAGGATAAACTTGGCAGAACTGTAATACTAAGAAATGCAAGGACGGAAGATTCAGCGGACCTTATAAAGTATCTGAGAACAACTAGCGCCGAGACTCCTTATCTGATCAGGGAACCTGAAGAAATCACTATCACTGAGGAAAAAGAGAAGCAGTTCATCCAGGCAAAGATAGATGCGGAGCGTGAGCTTATGCTTGTTGCTTTTATCGATGGTAAGCATATTGGCAATTGTTCTTTGATGAGCATTGCACCATACAAGAGATACTGCCATCGTTGTGATGTTGCGATTGCTCTATATAAAGAATACTGTGGATGCGGTATAGGGAAAGCTATGCTTCAGACTGTACTTGATGTTGCGAAGAGTATTGGCTATGAACAGGCAGAACTTGAAGTTATGGCAGAGAACAAGGATGCCATTGCTATGTATGAGAAACTTGGATTTGAGAAGTTTGGTACATTTCCTGATAACATGAAATATGCTGATGGATCCTATATGGATGCATATTGGATGATGAAGAAACTCTGAGAAATGACAAAAGGCAGATAAGGAGGAGCGCTATGCATGCACTATTGATGCTTAATTTAATCATTCCATTTGTGATGATTCTAGTCGGATATATGTTTAAAAAACATCCGGTATCAACTATGGAATCAAATAATGGATATAATACACCTACTTCCAGGAAATCTAAAAAGCACTGGGATTATGCTCAAAGCATTGCTCCTGGGAATTTTATTTACTTTGGAAAAATAGTGGGGATTATTGAGATTGTTCTAAGTTTGGTCATGTTCTTTACGCACGTCAAATTTGATACTGCTATTACGATTGGAACGTGTGTTGGATTTGGCTTTCTTCTTCTGGGGTTTTATAAAACGGATGCAGAAATTGAAGAAAATGTTGAAAATAGATAATGTGATTTCTATTGAAGCTCATGTGTGGAGTGATAGAGGTATAATAAAAGATGGCAAAGAACCAAATAAACTGTAGATTATAACAACGTGCGAGAAAACCCCTTCCGATGAAATCGGTTGTGGGATGAATCGCACTAGTTTTTCTTTTTGTATTTCCCCGTCTTAATGTATTTGCGTTTGTGTTCTTCTGTTCGTTGCTCTTCAATGTATTTCTTAACAGTTTCAAGTGAAACACTTCCGGTAGTGGCACAAAAATAACTTGCGCTCCAAAATGGTGAATCTCCCCAAAGGTATTTCTCCACGTGTGATCTATATGTATTCCTTACTTCCTTGGATAATTGTGATTTTAATGAGTTGATCAGCTTCACAGGAGCAACATCAGGTGGCATTGAGATGAGCAGATGCATGTGATCGACATCAGTCTCTGCAGAAATGAGCTCGCTGTTCATGCGCCCGCAGAGGTAAGCGGCGTAATTCTTCATGAAATCACCAATCTCATCTGTGATCACTTTCTTTCTGTATTTTGTCACAAAGATTACATAGTATGTGAGTTTGTATACGGAATGTGAGCCTCTTCTGTACTCGTTCAGGATATCTGATTCTACTATTGATTTCTGCATAAAATTACTTCCTATCCAAAAAGAACAAATGTTTGCTTGTTTCTGAAATGTGTGCTATAATATTAACTATAGAATACTATAAAGGAATTTACAACCGTGTACAGAACAAGGCAATACAAGATAAGCAAAAACCACATACTCTACGACTATTGCAGGGATATATGCAGATCATCAGCCGTTCTGTACAACAGGGCAAATTTCATCTTAAGGCAGTATTCGTCATCGGTCGATTCAATGGCCATGTTCAAGCCTCTTTTCTCCAATCAGATGATGATTTACAGGCTCGTAAGGGATAGTCTTTTGGGGACTAAATATCTTGGTGATAGCAAATGGCTATCATACAATGCATTGGACCATCTGCTAAAGATAACAAGGGATAAGGCATACTATGCCCTTCCGGCTCAGGCTAATCAGCAGATATTAAAGCTCCTTCTCAGGGACTATAAGTCTTTCTTTGAAGCTGTAAAAGTATATGGAAAGAATCCTGAGGCCTTCACGGGTCGCCCCAGGATTCCTGGGTATATGCCTTCCGGTTCATTCAAGACATCTGTCCTTACGAACCAGATATGCAGGATCAAGGATGGGTATCTAAAGTTTCCGGGAACAAAGGATAGGTTGTCTCTTGGCCAGCTCCCAGAAGAAGTAAGTCTTAAGGAAGTCCGTATAAAGCCTAGCGGAAACAGCTTTGTTCTGGATGTAGTCCTTTCAGTGCCT
>SVFZ01000057.1 GCA_015056585.1 Butyrivibrio sp. | reverse complement strand
CTATGTTGGCGGTATGAGAGAGACAACCTTAAGGGAATTAATGGCTAAGAAACCTACTGATGCTATCAGCATTGCAGTTAAGGGTATGTTACCTAAGGGACCTTTAGGAAGACAGATGATCACAAAATTACACGTATACGCTGGTCCTGAGCATGAGAATGCAGCTCAGAAACCGGAAGTATTAGAGATTAAATATTAATCCAGACTGAAAGGAGGAAAAAACATTGGCTAAAGCAAAATACTACGGAACCGGAAGAAGAAAAAGCAGTATTGCCAGAGTATATTTAGTACCTGGAACTGGTAAAGTTACAATCAATAAAAGAGATATGGATGAGTATTTCGGACTTGAGACATTAAAGTTAATCGTTCGTCAGCCTCTTACCATTACTGATACAGTAGATAAGTTTGATGTACTTGTTAACGTTCACGGAGGTGGTTTCACCGGCCAGGCTGGCGCAATCCGTCACGGAATCTCCAGAGCTTTACTACAGGCTGATCAGGAATACCGTCCTGCATTAAAGAAAGCTGGTTTCTTAACAAGAGATCCTAGAATGAAAGAAAGAAAGAAGTACGGCTTAAAAGCAGCTCGTCGTGCTCCTCAGTTCTCAAAGAGATAATGCGCGTTTCTACAAGCGATGCGAATACAAAAAGGGACTGCTCCCGCAAGTTTACTTGCTGGGGAGCAGTCCCTTTTTCGTATTCATAGCGCGACAGCGCGACATGAAATAGCCCGAAGGGCTATGAATGGCATCGCATGTAGAACAAACAAGGATGCCGCGACAACGAGGGATGCGAAGCATTCCGAGTCTGTCGGCATGGCGGATGTTTCTGGGGTTTTATGCACCATTAAGATAGAAAGAGGCGTCGCCCAGATTGATTGATATGTGATCACATCTAAGCGGCAGCCCCTTTATTTTTATTCTAATGATTTTTTATAGTCTTTTCCCCATGATTCCATAGAGCTTATGATAGGTCGCATGGATTCACCGAGGTCAGAAAGGGCATATTCAACTCTTGGAGGGACTTCTGGATAAACTGTTCTTGTTATAATCCCATCTTCTTCCATTGATCTAAGGGAATCTGTCAGAACTTTCTGGCTGACGCCTTCAAGACTGTTTTTTAGTTCATTAAAACGCCATGGTCTTACAAGAAGGTTTCGCATAATCAGTAATTTCCATTTGCTTCCTATAAGACTTACTGTTGTTGCAACAGGGCACTCAGGTAATTCATCTTTTGTTTTCATAAGAACTCCTTTCTACACTTAAAATATCCATAAGTTCAAATTCGAATGCAACACTCTGATTTAACTCCAATATAACATCTGAAAAAACGTCTGTCTATTAGTTACAAAAAGGTAACTGAGTAATAAAAAAGTGCGTACTTTTTTTACATTTGGACAGGGGTTATATTGAAGTCACAGAAAGCAAAAACGCTTTTTAAAACACTTGATTTGAAGGAGGAATTAGTCATGGCATTATCAAATCTTAACGGATGGGTTAACGAAGAGGCACAGGTTGCAACTGCTGCATGTGGAGCAGGAGATGCTAAGCCTGAGGAGAAGCCTGCGGCTTGCGGAAGCGCTTGCGGGGCAGGAGATGCTAAGCCTGAAGAGAAGCCAGCAGCTTGCGGAAGTGCATGTGGAGCAGGAGATAACAAGTAATATAAACCACTGCAAATCATCAGACCTCCGGTAAAATACCGGAGGTCAATTAGTAGATAATCAGCATACGCTGTTTAAGATAGAACATAAATTGGAGGTAAGGGAAATGAAGCCATATTTTTCATTTCAGTGGCATATTACAGATGAATGTGATCAGAGATGTAAGCACTGCTATATATACTCAAGCGGAGAGCATACATGTCTATTTTCAATGAACTGGAAACAGATGGAGGATACATTCTATAACTGTCTGGACTTCTGTGAAGTGTATGGAAGAACACCTTACTTTTACATAACAGGCGGCGATCCAATCCTACATCCCGATTTCTGGAGGCTTCTGCAGCTTATGAAGGATCATGACATAAAATTTACAATTCTCGGAAATCCTTTTCATTTGAATGATCAGGTTTGCAGAGAGCTTAAGTGGTACAGCTGTGAGAAATATCAGCTTTCCATTGACGGCCTTAGGGAAACTCACGATTGGTTTAGAAAGCCCGGCTCCTATGACTGTACACTTGAAAAAATAGGATGCATTAACAGAGCGGGAATCAGAAGTGTAATTATGACTACGGTCTCTAAGACAAATCGGATGGAAGTACCTGGAATCATTGATGCGGTCGTGGCTGCAGGTGCTAATGTATTTGCTTTTGCAAGGTATGTACCAAGCGGCGGAGACCTTGATGCTTCCATGACAGCAACAGAATACAGAGAACTTCTTGCTGCCTGTGACAAGAAATTTAAGGAGTACAAGGACGAAGGGTGTGAAACCTATTTTAACAAAAAAGATCATCTCTGGATCCTTTATGAATATGAAATCGGGGATTTCAAGATTCCTGAAAATGTGGACCCTAACATGATCTATGGTGGATGCAATTGTGCCAACTGTCATATGACAATCCTTCCTACAGGTGATATATATGCCTGCAGGAGAGTGGCTGACAGCAAGGTGGGAAATGTATTTGAAGACAGGATTGCGGATCTGTGGGAGACAAGTTTTGAAGACTACAGGGAGTATGACAAGTTTGAAAAGTGCAGTAAGTGCAAGCTAAAGGCATGGTGCAGAGGATGTCCTGCTGTTGCATGTGGAACTAATGGAAGCTTTTATTCAGATGATCCGCAGTGCTGGGCCGATGTAAACAGTGATCTGTTCGTATCATAAGGACTGAGGAAAATACCTATGAATAATACAAATACAATGAAAGCAGTGGTACTTGATGGTCCTACCAACGTGGAAGATATTTTTTTAAAAGAAAAAGAGGTACCAGTGGTAGTTCCAGGCTGGGTACTTGTTAAAGTTAAGGCCTTTGGAATGAATCATTCCGAACTCATTCTTCGTCATGAAGAAATAAAATACGACTATATTAAAAAGCCGATCATCCCGGGGATAGAGTGCGTTGGAGAAATAGCAGATCCATCAAACAGCTCTTTTAAAGCCGGTGATAAAGTCATTGCGATGATGGGCGGAATGGGAAGGTCTTTTGACGGAAGCTATGCTGAATATGCTCTTCTTCCTGCGCATCATGTTTTTAAAATTGAAAGTAATCTAAAGTGGTCTGAGCTTGCAGCTATACCCGAGACATATTTCACAGCCTGGGGATCGCTTTTTGAATGTTTGCAGCTAAGAAAAGAAGACACGCTGCTAATAAGAGGAGCAAGCTGTGCACTTGGACTTGCTGCGATTCAGATTGCAAAGACACTTGGATGCAAAGTTATTGCAACAACTCATAAAGAAAAATATCTTGACTTGCTAATGAGTGCAGATGAAAGAATCGTTGATGACGGAAAGCTTACCGGAAAAGTAAAAGGTGTGACTAAAGCCCTTGATCTGGTGGGACCAAAGTTTCTTTTGGACACAATGGCTTCAGTGGAAAAAGGAGCTATTGTTTGCCAGACGGGAATCCTTGGAGGAGTGTATGCATTAAATGGTTTTGATCCGATCAAACACATACCTAATGGAGTGTATCTCACAGGGTTTTATTCAAACTTTCCGACACAGGGGATAGTGGATGACATGTTTTCATTCTTTAATAAGCATGACTTAAAGCCAATACATGGGCCTGTATATACGTTTGGAAAGATCAAAGATGCAATGCTTATGCAGGAATCAGGAAAAGCAGGCGGTAAGATAATTGTCTTTATGGAAAGATAATCTAACAAAAGTAAGATAAAGCTTTAGAACATAATATCAGAGTATTATTTTTAATCACAGTTATTCAAGTTGCCACCAGCCGCATACAGTAACCCTGAGCTTTCTACCGTACGCAGCAGGTAAACAGCAACTTGAAGGAGAACTGCCTAAAAAACGGCACTTTCACTTCATTAATCGTTCTCAAAGAGATAATCGTTTCTCTATACGAGATTACAAAGCATTATACAAGAGAGTCATCCGATTGGATGGCTCTTTTTTATGTTTAATAATAGAGAAACATTGATTCTATGGGATTTTCAGT
>SVFZ01000056.1 GCA_015056585.1 Butyrivibrio sp. | reverse complement strand
ATATCTGTATTAGCTGAGCAGTGCATGGAAGCCATGCCCTGAAGAGGAAGGAAGTAGTTCTGCATTGAGAACAGACCCTTCTTCATCTCTCCGCCGTACCATGTATTGAGGATAACCTGCTCTTTGCTTGATACGTTGAAAAGAACTGCTGTCTCAGAGTTAAGTCCAAGTTCCTTGTAATTCTCAACCTTAGCCTTAGAAGCGTTGTAAACAACGAAATCAGGCTTGAAGTTAGCCTGCTCTTCCTCTGTAGGACGGATGAACATGTTCTTTACAAAGTGTGCCTGCCAAGCTACTTCCATGATGAAACGTACAGCAAGACGTGTGTCCTTGTTAGCTCCGCAGAAGCCATCGATAACGTAAAGCTTCTTGCCTGAAAGCTGCTCTACAGCGAGCTTCTTACAAGCTTCCCAAGCTGCCTGTGATGCTCTGTGGTTGTCGTTTGGATACTCTTCAGATGTCCACCATACTGTGTCTTTGGACTTCTCATCCTCTACGATGAACTTATCTTTAGGAGAACGGCCTGTATAAATTCCTGTCATTACATTTACAGCACCAAGCTCTGTAACCTGGCCCTTGTCAAAACCCTCAAGGCTAGGATCTGTCTCATCAGCAAAAAGCTGCTCATAAGATGGATTGTAAACGACTTCTTTTACTCCTGTGATGCCATACTGGCTCAAATCGATGTTTGCCATTTCTTGACCTCTCTTCTTTAATATTTTTTTACGAAATATCCGATATTATTGCCTCTATCATACTCCTGTCGGAATATTGATATTCCGCAAAATAAAATACAGATAATTCGCAGATACACTAGTAAATTTATGGGAAAATTGCGCCCACTACTACATTTATACTACAAAGCAAGCCTTTTCACAAGAATTTTGAGGCAAATTTATATTAAATAACTGTTAAAAAATGTTACCGAAGGCTATCAGCTTTTTTCAACAGCTGCATACCAAAGGCACTAGGCCTCAATCTCATAGCAGACCACGCTGTGTGGCTTAAGTGTTATTTCCTTCTTATCTTTGATCGTGTATCTGACATTCTCCCAGATATCTGTTGCAGAATATTCTTCTTTCTTATCCAGATCCAGGTCCTTGAACTTTAGTTTTGCCGAATTCTCTTTTTTGCCAATATTAAAGACGGCCACATAAACCTTGCCATCCTTGGTCTGGCTCTTCCAGATCACCATATCGTCCTTATTTGAGATCTCTTTTGCCTTTCTTCCATGCTTATGCATATTGAGAAGTTTTTCATTGGTCAAAAGGGAGAGCGTGAACTCATCATTGTCCCGCATCTCAGCTCCAATCATAAGAGGTGATCTGAAAATGCACCAGAGAGTCATCATCACCTTCTGCTCATCCTGGGTAAAATGAGAATAGTGCCCTTTCTGTCCGTCTTCATCAGTACATACGCACAGATGTCCTATTGGGAGCATGTCACAGTCCGGCCAGTGATCCTTACATCCGATTCCTTCCCAGGCTTTGCATCTCTCAAACATTCCGTAAAGAAGATCCCACTTATCCCAGAAATCATCTGTCATACGCCACATATTGGCATTCTCCAAAAGGAAATCCTTCTGGTCTACTCTTGCAGGTCCCGGTGACAGTGAAAGAACTATTGACCTTCCTGAGTTTGCGATGGCCTTTTTGATCATAGCAATCTCTGAAAAAGCTGCTCCGGGAGCCTCCGGTCCGCAGTCCTCTCTTGCGATATCATCAACCTTTACATAATCTACGCCCCACTCGGCATACATCTTGAAAATAGAGTTGTAGTATTCCTGTGCACCTTCGCAGTTTGCATCAACGCCGTACATATCTGTATTCCAAAGGCAGATAGATGCAGGATGTGCAACGTCTCTTGCTGTAGCTGTCGTTCCAAGAAGTTTTGTATTCCTGTGAACTGCCTGTCTTGGTATTCCTCTCATAATGTGGATTCCAAACTTAAGCCCCATGTCATGAATCTTATCCGCAATCGGCTTAAAGCCCTTTCCGCCTGCTGAAGACGGGAATCTGTCCTCCGCAGGAATAAGTCTTGAATACTCATCCATAGCAAGGTCTGTAAACTTATGGTAAGCATGTGAATCTGCTCCGGGCTCATACCACTGAATGTCGCAAACCACGTACTCCCATCCGTATGCCTTAAGCTTTTCAGCCATATATTCTGCATTCCCCAAAAGCTGCTCCTCATTTACAGCTGCGCCGTAACAGTCCCAGCTGTTCCACCCCATGGGTGGTCTCTTTGCAACATATACCTTTTCTTCGCTCATAACTCCCTCCAGTGTCTGTTTTCTCCTTGTTTTTTTATATAGAATTGTCCTTTATTGCCTATCCTGTTGCTTGTTTTTGCCGTCTCTCATTTATCGTTTTCCAGCAGTGCCTGATATATTTCGCGTTTTCCGACACCTCTGTCAGATGCCACTTTCTTCATAGCATCTTTATGAGAAACTCCCTGTTCCTCATAGAATGCCATATGTTCCTTAATTGACATTTCATGCCAGGACCGGCGTTTTTCCTCATCCTGTTCCTCCAGACTCTTGCCCTCAATCACAAGCACATATTCTCCGCGAGGTTCATTCTCTTCATAAAAAGATATTGCAGCCTGAATTGTCGTTGGATTTACTTCCTCAAACTTTTTGGTCAGCTCTCTGCAAATGGTAATTCGCCTGTCCCCTAATGTCTCATAAAGGTCATCCAGTGCAGCCCTTAAATGATGAGGCGCTTCATATACTATGATAGTTCTGCTCTCATCCTTAAGATCTTCAAGAATTCTTTTTCTTGCCTTTTTATCATCCTGTGACGGTAAAAAGCCTTCGAAGCAGAATCTCCTTGTGGACAGTCCCGAAAGTGTAAGTGCAGTAATGCACGCCGCCGGCCCCGGAAGGGATGTCACAGTGATTCCCGCTTTGTGACATTCTGCCACCAGCACTTCTCCGGGATCGGAAATTGCAGGTGTCCCGGCATCTGTAATAAGTGCTACATTTGTTCCTGACTGCATCTTCTCAATCAGATACGCTGCCTTATCATACTTATTATACTCATGATAACTGGTCATCTCAGTATGAATATCAAAATGATTAAGAAGTTTTATGCTGTTTCTTGTATCCTCCGCTGCAATAAGGTCAACACTCTTTAATGTTTCCAGCACCCTAAATGTCATGTCATCCAGATTGCCAATGGGTGTTGCACATAAGTATAACTTCCCAGACATATAATCTCCCTAATACCCATAAATATCGTAAATTTCAGGTGTATACTTTCCCGGGCTCTCATAAATAATCAGAGGCTTCTCGACTGTAATGCGGGATTTGCCGCCACGAGAGCCTTCTATCAGAACCATGCTGGGTTCTTTGTCCACAAAAGGATAAACCAGCTGCATCCTCTTGGGCTCAACTTTGTACTCGTGCATGATCGTCATGATCTCGGTCAGCCTGAAAGGACGATGCACCATATAGAACTTTCCGCCGCTTTTAAGACACTTGGCTGCTGCCTTTACCACGTCCTCAAGGTCGCACATTACCTCGTGTCTTGCAATTGCTTTTGGCGCATCCGGGTTTTTTAGCCCATGTCCGCCTATCATATAGGGCGGATTACTTGTGACTACATCAAAAGAGGCGGCATCAAAAATGTTGCCCGCCTCCTTAATATCACCCTGTACTATTTTCACTCTGTCCTGAAGGTCGTTGAGCAAAACACTTCTATGTGCCATATCCGCGCTATCTTGCTGGATCTCGAGACCAATCAATTCACTTGCCTTAGTCTTTGCCGCCATCAGTATCGGTATTATTCCTGTTCCGGTGCCCAAATCCAATACTCTGCCACCTTCCGGTGCACTTGCAAATCCTGACAAAAGAACTGCATCCATTCCAAAACAGAACTTCTCCGGATCCTGTATGATCCTATAGCCATTTCTTTGAAGATCATCTAGCCTTTCGCCGGGCTTTAAATCAATTGTCTCCAAGTTTTGACTTTCCTTCCTGCTTCTCTTTCTTCTCAAGAGCCTCAAGTTCTTTCATCTCCTGATCCTCCTGAGAATTCTTTTTTCCGCTTCCGTTGTTATTATTCTTTTTCTTCTGCTTCTTCTTTATGGTCTCAAGTTCCTCAAGCTTGTACTCGTGAACTTCTTTTTCATCATCAACATCAACCAGAATTTTAACAGTCTGTCTGAGGATGTTAACACTTGATACTTCTCCCTCAAGACCATCCTTCGCTTTGCAGAAATCACCGACACCCGGCATTTTTCTGTTAAGCTCCTCATATACGTCCTCTTCATTTTTCAGACAGCACATAAGTCTTCCGCAAACACCCGAAATCTTTGTGGGATTAAGGGAAAGACTCTGCTCTTTCGCCATTTTAATGGAAACAGGAACAAAATCAGAAAGATAAGAATGACAACAAAGCGGCCTTCCGCATATACCGTAGCCACCAATTATCTTTGTCTCGTCCCTTACGCCTATCTGTCTAAGCTCAATTCTGGTTTTGAAGATAGCAGCCAGATCTTTTACCAGTTCCCTGAAATCGATTCGTCCGTCTGCTGTGAAGTAGAACAGAATCTTGTTATTGTCAAAAGTGTACTCCGCATCAATAAGCTTCATATCAAGATTATGTTTCTTGATCTTTTCAAGACATATCTTGAAGGCTTCTCTCTCTTTTTCCCTGTTGGCCTTCTCCTGCTCATCGTCCTTGGTGCTGGCTGTACGAAGCACAGTCTTTAACGGCTTAACAACCTCATTGTCGTCGACTTCCTTGGGAGCTGCAACAACTGTGCCATACTCCACACCTCTGGCAGTCTCAACAATTACATGATCACCTTTTTTGATCTCATATTTTCCCGGTGAAAAGAAATATATCTTTCCGGCAGCTCTAAATCTTACGCCGATAACCTTTGTCATAAATTCTCCTTAATCCCAAGAAGCATAAGCTCCAGGGCTAAATCTATATTAACATTGGAGCTGATACGATTTTTGGCAGTCTCCAAATGCTTTATAATGCTATCTATTCCTTTATATGTACAATTCTGTGTAGCACTTCTAATATACGATATCTTATCTGAGAAAATCAAGTGATCCCCTTCTCCTGTTGCTTTGAATACAAGCATATCCCTGAAAAGAAACAAAAGGATGTCCATGAACTCCTCAAGCTGCACCGTATCTATACCCTTTTTACTGTTTTTTTCATCTTCTTCCGAAGGGGCTAAAAGAGTGTGTACTCTGTCCATCATGTCATATATCTCAAGACCTGACAGCTTAGATATGAGCTCAATCGCTCCGTTTTTAAGGTTCTCAAACTTCTCATTTGAAGCCAGCTCCAACGCTTTTCCCACATTTCCCCTGGCAAAAGATGCGCACAGCATGGCCTTGTAGTCCACCACATGACACTCCTTCATCAGATATTTCCTGATGGAATCATCTTTGACAGGCTTCATGGGCAGAACAATGCATCTGCTGATTATTGTCGGTAAAAAAGCATTCAGATTGTTCGTCAGTATAATGATAACAATATAGGAAGGCGGCTCTTCCAAGGTCTTTAAAAGAGCGTTCTGAGCCGCAATTGTCATCTTTTCCCCGTCAGGAATAATATATATCTTGTAGTCACTTTCATAGGGAAGAATTGCGACATCATCCCTAAGCTTTTCCCTTATATCATCTACGCCTATAGATCCCGGCTTCTCATGAGTAATAGTTATTATATCCGGGTGATTATCACTTAAAGCCTGAACGCATGAATGACATCCGTTACAGGCTTCAATAGTATCGTTTTTATTCTGTTTGTTCTCGCATTGAAGGGCTTTTGCAAATACTTTGGCGATATACTCTTTGCCGGAACCATTCTCCCCGGAAATAATGTATGCATGGGAAACTTTCCCTGTCTTTAGAGCATTTTGCATATGCTCTTTCATCTGGTCCTGCCCGATGATATCAGAAAAATCCGCCATTTATCCTCCCCAAAGTATCTCCCAAATCTCTTCTGCATATACGGGCAACTACGGCCCGGATTATATTACTGACTAATACTGCCATCCGCAGGCAACATCTTGTTATGTAAAGATGTCAAGAAGCAGCCCCTGAATCTGTCCAATTTTTGCCAAAATCGCAATATTGTCCTTCTCATCTTTTACCAGTTCCTGCGCCAGTTCATCAAGCTCATTGTCCACCTGACGAATAATTCCGTAGACTCTGTGTCTACCCTTTCTGTCAAGGAAGTTTTCTCTGGAAAAAACATGGGATCTTGTGACTACTTCATTTAAAAAATCTTTTATCAAAAGACGGTATCTTTGCATGTCCTTGATGTCGTTCTTCTTGGATATTCTCTCTCCCTGCTGGGTTATATCCTGAAGCATCAGGTTAAGGCGCTCTGCCAGAGAGGCATCTTCGAGTTTGCTGGTAAGCACAAATTTAAAGTCCCCATTAGCTTCCTGTACCTGCTCCGGGGCCTGGGTCTGTGTCATTTGCTGAATATTGTTAATCTTAATATCCATATAACCCTCACACCTTAATGCTGCAAATTACCGCTTCTTCTTAATTATTATACACTATTTTATATGCTCAGCTATATACCGGGATATTTCGCCTATGCAATCCTGGATTTCTGCATTGTTATAAAATCTTTTTTCTATTGATGCTTCTTTTATCTTATCTTCGGAAAAATCCTCCTCATCAGCCAAAAAACGCCTGCACATCTCATCATACTTTGGATGTTCCTGTCTCTCCTCACGCTTCATGGCTCTTTCAAGTCTTATCTTTGCATCAACATCAATGAGGATTGGCTCAACCTTTTCTTTTCCGAAGTAATCTCTGATGTAGCAGTAAGACTCCAATGTTCCTATCATCAGATAATTTCCCGATGTAAGATCTATCTGCCCGTCATCAGCTGTAAAGTATCTCCAGGGACCATAATTTGTATGATAGGTTCTTTCTTCAATAATCTTCTTATCTTCCTTAAGCTTTAAATACGCCTCTTCCGTCTTGAAGAAATACTCTGCTCCATCCTTTTCTCCATCTCTCATCGGGCGAGTGGTATATGGAACAACTTTTTTTAACAATAATTCTTCGTTTCGTATAAGTGCATTGTAAATTGTATCTTTCCCGGATGTACTTTTCCCCATTAAAAGAAATATCTTCCCCATTTTGTACCCATCATTTTAAAAAGTTTATTATAGTCACTCTCTGAAATTATCACGGATCGCGACATATCATACAGTCATCAAAGTTCTTCTACTCTGATCATGTTTGTCCTTCCAGGAATTCCAAGTGGTACCCCTGCTGTAAGGACAACCTTATCTCCTGCCTTAAGATATCCTGCATTCTTCGCAGCATTGATTGCTTCTTTAAAGAGCTCATCTGCTGTATCTTCCTGCCTGATGTGAAGTGGCTCAACGCCCCACATAAGATTTGCCTGTCTGCAAACTGTAGGATTGATCGTGCATGCAATGATTGGGCAATTTGGTTTATATCTTGATACCATGCTGGCTGTAAATCCTGACATTGTAACAGTTAAAATCGCATCAGCATTTACCTCGGCTGCAATGTTACATGTTGCATGTGAAATAGCTGTAGTTGAATCGCTTGGTGCATAATCACGCTTACGAAGTCTTCCTACATAGTCGATATCAGCTTCGGTTCTCTCAGCTATTTTTGCCATTGTCTTAACTGCCTCAACAGGGTAATCACCGGAAGCAGTCTCTCCGGAAAGCATGATTGCTGTAGTGCCATCATATATAGCATTGGCAACGTCTGTTACCTCTGCTCTTGTTGGACGTGGATGATGGATCATTGAATCCAGCATCTGTGTTGCAGTGATAACATATTTGCCCTTTGCTTCTGCCAGCTTGATCATCTTCTTCTGGATTACCGGAACATCTTCAAAAGGAACTTCAACGCCCATGTCTCCTCTTGCTACCATGATTCCATCAGCTGTATCAAGAATATCCTCAAGGTTATTAATTCCCTGTGTACTCTCTATCTTTGCAATTATTTTCATATGACTGTTCATGGAATCGAGGATCTCTCTGATTGCCAATACGTCATCCTTTGATCTGACAAAAGATGCTGCAATAAAATCAAAGCCCTGCTCGCATCCGAATTCTATGTCACTTCTGTCCTGTTCCGAAAGATAAGGCATTGTGAGCTCTGCTCCGGGAACATTAACACCTTTCTTATTGGAAATTGGTCCACCGTTTACTACTGTGCAGACGATATCTGTGGCACTCACATCTTCAACTTTAAGCTCAATAAGTCCGTCATCAAGAAGGATAGTCATCCCCTTTTTACAGTCATTGGTAAGCTCTTTATATGTAATGGATACTTCTTTGTTGCTGCCTTCAATATCTCTTGAAGTAAGCGTAAATGTCTGCCCTGCAACAAGCTCTGTTTTTCCCTCGGCAAAGTCCTTGAGCCTTATCTCCGGCCCCTTTGTATCAAGCATAACTGCCACTGGAAGATCCAGCTCATCTCTAAGCTTTCTGATCCTGTCATACTTTCTCTTATGTTCTTCATGTGATCCATGTGAAAAATTGAAACGGGCAACATTCATGCCTGCAAGCATTATCTCGCGAAGCTTCTCCTCACTCTCACTTGCTGGTCCTATTGTGCAGATTATTTTGGTTTTACGCATATAACTTCCTTTCTGTTTACTATTCCCTGTACAGTAAGCCCCTCTTTTATGTACCTCGATATATCACATACCAACTCTTTTGAAAATCTCTCCCCCGGAACTATAAGCGGAATACCCGGTGGATAAAGATTTATAAATTCCCCTGAAATACGCCCAACGGCGTCTTGAATTAAAGCACTTTCCTTCTCAGTATCCCACGCTGATTGTATGGAAAGCTCCTGCTCCGGAAGCGAAACTACTTTTATTTGCTCTTCTTCCGGTTTCAAAGTTTTTTTAGCTGAAATCCCTAAATCAATTTGTCTGATTGCGGATATCAGTCTGTCTATTCCTTCTCTTGTATCCCAGCCGGATATTATAGCAAGTGCATACTTTTCACCTGCCATTTCCAGCTGAAGTTTGTATTCCTCACGAAGTATATCATATAACTCATGTCCTGTCATTGCTGCATTTTTGACATAAATAAGGACTTTTGCAGCGTCCGGGATTATCGTCCTTCCCGGAATTTCTATGAATCTGCACTCTTTTGCTGCATCTTCCAATAGTTTTCTGTATTTTAGTAACCTGTCAACAAATTCTTTTCCATTTTCCTCAATGTACTTCATGCACAGATCAATCGAAGCCATCAGCACATACGACGGCGAGCTCGTCTGATATATAGACAGAAAGCGCTTTAGCTTTACTCTGTCAACAAGATTACCCTGTACATGCAAAAGAGCTGTCTGAGTCATTGATGGTAATGTTTTATGAACGCTATGAATTACCAGATCGGCTCCCTGACTTACTGCATTTTCCGGAAGCGCTGATTTTGCCCCCAGTCCAAAATGTGCACCGTGAGCAGCATCTATTACAACCGGAATACCTCTTTTATGGCAAACCTCTACAATCCCGCGAATATCTGCGCACTTTCCTTCATATGTAGGCGATGTTATAAAAACTGCCTGTATACTTTCATCCAGGGCTTTCTCTACATCCTCGGATCCGTAGGTTTCAGGTATTTGATACTTGGTATTTACTTTATACGGAAGGTATTTTATGTCCAGGTTCTTAAGATAAGCAGCGTTATAAAAAGATTTATGACTGCCTCTGGCAGCGAGAATTCTGCCTCCTTCCGGGACAATGGCAGAGACTGCGCTGAGTACTCCGCAGGTGCTTCCGTTTACCAGGAAAAATGTTTCTTCCGCACCGTATATCCTGTTTGCTCTTTGCTGCGCCTCTAATATTATTCCCTTCGCATCATGAAGATTGTCATAATCGTCTATTTCAGTTATATCACAACGAAAAGCACCCTTCATCGGGGTGCTCTCTAAGTTCCTTTTATGACCTGGCATATGAAACGGATACATATCTGAATCTGCCAGTTTGCTCAATTCCTGGTACAGATCAGGCATAGTTTACTCTTATCTTTCCCTTCTTAAGCTTTAAAGTTTCAAGCGTTGATGCATATTTATCTGCAAGACATACAAGCCACGCTTCTCTACACCTTGGTGGATTGATAGTCAGCGGCCACATATGTTTGTGAATAATATCCTTCTCTCTCTCAGATAAAACAAAATCCCTTGTGGCATTCTTAAGTGCAATGCCCGGATGATAGAATCCATGCAGCTTGGGGTGAATATTTCCTGGAGCATCTGCATTGTGCCAGTCATATAAAAAATAATCATGCAGTAGAGCCCCTCTGACAAGTTCTCTCTCTTTGCTGTTAGCATACAGCACACGGTTAAGTCTGATGGCACAGAGTGCAACATGTATGCAATGCTCATACACTGTAACATTTCCATGCTGAATAAACTCTTTTAGTCTCAAAAATTGCTCAGATGCCAATATATCCCCGGCATGCTCGCAAAGAGCCTGCTTATACTCATCATTAGTTTCCATCTGATCCAGGATCTTAGGATCAAATGTATCTTTTTCATAATGTTTTATATCAAGCACTTTCTTGAGCGCTTTTCTATCTTCCTCATCTAATCTATACATACGTACCTCATAATCAACCATCTAATCAAGCATTATTATAATATCACAAACCCCTGCTAATTAGATTAAAAACTTAGAAAAACTCAATTACTAATTTCTTTAACTAAATATATTCTTTATAAAATCTTGTATTCAAACTATAAAATATGGGGAAATATGAAAGAAATAATACAGAATAAAAAAAGATGCCTAGAGTCGGAATCGAACCAACGACACGAGGATTTTCAGTCCTCTGCTCTACCAACTGAGCTATCTAGGCATATAGTAGCGGGGACAGGATTTGAACCTATGACCTTCGGGTTATGAGCCCGACGAGCTT
>SVFZ01000055.1 GCA_015056585.1 Butyrivibrio sp. | reverse complement strand
TGGATTGGAGCATAATCGTTAAGAGCCTTAGCCATAGGTGCAAGACAGTTTGTTGTGCAAGAAGCAGCTGAAATGATCTTGTCATCCTTTGTAAGAGTCTTGTGGTTTACGTTGTAAACGATTGTAGGAAGATCGTTTCCTGCAGGAGCAGAAATAACTACCTTCTTAGCACCGGCATTGATGTGTGCCTGTGCCTTTTCCTTTGATGTATAGAAGCCTGAGCACTCAAGAACTACGTCTACGCCAAGCTCACCCCAAGGGCAGTTGTTAGCATCTGGCTCTTTGTAAATCTTGATTGTCTTACCCTTTACTGTGATTGTTCCTGCCTCGTCATCAGCTGTTACGTCATCCTCGTGACCAAGTTCAACATAACGTCCCTGTGATGAGTCATACTTCAACAGATGTGCAAGCATCTTAGGGCTTGTTAAATCGTTGATAGCTACTACTTCGTAACCTTCTGCACCGAACATCTGTCTGAATGCAAGACGACCGATACGGCCAAAACCATTGATTGCAACTTTTACTGCCATTTTAAGTTCCTCCTAAAATGAAATTTTATATGATTGCTGTTACATTTATCTTGTTTGATAATTTTTTATCAGCAATTACAATTCTAATAAACTTTCCTTTATAAATCAAGTAAAAACAAGTAATTATATAAAATTTGTGTTATATTACTCATAATTTCATTAATATTTAAAACGAAAAAGCCGATATAGAATTAATATACTTGCTGACCCAGCACTACTATTTTACCATTAAAGCCGGATTTGAGTGCTTTTTAGTTATTAAAAAATTATAAAAAAAATCATTCTGTAATTGGCGATACGGATACAGGCGACACCATTTTTTTCAAGGAGACCATAATGAATTTTAATATACCTGCAGATTATCACATGCATTCACACAATTCAGGAGACAGCACAGCGCCCATGGTAGACATGGTCAGAAGTGCCATCGAAAAAGGCCTTAAAGAGATCTGCTTTACAGAGCATCTGGATCTGGACTACCCGGATTTCCCGGATCTTCCCCCTGAAAAATTTGATCTGAATATTCCTGCATACAAAAATGAACTTCTTAAATATAAAGAAAGATATAAGGATAAAATAACTGTTAAGTTTGGTGTCGAAGTAGGCATGCAGCCTCAGGTGACAGATGAAAACATGAAGATTGTCGGCGAAAACGACTTTGACTTTGTCATAGCCTCTGTTCACCTTGTTGACAAAAGAGATCCTTTCTATGCTGATTTCTGGAGTCAGGGCTCTGTGGAGGACACTTTCAGGCGCTACTTTGAGATCACATCCGAGAACATTAAGCTCTTTACCGATTTCGATGTTCTGGGCCATCTTGACTATATTGCCCGCTACGTACCGGAAGGCGATACTACTTACTCCTACGAGCGCTTCAAGGACCAGATTGACGAGATACTCTCATACCTTGCAAGAAACGGCAAAGGCCTTGATTTCAATTCAAAAGTCCTTAGCCGTGGCGACAATCTTTTACCAAATCCCTGCCCCGCTGCCCTTAAGCGTTTCAAGGAACTTGGAGGAGAGATCATAACCTTCGGATCGGATGCTCACAGACCGGAAACAATAGGCTGCGAGTTTGAGAAGATGCGTCAGATTGCTCTGGAGTGCGGTTTTACCAACTACTACACCTTTGATCACAGAGTTCCGACAGCCCACAAGCTGTAATATTTATTATCAAATTATTAAAATTCTATAATAAGATACTCCTCTGCCTGTCAACACAATAACCTTTAAAATATTAACGAAATATTGTATGATATAAAGGTCAGAAGTTGCGCAGTAAAGGAGTGATCTTCTTATGAAGCCCGATTTCTATAATAAGAGCAAAAGAGCTCATATCTACAATACGATTTACCTTTTAAAAATACTTTCTCTATGCATACTTGTGGTCTTTACTGTGATCCTTGCCGTGCAGTTCAGCACATACAAGGCTCTTTTCCATGAGGTGTCAGGGGATCGTCTTCCTCCAATCTTCCTTGTCATGGCCCTGTGCCTTATTTTCTTTGTCCTTTCCATTCTCCTGGATTTTTACATTCTTGGGAGAACCGCATCCATCGGTCATCATCTCAATAAACTGGCTTACATCGATAAGCTTACGGGACTTCCAAACAGATACAGCTGTGATCTTCTTATTAATAGTTTTAATGATCCAAAGCTTCTTAGCTCAGCAGGCTTTATCCTTTTAAAAATAGAAAACCTGGTTGCCATAAACAGCCTGGCAGGCCACGACGGTGGCAATTTCCTTATCTCCGAGTTTTGCTCGATACTGGAAGATGTCAGCGGAGATTACGGCTACGCAGGCCGAAACGGCGGCAACGAGTTCCTTGTCCTTATGGAAGAATGTGACAACACCAAAGCTGATATGTTTCTTATGGACCTGACCAAGAGAATCCATGGTTACAACGAGATGAATGTGGGCGACCCGATAGAAATTGCCTACTCAAAAGCCATGAACATAGATGAGGGAAAAGACAATATCTCGGACCTCATTTCTCTTGGCTACAAACGACTCAGAGAATCCCCACAGGTTCTCTCATGACACCGGTAAAAAGCTATTGATCAAAAGATGTAAAAATCTAAAACTTAATAGCGTACTCTTTTCCCTGATAATGGGATTTATCATAGCTGGTAGCAGTGCCTGCGGCAGTGAGGAAAGTGAATCTGCCGTTTCTTCCGAAGTATCTGCACCGGCTTCTTTGGCTGAGGAAAATGAGGAGGAAGTTCCGACAGACTCACGCCCCAAAGGAAGCCGCGATAACAAAGCGGTTTGCCTAGTTCCAACTGCCCCGGGGGACAAAGTCTACGAGAATGATTTTGCCCATGTGGATGTTTCAAATTCCTCCGAAGGATATATCACCGTCAAGTACACAGGCTCATCTAAAAAGGTAAAGCTTCAGATAACGCCTCCAAACGGGATCACCTATACTTATAACCTCTCTACCGCAGCTCAGCTGGATGAAGTTTTTCCTCTGCAGAGCGGCAACGGGCAGTATATGGTAAACGTTTTTGAAAACATTGAAGGAACTCAGTATTCAATGGTATTTACCCAGCCTGTTGATGTGACTCTTTCCAACGAATTCGGACCATTTCTTTATCCAAACCAGTATGTGGATTTCCATGCAGATGACAAAACCGTGTCCAAAGGAGAGGAACTGGCTTACCCTTGCAACAGCGATCTGGATGTGGTTTCCGAGGTTTACAACTACATAATAAATAATATTTCTTATGATTACGGCGAAGCTGAAACGGTTCAAAGCGGGTATATACCTGCTGTTGATGAAGTCCTGGAGACTAAAACCGGTATATGCCTCGATTATGCGGCACTTATGACAACGATGCTAAGGACCCAGAGAATCCCCACCAGGATGGAGATAGGCTATGCAGGAACCGCTTACCACGCCTGGCTCTCCACCTATATTAAAGACGTTGGATGGGTAAACGGCATGATTGAATTTGACGGCAAAGACTGGTCTTTAATGGATCCCACCTTTGCTTCAAACACCAAGGAAGAAACGCTAAAGGACTTTATCGGAGACGGAAAAAACTACTCGGTAAAATATATCTACTGATCATAGAAACTACTTTTTCACGGAGGCACTATGAGCAATAAAGAAAACAAGGCACTAAAAAGGCTCAGCAATTATGAGGTATCCAGCTTTTGCAGGCAGATGGCCCTTTTGATCAAAGCCGGAATTTCTCCTGCAGAGGGAATAAATATTCTTATCCAGGATTCCAAAGATCCGGCAGGTACAAAGCTTTTGGATAAAATAAGCCAGGTGCTGCTTAGCGGCGAACAGTTCCACGTAGCCCTGTCCATGAGTGGAGTTTTTCCTGACTATGTGGTTCATATGGTTACCATTGGCGAGGAATCCGGAACACTTGATACAGTCATGGAATCCCTTGCGGAATACTACGAGCGTGAAGAAGCAATCAGTTCAAGCGTTAAAAGCGCCGTAAGCTATCCGCTGATCATGGTATTCATGATGCTTGTCGTTGTAATAGTGCTGGTTGTAAAAGTTCTCCCCATCTTCGAGCAGGTTTTTGCCCAGCTGGGAACAAATATGAGCGGCTTTTCGCAGTCTCTGCTCAATATGGGAAATGTGCTTAACAGATACTCCTTCGTAATGATAATTCTCCTGGTGATCGTTGTGGGAATCTTTTGTTTCTTTACGATCACACAGAAGGGAAAAGATACATTTAAAAAACTTCTTCTCAGATTTAAAGGTACCAGAAAGCTTATACAGGAGCTGGAAAGCGCCCGTTTTGCCAGTGGAATGGTGCTCACATTGTCAAGCGGAATGGATACCTACGAAGGCTTGTCTTTAGTAAACAAGATTGTTGAAACAGATGAAATGAAGAAAAAAATAGAGACCTGCCGAAATCTACTAATGGATGGAGACAGTTTTCCGGAAGCGCTCGAAAAGGCAAATATTTTTTCCTCATTCTATTCCCAGATGATAAACGTTGGATTTAAATCCGGCTCAATGGATACAGCTATGAGGCAGATTTCACAGCGCTTTGAGCAGGAGACTGAGAGAAAAATATACTCTCTCATTGCTGTTCTTGAGCCCACTTTAGTAATTGTGCTTTCGATTATAGTCGGTATTATTTTGTTGTCGGTAATTTTGCCACTGATGGGTGTTATGACAACCATAGGATAAAGCCATGCAGAACAGATTCGAAGACAGAGACATTTTTAAGTTTCATATATCCGACCGGGCCTACAGGATCATATCTGTGGCTATTTTTGCTGCTATCCTTCTGCTCTTTTTCCTGGCTGTGGATTCAATGGGCAGAAGCTCTATCAGCAAGCAACAGGAGTCCTTGGAAAATGCCCTCTCAAGAGATATTGTCCAGTGCTATGCCATTGAAGGGCGCTATCCTCCAAGTCTTGAGTATTTAGAACAACACTACGGACTTACCTATGATAAAAAAACTTTCTTTGTAGATTACATGCCGATTGCCGGAAATCTTTATCCGGATGTTACCGTGATCCTTATTGCAGATCAGTAAATGGACAAAGCTTATGTATGAAAAAAATTCTGGAAAACACATAATTGACGGAGTATTTGTCATCTGTCTGCTGCTCATGTTCCTCATAAGTGCACTGACCGTCATCGCTATAGGTGCAAATATCTATAAAAAGAATGTTGAGCAGACCAGTGAAAATTACTCCCAGCGAATCTCTTTTGCCTACATCACCGAAAAAGTCAGACAGGCCGATCAAAAGGGACTTGTTTACGTGGAAGAAAAATTCGGAAAAAATGCCCTGGTACTGCAGCAGGAAATTGACGGCACCAAATACAACACCATTATATACGACTATGAAGGCCATCTGTGCGAGCTGTTTGCAAGAGACGATCTCGAAAATCTTTATCCTCAGTCAGGCCAGAAAATACTTGAGATCAATTCCTTTGATATAGCAGAAGTTACCGACGGGCTTCTCTCCGCAACCATAACAGATGATAAGGGAATGAAGGAATCAATCTACATATCCGTTAAGAGCAGCGGTAATTAGCATAAGGATTACAGTTAGAAAAAGTTTTACTTTTTGTATATAAAGATTTTTTGAAGTATGCAATAAAAAGGAGTAAGCAAAAACCAAGATGAATTCTCAGGAGAACTCGAGAACAAGCCTGTTCCTGATGGAACTGATCATAGTGATCCTATTCTTCGCCCTTGCAAGCGCCGTTTGCTTAAGGCTCTTTTCTGCTGCTTACCTTCTTGCGGAAAAAGACAGGAACTTAAATCACGCTCTTATCTGGTCCCAGAACTTCTCCGAGTCCTTCTACGGATGCAAAGGCAGGATACATCAGCTGCAGAGTCAATATCCCGATGCATTTGTCAGTGTTTCGGAAAATGAAACAGACGGATCGATAGTTCTTTTCTTTGATGAAAACTGGAATCAGATTGATAATTCACAGGATAAAGCCTCTTACGAAGCTGTTATCGTTATTAAAAAAGATACTGCAGAAAATGTTTACAGCGATGTAAATAAGTATGGAGTTAAGCTTGACGGAAGTGCCATGACAGGCAGAATCGCAATACTTGACCTGCGGGGACAGACAGAGACTTATCTGGATTTCCCGCCCGATGACAAACTGATAATCTATTCCGGCAACATCGACACCTATATTGGCAAGGAGTAAAACCACTTTTTGCGGAGGTTCATATGAAAGCGAAACGAAAACGCGGCGCAAATGTAGGAAGCGCCTCAATACTGCTTATATTTACGGTGCTCAGCCTCATCTCTTTTGCCACCTTATCCCTTGTCAATTCCAAGGCTGATTACAACTTAAGTTCCAATCTGGCAGAGAGACAGAATGCTTATTATGCCGCATGTCACGAAGGACAGGCCTTTGTCGCAGCAGTAAATTCAGGCTACAACACAGGCATGGAGCAGGGTACTATCAAGGAAAGTGTACCAATAACCGATAATCAATCCCTTGATATTACGATAATACAGAATAATTCTGACAATTTATACAATTCTACGAATAAATATACTATAGACCAGTGGCAAATCATCAATAATGCTGATGATGACTACGATTACAGCCTTTCAGTGTTCAAATAAGCAGTATGAAAGTTTAAAACAATTTCCTTAAGACTTTATCAAATTTTAATTTTTTGCATAACGATTTAACGCATATATTTAAAAATACGTGGTACAATAGTTAATGTACCGATATAAAATTGAAATACAAAAATTGAGTTAATTTTTTTAGCAACTAAAACTACTTATTGGAGGTTCAATATGGGAAAAAGAATACTCATTACTGATGACGCGGCTTTCATGCGCATGATGCTTAAGGATATCCTTTCCAAGAACGGATATGAGATTGCTGGCGAAGCTGAGAACGGTAAAGTCGCAATCGAAAAATATAATGAGTTGAAGCCCGACCTTGTAACTCTGGATATCACCATGCCTGAGCTTGATGGTATCGGAGCCTTGAAGGGAATCAAGGCTGCAGATCCAAATGCAGTTTGCATCATGTGTTCTGCTATGGGTCAGCAGGCAATGGTAATTGAATCTATTCAGGCCGGTGCGAAGGACTTTATCGTAAAGCCTTTCCAGGCTGACCGTGTTCTGGAAGCCGTTAAGAAGGCAATCGGATGATGAAAAACTTGTGGCAAGAGAATTAGATATATTGGCTCACTATTCTCTCGCAGTGAAACACTATAATAACAAATATAAGGGAATCCCTCATTTCACGTAGTTCAAAGAAATCGGGATTCCCTTTTTATACCCTTGACTCAATTATTAAATTCCTATAAATTATTCATAAATAAAGAATAAATGTTGGAGGGTTTGTTGGTGGAACATTTTATTGATGAAAAGACAGTGATGCGGTTTTATCTTGAGCAGATGGCAAAAGATGAGATCGTTTTTCTTAAGGGGAAGGAAGAAGCTAAAGAGGATATCAGAAAGGCTCTCGAGAAGCTTATTGATGAATCCAAGATGAACAACAAGATACAGATTGCAGTGGGGCTTTGGAAAAAGCTTTTTGAAGCAGCCATGAGCTATCTGTCTCCCAATAAAAAAGGATATGACAAGATCTTTAAGTATTTTGATTCTTATGTTGAATTTGAGGAACTCATCTTCGCTTCCGACTCTTTCTACAGAGATCATACCCTGCACTGCCTGTGGGTATATTTCTTGGGTGAATATCTTTATAGAAAGCCTGAATTTTCACAGCTGTATCAGTTGTCAAAAGAATCTCAGGATGGTTTCAAAATGATAGAGAAACTCACAGACACCATTCCGATTCTTGAAAAAACAGATGCAAATAAGCTCAAAAGAATACTGGAGTACGCTGAAGAATCTGAGAATAAAGGCGACTCAGCAAGATGCATAGCTGCTCTTACTCACGATCTTGGTTATCCTTTAAAGAAAATTGAGAAAATCAATAAGGCAATGAATAAGGTACTTCCTTATTTTGCAATTCACAACTTTGAAAATTTCAGCTTTGAATATGAGAATATCCAGCAGGATTTTGTGAACCAGTTTATCGACTTCATCTCCAGACAGAGCACAATAAACATTTCTCCAAAAGAGGTCTTATCCGACGAAGCCAACAAAGTTATGGCTAAAATTTTCCAAGGAAAAGATCGTTACGAACCAAATGAAATGAACGATCTCCTAAGCAATATGGAGCCGCTCACAGAAGAAGAAACTGAGCTCGTGAAAGGAATCTATGAAGTTAACGCCGTATTCCATGCTCCTTTTAGTCAGAAAGCTTCCTACTACAATGATTTCGAAGCTTATCAGCACGGGATAATGAGTGCTTTTCTTCTAATGAAGAATCTGCAGGCCTTTCAGGATGTAGATTATGACAGACAGGATTGGCTGATTCCTATTCCGGATGCAGGAGTTTTAACATTACATGATATTCTGGCGTCCATTTCCAATCACACCTGTGACAGCTACCAGATTAAGCTGATCGATAGCAGCTCATTCCTGACCTTCGTTGACGAGCTTGAGGAGTTTTCCAGAATCTCCAGAGCAAGTCAGAACAGAGAATATGTTGAGGAATTCTGTGATACAGCACTGTACATGGAAGATGGCTGGTTGAATGTAGTATTTGAGTTCAATAACACCAACCTCGATAACCTTGATCCTGAGATTTCTTTCAAGGGCAGATGTAAGAGATTCCTTTCTCTCTTCGATATTCCAAACCTTGATAAGTATCTGAAGATCAGAGTAACTATCGTAGGCAAACTTCCTACAGACCAGAATGAATATGTTCTTGAGATTGCAAATCATCACGCTGATATCAGAATCAACGGAGAGTCCAAGAATATTCCGAAGTACCTTAAGTCCACACAGTTCTTCACAAAAGAAGAATATGCACAGATGAAATAATTTCGCTCTACGGCCACAAAAATGGGACCACATCAGTTGGCAATGCTATTAAGTTAAGGAATTTTTATTCCTGAACGGGTCAAAAATGCATTGGATGAGCTGGAAACCTATTAAGTTAAGAACGGGTAAATTTAAAAGTGTCAGATTCGGAATTAAATATCCAGTCTGGCACTTTTGTTATGCAGAAAAATCTGTATTTTATTCACGGGTAATAAGCAGACGTGTTTGTCTGCTTCAAGAAACCCTGTACGTGAAGTAAACCGCTGACTTGGGATGCAACAGTCTCATGTTATGTCGGCCATCTTTGAGCATATGCCGGTATTTTGACATGTCAGCATACATCTCATCTGGCGGGGCTTTACTGAATGGTCTGAAGCACGCGCGGAATACATGGACTACCATCGTGAAATCCACCGCATATGCAAAGCCGCGTTCAGAATGTGATATAGGTATCATGGCAGCTATACAGGCTGTGGCATTAAAGATGACCAGCCCTGCATACTGCTCCTGCATGATGAGCTTGTCCTGCCTGCTATGGAAGTTTATCAGCCCGACAGTGTATTTTAGCTCCGAAAAAGAGGTCTCTATGCCCCAGCGGCGCCAGTAAACATGCTTCATGGCCTTAAGATCGAAATTTTCACGCGGAAGATTTGTTACCAATACTTCCTAGACAGACTTGCCACTCTCAGGATCATTGATTTTGAACTTACATACACGGAATTTTACAGTACATCTGTCTTCAAAATCCCACTGAGAATAACCTGTTGCTTCAGAATACGCATCTACATCTTTCTTATTCTTACATACAGCGATATGTCTATATCCATAGATATCACAGAATTGTTGACAGTGCGTGCTTACTTTTATTTCAATATCTTTATCGCAGAGCGCATCTGGCAATTCATTGATCTCTTTAAAAGTGTTGCTGAGTGGGAACCTGATTACATAATATCCGCCATAGCGGTTACAGTGCTCGACCATGTTGTAACCAGTATAGCCACGATCCATGATTACCAGTGCATTATCCGTATCTTCAATGCCTTCAATAAGGTCAATCGCACCGGTTCTCTCGTCGCGGTTTTCATTAAAATCCATATACTGCTTGTTCAGGAGATCATATACGAAATTCCCGTGCAACAGGCAGGTTTCCTTGGTTTCCTGCCCGTCCTTGCGGATATACTGCCTTTTGATGTACCAGCGACTTTTCTTATTGACAGGAGTACAGATATCAGAGCCATCAATTGCGTACATACGCAGCCCGTTCATGGTCTTGGGATCTGTTAGTGTCCTGTTGAAAAGCTCGAACACGTCCCTGTATGCTTCAGGCTTGAGCTTCTGGCGCTGCTGGACGTAAGCAGATGCGGTCATGCGCTTTTTCTTGTCTGGGAAATGATTATTGTCATGCTATATATCCTAATAGATATTACGACATGAAATAACATACCCTGTTCATAATTGGCCAAAAATCATTAAAAATACTTAAACCGGGAATTTTACTGACGCAAAAGAATATGCGTCCCAATATAGCTGAACACTATAGAGATACTGCAAGTCACTGGTACATATCAGAGTTACATAGGTTCATTGCATCCTATCATCTCATCATTTTCATCCGTTGCCTCGTATGATAAGTTTCTTATCATGAAGGCAGATAAATCAAATATCAGCCGATTATTGCCTTGTTCTGAATTATAATTTTACAACAGTCATCTTTCCTGTCAATACAAAGCATCACATGTATATCAATATGAACATTTCTCTTGTAGATTAGACCAGAAAGCCATGGATCAGCTTGAGGAGATGTGCGATGATATCGGAATAACAAAAACTAAAGCAATAGAAAAAGCCATCGGAAGAGTTTATGAAGACTATAAGAAGACCGGGAAAATCTGATTCTAAAAACCGTGTAGAAATATATTTTATAAAACTCATGTGGTACAATTAGAACAGAGTAAAGATGTTATTACTTGTATTTTCCACGAGGAGAACAATACAAATGATTAAGATTACGAAACAGTTATTATATGTAACTTTTGCCTTGGCAGTATTTCTTTTGATGCCAAAGACGGCCTATGCAGAAATCAAAACTTATGAGCTTAACATGATAGATGCCGGTAACGGTATCATGATACCGGAAAACTATAATAATCTTAAAGTTAAAAATGAAAATGGCGAATATGCTGTTTTGCCAAATCCTACAGCGGATATGTATGAACCTGTGGAAATACCTTTTGATGAGTGCGAGTATTCGGATCTTGGATGGCACATGGATATGGAACTTGAAGGCGGATATCATGTGACAAAATATTACCTCAATGATATTACGCCCGGTTGCGAAAAGGTAAAAGATCCAAGAGAAGAACCTTCGTTTATTCCAATGACATTCACCAAAAATGGCTTCGTATATTATGAAATATATGATGATACCGGCAATTTTGTCTGCTCTTATGGTTTTAATCCTGTAATAGATGTTTTTGAAAGAGTTGCTTATGTCTATCATATCAAACTTGGTGATGAGGATGGCAATTGCTCCTATACAAACTATGGCAACATCGATGTACGTCAAAAGGCTGATTATAGTGGTGAATACTTAGAAGTTAATCCTTTGGAAAAGCCCGGAGCTATTTCGCTTAAAGATGTAGAGAAGCAGGTACAGGAAGTATATACTTCCTCGTATTTTGTCGAGCAGGATGGAACAACATATCAGTCGGATATCTATCTTAATAAACGTACAACACTTAAAGATGGTGAGATAGATAAATGTTATGTGTACGACTACGATACTCCCGCCAGTCTGGAAAAATTTGGATATGAACCTGTTATTGGTGATGGCAGTGAAGAAAGCTACCTACAGGAAACCTATGATTGCAAGAATCTTGAGGTTTGGAGGTTCCATAAGCCTATTGATAAATCGGGTCCGAAAGGGCCTTGGAATGCGTTACAGGCTCCATATTATGATTTGCAGATTGCTACCATCCGATATCCAAGATACGCAGATGAGCCCTTTTATGCCCTGAAGCTTCAATATTATTTTACTGCTGAATGGGGCGAAGATGTTTATGTGGAGGATTATCACTATTTCACTAAGGAGGATTATGACTTCCTGGTAGCCAATAATATAACTGATGGAGATGTGATAGCTTCTCAGTACCCGGAGATGATGGTTAAATACAGTGAAGCACATTACGACCATGACGCCGTGATCAACGTACTAAACAAGGCTATGCGACAGCACAGGGAAGCAATAGATAAAATAGTGCAGGTGGGGCCTGAAGAAACAAACGATGCTGATAGCGCATCTTCAAAAGAGTCACAAAACGACCAGAAAGCAGAGACAACACAAAAAGGAACTGGCAGTAATGTTCAGTACCGGGATGGATTTCCTGTATATACCCAGAAGATTACAGGAGATGCCGTGCCTATAAACGGTATGGTGCCAACCTGGTGCGAAACCTGGATCAAGGATGGGCACTATCTGGTTACCCTTAGGGACGATAGCTTTAACATTGTTAAATCCACCGAACTTCCTGCGGGAGACTGGTACAACCACGCCTTTGTATATTTTACGATGATATCCGCAATGGACAATAACAATGTCATTTTTACAATTGCCGGAACAGACAGCGCTGTCAGCGGTAATCTGAATTACTATCAGCATTCTGATGATATCGAAACCAAAAACGGATATACCGGAGCAGATCAGTATATTAACCGCGATGACTATACAGGACCTCTTGATCAGTATGAAGGGCAGGAATATTTGGAATATCAGGCTCCTACCGCAACAAATGGGGAGGATTAAGGCTATGAAGATAAAAATGGTTTTGATATGTATTACTATCTGCACAGCGGTAGCTTTAACAGCTTGCGGAAAAGAGACAGATACTAATAATTCTAAAACAGAAACTGTGTCATCAATTGAAAGCGAAAGTCAGACAGAATCTACCGGTGATGCAGACACATCAGAATCTGTAGATGAGATATCACAGGAGACTTTTACCCGCCTTGCCGCTGAGAATAAAGAACTCTGGAAACAGGTCATTGCGCTTCAATATGAAGAGCACAAAAAAGAAGTCCAAAGAAGCCAGGAACCTGATCTTGAGTACGATGCAAGTAACGTGAAAAGGCATCAGGAAATGGCGCAGGCTCTGAAGGTCATTCAGGACATAAATGATGGCCGGACAAGCTACGAGGACGTTTTAGCATACACGGCTCCTGACGATGTTTTTACAGACATTGAAGTTGCAGATTTTGAAGAAGTTTCCGATGAAGATCTGGCGGAAGCAATCGCCGAAGTAAAGAGCCAAAACGCAGCACTTAAGTCCCTCATCGATGCCATGTCCCACGATGATAATTAAAAACAGTCATCAATTAAAACGTCTTACTGCTATGACTGGCAGTAAGGCATTTCATTTTACTGTTGTTCTTTAGACGTTGTATCTGATACAGACGTGCTGGCATCAGATTCTTTTTCTGTGGCGAGGTATTCTCTCCAATTAGTCGGGAATCCCATTGTGCTTATGTCTATATCTGAATACTTTTGGATAAGTCTTTCAAGATTCTCAATAAACTGCTCCCAGTGCGAATCCTTCTCTATAATACGGCTGATACAGAGAAGCACAGAAAACAGTCTGTTATTCTCTATTCCGGCTTCTGAGTACTGTTTGTATAGCATGGGACGTTTGGTGAGCTTGGCATTATACAGCCTTCCATAATGGGCGCAGATATTCCTGACATATGCAACCGACTCTATCCAGCTTTCATAGTATGTATAGCCTATTCCAAAGCTTTTGGCTATTACCTTTTTGTCTTTGTTTTGCATATTTTTGTAAAACTTAGATAAGATACCAAAACTGCATATCTCGACGAGAGCATACATTGGTAGATCTCCACCCTCATAATTTTCCTTAAAATTCTTTACAAATGGAGCGCGCCGGTTTCGTTCAATCTCTTCAGAAATATCATCCAAAAACTGCCTATGGTAGCTTTCGTCAACAAAGTTGTCTTTATTCTTATATCCAAGAACACCATATTGCTCCGAAACATAGTTGGCAATGCGGCACCTAGCATTAACTTCTATTCTTTCAATAATTGGAAAAAGAAGCTGTCTAAGGTTTGCGTTAAACAGGTATAGTTCTACAATATGCTCAAATGTGACATCCTTGTAATACTTGCCATTGTGAGTTTTAAGATCCAGGCTGTATGCTTTAATAAGCCGGAAATAAGAAATATCATTTAGAAGCTTTCTGGCATGGGCTTCATCACCTATTTTTAAACCCAGAGCCTTAAGATTATCAATCTGCTCATCGATTGACATAGGTTTCTGATGCTGCTTTAATTGTTCTGACATATAAATCCTCTGCTATAAAATAAAATGACCCGACGTGGTCCGCATCATAATGAGAGGCGTGTCGGGTTCTGTTAAGGCTATTATATGTGTAACAATTGTACCTGTCAAATATTTTTTTGAGTCAAAATAAAAAAGACCCCTGCCCTAGTTTTGAATTCTGAGGGCAGAGGTCTATTTTTGTATCTTACTGGCTTAACTTAATAGCATTGCATCAGTTGGTCCCATATTTTTGTTTTATTATATCTGCCGGTTCGTAGTCCCCAAGATAGTTATCAGCTATCCGGATCAGTTCTTTTTGATCAATATAAGGAACTTTGTAATACTCAAGCTCTGAGTTGACCATAAAGAAATTATCTCCATCTTCATTTGCGATATAGTCAGTTTCGCAGACAATCTCCATGTTCTTATCAAGGATAAGAGAGCCGGTTTTTCCTGCTTCTTCACCGCTTATGATATAGTTTCCTGTAACACTGCTTAGCCAGAATCCGTCTATAATATCCATTGTCGATTCAAAGGAGTTTACACATTTCCCGCTTTCGGTATCAAGTATTCTGATCGTATGATCCGAACTGATAACAAGGATATATTTCTTATCATCAGAATAATAGATCGAGTCCGCAAAAGCTTCATCAAAATCATAATGGTTGCAAAAACGGCGAATGCCAGGACAGCAGCACCTATACTTCCGAATATCATGGTCAGAGTCCGAATCCTCTGCTCCCTGTGGCGCTGCTTCAGGTCATCATAATTGAGACCAAACATCGCAGCACAAAGCTTGATCACTGCTATGTCCATGGCCTTTAAGATTTCTTTTTTGCTGTTTCCCCTTGTATCCGCCGCAAGAGGTTCCATCTCCCGCCTTGTTACTATGGTTTCGCCATTCTCGTTGACTGTTTTGACTTCTTACATAAAATCCGCGTCGATAGTGACATCTTTGGTGCAGCGAAGGAAAGTATCTTCAACATTTTCCATGTATCTTCCCCGTGCAGAGGGGCGTTCATCAATTTCTCTTTTTCTGTTCTCTCCCCTGTCTTTAAAAAGAAATACCGACTCCTTAACTGAAATTCTCTCAATCGGTGAATATTCTTCCCCCAGCATAAGCACAGGCCCTTCGCATTTTAAGTGTATCTGCTCCATAAAGATATCATGCACTCTTCCGGGAATCCTGTCTGTATTTTCCCTCTTTGTGGCCGTAATAGCTATCGGTTCACCATTTCCCCACCAGCTGAAGACTCCGCTTTTTCTTATCCTTGAATCGGCAAAGTTTCTGGTATTTCCCTGGATATGATGAATCCTGATATCATAAATTTCTCCGCCATCTCTGGACCAGATTCCTATACCTCTGATGCAGTCCTTTACAATGCAATCCGATACGAGCACATCATGGATATCGCCATATGTCTCGGTGCCGATCTTTACAGCGGAGCAACTGGATGAAAGAATGCAGTCACTTACAATAATATTCCTGCAGTCACCGTATTTTTTATGCATTGGAGCTGTGGATTTTATTACCACACTGTCATCTCCGCTGGTTATCCTGCAGCCCCTTATGATAACATCCTGACAGCAATCAGGGTCTATACCGTCGGTATTTGGGCCCCTTTTGTTGTTTTCAATAGCAATGTTCTCAATCCTGACATTTCTGCACCCTGCCATGTGAAGAGTCCAAAAGGCCGAATCCCTGAAGGTTATGTCTGATACCAAAAGATTTTCAACATCTTCAAAGTAGCTCATCCTCGGTCTGAAGCCCTTTACAGCAAGAGGGCTTCCCTCATCTGCATGCTCCGGATCGTCGTCAAAAAATGTCTTGCTGCCCTGTCCATCAATTATTCCGGTTCCCGTTATAGCTATATTCTTTTCATGAAGTGCAAAGAGAAAGCACCCTCCTTCCCATCCGTCCACTTCATTCTCATTGTCACATTCCCTGAAGTAGTCTATGGTATCTGCTTCATCAAGGCTTGATAAAAGCACTGCTCCGTGTTCAAGGTAAAGCTCAACATTTGATTTAAGACGAATTGTGCCTGACAAAAAATGCCCCGCAGGAATGCACACTCTTCCCCCCGTCGCGCTGCAGTCATCAATTGCCCTCTGAATAGCCTTTGCGCAATTAGTCTCGCCGTCAGAGACCGCGCCATAATCCAAAATATTATAGATCATCGTACCTGAAAAGTTCCTTTCCGCTCAGATCAGTTTCCAGCCTGGTTCCTCTCTTAAAGCAGCTTATCTGCTTTCCGTCAATAAAGGCATAGGCTTTGCCTTTTACATGCTCAAGCTTATATACATGGCCGCCTATATGCTGCTCATAGTAGCCCGACTCTTCTCTTATACTGCTCCATATGAGTTTATCCCTCAACAAAACAACACCATACATTCTGCTGATATATTCAAGTACCGCCAGCATCGCCGGCCCGTACGCATCCTGCTTTCCATCAATTCCATATAGTGATGGTTTCATTGTAAAAGGGTCATACTGCTGAACAAAAATACATTCTTCTCCGATAGCTTCAAAGAGCTTTTTGCCAAGCTTCGGAATAAGGTTATAGTATCCGTAGTTTTCAAGCGCGGTTATAGCTCTTTGATATGTAAGAGCCTGGGATTGTCCGCTCCAATTGTTTACCTCATCATTTCTGTAAAGCGGGTCTGACACTGATACGGAAGGAAGCGGAAGCCTTGTCCAGAACTCCGTTTCACTGAGCAGATGCTCCTTTACAAACCTGTCTGCATCTGCAGCTGACATGCTCCTCCAATACATCATCCTTAGATTGTTGTGAGTCAGCACATCCATCTGTCTGTGCCTGTTATCTCTGTCAAAAAAGGCACCTTTTTCCTCATTCCATAATATATCCCTTATCCTGACTTTTAATTTGTCAGCGTCTTTTCTGTGCCTGTCGTAAAGCTCTGTTTTCCCTTCTATGAGCGCTATCTCGGCCATAGTCTCTTTTGCCGCATAAGAATAGCTCATAAAGTCCATAGACGCCATTGGGACAACGTTATAACCCTTTGGTGCTTCATCGCTTTCCCAGTAATCAGGAGCATCGCCGTACCTTAGCGCATTATCCTCACCGGTATCAAATCTGCACCAGCTCTCAAGGCAGCCATCATTGTCCGAATCTCTTACTTTCCAAAGATATTCATCATATTTCCTTAGCACTTCATATAGCCTTTGAAGGTACAGAGGGTCTTTTCCTGTCATGAAATATACATCAAGGGCAGGCGCGGAAAAACAAAAGCCCTGAAACTTGTCATACTGAGGAATCAGTTTGCCGTTTGCATACTCTATGCTGCCCGGCAATCTTCCGTCTTCCCTCTGATAGTCCATGAAAATCGTCTGGTTGTTATAGGCCACTTCGAGATTTCTTTTCCCATACATGGCTCCGCCCATGGGCTGCGTCTCAATCCATACTTTGTTATAGCCTCCGCCTTCTATCAGGACCTTTCTGCCTGCGAAGTCCTTAATGTTCAAAAGACATTTTTCGGATGCGGTATCAAAAAGCTTTTGTACAGCCCCGTTGGAAATCTTAAAAACAACTTTTGTATCGTCCATATGCTTATCCCTTCAATCCGCTTGTTCCAATTCCTTCCACCAGATACTTGTTAAAGAACAGGAATATCAAAAATACCGGAACAAGAGACAGTGTAGACATGGCAAACATTGCTCCGTAGTCAGTCACCGACGCGGAATCGGCAAACAGTTTGATCGCGATGGATGCTGTGTAGGACTGTGGTCTGGATAAATAAAGGAGCGGTCCCATATAGTCATCCCATTTCCAATAGAACTGGATTATTATTGTTGTAACTATAGCCGGTTTTAAAAGCGGCAGAATAATTCTTGAGTAAATCCCATACTTGCTGCAGCCGTCTATCTTGGCAGCCTCGTCCAGTTCCCTCGGTATTCCCTGCATGAACTGCATCATCTGATATATAAAAAACGCCTGTCCGCAGAAATACGGAAGAACCAGTGGCACATAGCCCGGTACCAGACCAAGTCTGTAATAAATCAGGTACTGAGGTATCATGATAACCTGTCCCGGCAGCATCATTGTGGCCAGCATAAAGGTAAACCAAAGATTTCTTCCCTTAAATTTTATCCTCGAAAAAGAGTACGATACAAGTGATGATGACAACACCGTTCCGAAGGTGGCTATGGTGGTAACCAAAAGTGAATTATTAAAGAATGTAAAAAAAGTGGTTCCGCCAAATCCCTTCCATCCGGTGTGATAATTGGTGGCTTTGAAGGCTTTTGGAATAAGGCTCAGAGTTCCTCTCAGTATTTCTGAGTTGTCCTTAAAAGAGCCGCTTATCATCCATAAAACCGGATATATCATTATAAAACCAAAGAGCATAACCAGCAGGTGGTAAAAAATTTTTCTTAACAATCTCTTTTCTTTCATGATCTTTTGCCCCCTCAGCTCTCTGATTCACTAAATACCCAGAACTTTGAAGTTCTGAAAATCACAAGTGTTATAAGGCTCATAACAACCAGCATCACCCAGCTCATAGCGCAGGCGTAGCCCATCCTGTTATATTTAAAAGCCTGATTATAAACATTAAGCGCATACAGCATTGTGGCGTTATTGGGGCCTCCTGCTGTTATTACAAAGGCCTGTGTAAAGGTCATGAATGACGAAATTGTCTGCATTACAAGGTTGTAAAGTATAATAGGCGAAAGGCACGGCAGAGTGATCCTGAAAAAACTCTGAAAGCCATTTGCACCATCGATCTGTGCAGCTTCATAATAGGTTGACGGTATCTCTTTTAACCCTGCGGCAAAAATGATCATGGATGAACCAAACTGCCAGACTGCCATGAGAATAAGAGGATAAATGGCCAGTGCTTCACTACCAAACCAGTTTATTTTCTCAAATCCCATGTTCATAAGAACAGAGTTAAACAGTCCCTTTCTTGCAAAAAGCTGTTTCCACACAAGAGCCACTGCCACTGAGCCTCCCACAAGGGACGGCACATAGTACAGAGATCTGTAGAAGGTTACCATCCTGCTCTTTCTCGTAAGAACAAAGGCAACAAGAAGCGCAAATGAAAGCTTTAAAGGTACTGCGAAAAAGACATATTGAAGTGTCTTTTTGATGGACTTGATAAAGACCTCATCCTCAAACAGCATAAGGAAGTTTTTGACTCCCACAAATACAGCCACCTTACTTCCCAGCGAATAGTCTGTAAAAGCATAATATAAAGACATACAGATCGGAATAAAAGAAAAACAGATGAACCCAAAGATAAACGGCGCCGCAAATACATGTCCCACAACATTGTCGTTATTGAAAAACATACTAAGGCGCGTCGAAGCGGTTCTCTTAGTATCTACCATGGAAAAACTCCCCTTTCATTTCCTTAGAAAAATAGATAAAAGAAATCCTGCCCGCTTTATGCGAGCAGGATTTTCAGAGTAAATATCAATTAAAGATTGCCTGTGCATCGGAATATGTTTTTTCAGCTGCCTCTGATGCCGTAATCTCGCCGCTTACGACCTGCTGAATATAGTTCAGATAATTGTCCTGAACCTGATCCTGTCCGTCGGG
This sequence comes from Butyrivibrio sp., assembly GCA_015056585.1. Lineage (GTDB taxonomy): Bacteria > Bacillota > Clostridia > Lachnospirales > Lachnospiraceae > Butyrivibrio. The sequence continues at coordinate 6,353 of SVFZ01000055.1, read as the reverse complement.
AGAAAGAACATTGTACTCCTTTGGTGTGGGATTCTTGCTCACACTGTCAACATAGTCGTACATGATCTGCTGTCCCTTTGTTGCAGATGCAGCAAGAGCAGCTCTTACATCTTCGTTAGCAGGAATACCTCTTTCAGCCTGAAGAATGTTGTTGCAGTCAACGTCATTTTCAAACCAGCTTATAAATGCTGCAGCGGCCTCTTTGTGTTCTGAATCCTGTGAAACACAAAGCATCTGGGAGGACTGGATCAGAGCACCTGAGTTACCGCTGGCATCAACTTTAGGAAGCGGGGCAAGTGCAAGTTCTCTTCCCTGCTCTGCGCAGACATTGTATATAGTCGGGAACTGGTTTACAGCTACCCATGTCATAGCAGCCTCGCCCGTTACCAGGAAGTCATTTTCAATATTGGTAACCTCTGCTGAGGCACCGGCGTCGGGATATGATCCCTTCTTTATCATGTCAGCTCTCATCTGAATGTATGGAGTAAGCATCTGTGGATCATCAAATCCCATTCCTGTAAGATCAAGATTAAAGAAGCTGTACTGACCAAGAGAGCCCTGCTGTCCAATATAGGTCGAGCATCCGGCGATAAAGTCGGAAGTAAGGAATGTTGAGGAACCAAAGATACCAAGCTTTTCTGTAATGGTATCTGCAGCCTTTTGGTAGTCTTCCCAAGTCCAGTTCTCTGTCGGAAGCTCAGCTCCTGCTTCCTCAAACATAGCCGGATCATAAGCAATTCCGTAAGTATTTATACCATTGGTAAGACCAAGCTGTGTTCCGTCAGTCTCTCTTGTGGTCTTAAGATTTGCCTCTGAAATCTTGGAAACATCCACAACCCCTGAGTCTATAAACTCATCAAGTGGATAGATCTTGTCCAGATACATCGGGAAATTGCCGCCAAGCTGGAATACATCCCACACCTCATCAGAAGCAACGAGAGTTTTCAGCTTTGTAAAATAATCATCGAATGAATAATACTCATATTCAAAAGTAACATTGGGATTAAGGCTCTCATATAATTCGATTGCCGCGATGGTCTTGTCATGCCTGTCCTGTGACCCCCACCAGGCCATTCTTAAAGTAATAGGCTCCTCGCTTGCAGCCTCTTTCTCTTCTGCTTTCTCAGCCTGGGGTGTTTCTGAAGTAGGAGCGGTCTCTGAAGTAGTAGCAGTTTCAGATGACACAGATTCATTTGCATCCGGTGTCTGTGTGCTGCCTGCCTCACTTCCGCAGCCTGCCAGTCCCCCTGTAATCATTGTTGCAGCCAATAATATACTAACTAACTTTTTCTTCATTTTTCCCTCCGGTGTCCCTGTTGCATTTAAAAATCGAACATATTTGCAACAATTCCTTCTCACTCGTGTTATAAAGTTCACTTCAAGACGTCTTTTGTTGTTAAAATCTTATAACCGGAGGGTTGTATTTTCAATATTTTTGGGCACTTCTGACAATAAAGTGAAAACAAATTAGATTTTCAAACTATATTTACTGCCCCTTTTAAAACAGATTTGCGATATTGAAGGGGAGAAACTGTCATTTGTTTTTTGAAGACTCTTTCAAAATAGGTGAGGCTGTCGTAACCGAGACGGTTTGCAATCTCTCCCATGCTCATATTCTCATCCATAAGATACTGCTTGCTGGCTACTATCCTATAAAGATTGATATACTCAGAGATTGTAAAATTGGTCACTTCCTTGAAAATTCTGCAAAGATAGGCTTTGCTCATATAAAACTGATCAGCCAGCATGGATACTGAGCCTATCTTGTCGTAATTTTCGGCGATATAATCCGCCACCTGATGAACTCTTTTTTGCTTCTCAATGTGAGGTATTACACCTTCCTCGACGAATTTGCCAAGCTTTCTCTTTTCCCATCTGTTCTGCTCAAAGATAAGCTGTAATATTTCCAGCTTGATTTTCCCTGCTGTGAGCTTATCTCTTTTGGATGTGACCAGATCCTCTATAGTCTGCAGGGTATTCTGCACAAATTCATCATCCCCCACCTGATAAACACCGTGGTGATCGGAAAAGAATTTTTTAACATCGATACCAAGCTGGCTGCAAACAGGCGCTATTGCTCTTTCTTTCAGCTCAATAAGCAGCCTGTCATGGCCGCTTCCGCCTATGATATTTGTCTTGGCAATCTTTTCTTTGTCAATAATAGTGATGGTTCCGGGCATCATTCGGTAGCAACAGCCTTCGTAAAAGAAATATCGCTCTCCGCCATAGATGTACTGGATCTGATACTCATTGTGATAGAATCCAAGTGCAGTGGTAAACTTCTGGTTTCTCGACACTCTTCCCACTGCGACACCATCAAATTCGCCCTTGTAGATTTCCTCAAACATCATATCTCACTTTCGTTAAACCTGATAAACACAGGATGTTCCAAAGGAGTCTCGTTGGGCTGGTGAAGAACCAGATATTGCTCCCCCTCAAAGGTCTCAAAGACCATTCCGTGTCCGCCATCCTTGTCAAATAAAGTTTTTTCGTCCACTGACCATGTTCCGTCGATATCACCGTTGTCTGACCTTGCTATTGCTTCTGCATATCCGCCTTCTGCCATGGTGGCCCACAGCATTATAAGCTCTCCGTCCTTTTTTCTGTGAAGGAATGGCCCGTCAGTAACATACACCGGTCCTTCCCATAGTCTGTGGTCTATGCTCTTTACCCAGGGCTTTGCTGCCGAAGCTGCAAACAAAGTTTCAGGCTCAGAAACAGGACGTTTTAAATCGTCGGATAACTCTACAGCACATATTTGACCGTCTCCAAGGTCCACCCATTCATGGGAAAACACCATGTATGGTTTTCCTTCAGGCGAAAGATAAAACGTTCCGTCAAGGCTGTTCCAGGCATCAGGTGTTATTTTTCCTTCGCTGTGGATTTTAAAAGGTCCCAGGGGACTATCGGATGATAAGATCATCGTTCCCTTTTTTTCCAGTGCCTCAGAATTAAAGGTCGCAAACATATAAAATCCGCCCTTATAGATGTGCACTTCCGGAGCCCAGTAGTTCTTGTCTGCCCAGAAGTCAGCCGGGCGATGGAACACTTCAAAGGGGCCGTCCCACACTTTCAGATCCGTGCTTGTATAGCAGTCAAATCCATCCGCCTTTCCCCAACAAGTCTTGGCTCTTGTTCCATACATGTAATAGACACCATCATATGGCAAAACATACGGGTCTCTTATGTTTATCTCTTCCAGTTTCATGCTATATACCCTCTCTTTCCTTATTTCCCCTGAAAACTGTCAACCATTTTCTGAAGCTCTACATACCGGTCCATCTTGCGCTCAATCTCGGCATCGACTTCCTCTTTTTCCTTGCTAAGCGCCATGAGCCTTGGATAATCCGTTGCCGCTTTTGCTATCTGCGTCTCAAGTTCAGCGGATTTTTCCTCAAGCTTCTCAATCTCGCTCTCGATGTTATCGTACTCCTGCTGCTCTTTAAAAGAAAGTTTTGTTTTCTCCCTCGGAGCACGATATTTACCTTTCGGCGACTTATCTTCAGTCACAGAAGGCTTGGCATCTGCATTTGATGAAGTTTCGTCTGCCCGCGCCAGTTCCTTTTTATGAACCAGATAATCTGAGTAGCCTCCTTCGCTCTGATTAAGGCTCCCATCAGCTTCAAAGGAAAATATTCTTGTCACCACTCTGTCAAGGAAATACCTGTCATGACTGACTGTGATAATAATTCCTGCAAATCCGTCAAGGTAATCCTCCAGTATACGGAGCGTCTGAATGTCCAGGTCGTTGGTTGGCTCATCCAAAACGATGACATTTGGCTGTTCCATAAGAACTCTTAAAAGGTAAAGCCTTCTTTTTTCTCCGCCGGACAGTTTTCCTATAGGCGCATACTGCATTTGAGGAGTAAAAAGAAATCTTTCGCACATTACACTTGCCGAAACCAGACCCTCTGCTGTTCTTATAAACTCCGCCGTATCCTTTATGTAGTCGATTACTCTTTTGCCCTCATCCAGAGCTTCGTTTTCCTGTCCAAAGTACCCAATCCTGATAGTCTGCCCTATTTCCACAGTACCGCTATCAGGCGTCTCTATACCCACAATACATTTGATAAGTGTTGACTTACCGCAGCCGTTTGGCCCGATAATTCCTATTCTGTCCAGTTTGTTGAATGTATAGGAAAAATCCCGGAAAAGAGTTTTTCCCTCGTAAGCTTTGGAGATTTTATCAAGAATTATAGTCTTGTTGCCCATCCTCGTGGGGAGCGATGACAGCTCGATCTGCCTCTCTTCCTCCGGGCGTTTTCTGTCACGAAGGGCTTCAAATCTTTGAATATGAGCCTTCTGCTTGGTGGAACGGGCTCTGGCTCCCCTGAGCATCCACGCCAGGTCTTTTCTGTAAAGAGCCATAGCCTTTCTCTCAGCAGCCTGCTCATAGTCAAGACGCTGCTGCTTAAGTTCCAGGAATCCTGAATAACCCGCTTCATATCTGTAGGCGCTGCTTTTATCTATTTCCAGAATCTGATTGGTAACTTCATCCAGAAAATATCTGTCATGGGTGACCATAAGAAGTGCGCCCCTAAAGTGCTTAAGAAAATCCTCAAGCCACTCGATCATCTCTGAGTCTAAATGGTTGGTGGGCTCGTCCAGTATAAGCAGGTCTGAAGGAGTCATAATTGCAGCCACCAGAGCAGCTCTCTTTTTCTGGCCCCCTGAAAGTATCTCCGGATTACACTCCGGATCGTCAATTCCAAATCTTCCAAGGTTAGCTTTGATCTCGCCCATCTTGTCCCAATTGTCGCCACCTGAATAAATTTTTTCGGTGATATTTTCCAAAAGAGTTTTGGTTTTATCAAATACCGGATTCTGGGGCAGATATGAGATTCTAAGGCCATTACTTGCCACAACCTGTCCGCTGTCCGGTGTGGTCACGCCTGCAATGATTGACAGCAGCGTAGATTTACCTGTTCCGTTGGTACCTACAACGCCAATCTTGTCAGTATCATTTATCCCGACAGATATCCCGTCGAGGACAGGCTTAGACATATATGATTTGGATACATTTTCTACGTTTAAAATATTCACTTCCTGTTTCCTTCACTCTTTTCATGTCATGGTCATAGCATAATCTTGCTTTTTCCATATTTACGTATAGAACATATGTGTGGTAAACTTATATCCTTGGATGTCACCTTTAGCACAAAAGTGCGGTGGACGGTAGGCCTTCCGGCTTGTTCGGAGGTCGAGTATTCAATTGGAAAGGTATTTTACCTCCGGACTGTAACTGTTGTACTGGAACCCGTGTTCCTAGTCTTCACCGGAAAGGAGGTACCGCAGATGTTGACGATAGAAGGATTAATCGCTGTAATCAGCCTTGCGCTGACTGCGTTCGGTCTCGGATACGCCATCGGACGAAATACCGGAACAAGAGAATAGCCGCCCCGGTCTGCAAACTTGGACGGCTAGCTCTTAAGCTATAACTTCAGGAATGCTTACCGTTGCCGGTGACATCCTTTTTCTTTGTGACTTTATGATACCATCACCGCAACCTTATGTCAAAATCTACAATACCGATGCTCCTTTATCCATCAAGGGCATAGTAACGGTTACCTGGCTAATTATAAAAACATTTCTACATTCACTACAATCTTATCGCTTATATCTGCAGACTTTTCTATTAGCCTTTATTCTTAACGCAGGTCAGTAAGTATTCATCTATTTGCGCCACATACTCTTTTCCCTTTATATCATCATAAAATGCCAGCCGCTCAATTTCATCCCTGTCTATACGCGAGGATTCAATTTCAGCAAAAGAGCTCTCCGGAACAGTCAGTCCGTATAACGCGCCATACTCCTCGTGCCATTCCTTGTTAAAATAGGACGGAGCCATATTGTAATGAACAAGACCAAAATACTCGAAGTTAACATTCTTGAGTCCAAGCTCCTCCATGGTCTCTCTGCTAATGCATTCTCTTAATGTTTCGTTTTCTTCTCGGCATCCTCCAAATATCTCGAAGCGCTTACGCCATTTGTTAAAACCAAGGAGATACCTGCTGCCGCATTTTACTACAACAAGTGCATTTGAAACAGGTGAATAATTCTTTAAAGCATCTTCCTCTGTGACATCAATAAATTCAAGTATCTCACTTCCATTTTCAAGTTCGTTGCCATTCATGGATGTTTTTAGAAGCATAATAGGTTTTCTCCTCTCAGTTTCCTTCATTCTTTATGCCCCTGGTGGTCCCTGGGACGGAGTTAATGTCATTTAGATAGTAAAAAGCTTAAGAATAGTGTATCATTTAAGCCATGATAATTCCAAGCGCAATACAGCCAGTTCTCGGGTTTACGGTCAAAAATTCTATTTTTGAAAAAGGCAAACAGACAGTCTGGGGAGA